>CAYIIH010000038.1:0-32703 GCA_964363225.1 uncultured Verrucomicrobiota bacterium | reverse complement strand
GCAAAATGGACTGAGTATGGCGCTGACACTGATTAAAGAAGACGGGACCGGCAAAACGGATGGGAACGCCTACGCAGACGTGGCGGACGGGGACGCGTATTTCGAGGGGCATCTTTACGCATCCGCGTGGACGGCGGCGACAACGGTGCAAAAAACGGCGGCGCTCGTGATGGCGACGCGGGTGATTGATACGGAGTATCAGTTTAACGGCGTCAGGTCGGTGGATGGACAGGCGCTGCAATGGCCACGCGAGAACTGCCCGGACCCGGACGGCGCAGCGGCTGCGGTGCTCGCAAATAGCAAGGTGCCCAAGGTGGTGATTGACGCCACCTGCGAGATGGCGCGGGAATTGTTGATCGTGGACCGAACTGCCGCGCCGCCGGGAGAAGGAATACACGAACGTCAAGAGGTGGATTTGTCGCGCACGATCTATAGTAAAAGCGACAAACGACCGGTGATCGCGCGACTCGTGCAGGCGATGCTGGCGAAGTATGGGGATCTGATGAAGGGCGGCAGCGGGACGGTGCGGCTGGTGAGGGCGTAAAGTCCGATGATTCAGCGATAATGAATTTCTCTCCTGACAATTCCTGACACGGAAAGTTCGTCTTGAGCGTATATCATTGCGTGAGACGAAACCGAGCAAAGTGCAAGATAATCAATGTTTATGCGGTTGAAATGAACATTGGCGAAAACTGACGAAGGAGTGAGACCGGGTTCAACTCCCGCCGCCTCCACCATTTTTTACAGGCATAATTCGATTGTTATGACTTGACGGGGCTGAAACGGGACAATTCCCGTATGAGTTTTTACATGGTTGTAGGCAATTTCCACTTTGATTTTCAGACAGTTTTCAGACAACTCCGACCCCGCTCGGGCAGAGAAGTCCACCTTTTCAGTTCTTCTGGCCATGAGCGCAAAAAAGAAAAAAGGGCCGAGCTACGCGGCCAAAAAGGGGAACGTGGAAGTCCCTGTCTATGCGATCAAGCGCGGACGCCTGAACGAGAACCACGCGATCTGCTATTCGTCCAAGGCTCACCTCACAACGTCCAGCCAGACCGATAGGGCGGGTTGATGTACTGATTGGCTTCCGCAGAATTGATGAAGCGCATGGCTTGGGTGTCCCATTCCAGCTTCGTGCCGGCCAGCTTGATCGCAATCACGCCGAGCATGGCGAGTTCTGTGAGCGGCCCGCCGTAGGAAAAGTCGGAGCCGGCCTTCGTGCCGTTTTTAATGGCCTGCAACCAATCCCCATGATGCTCTCTGACTCTCGGAAGGGTCTTCTCCGGGCGTTTGTAGGCATCCATCTTCGCTTGGGGGATGAGGCGCACACCGCCCGCGCCGTGCGAGCCGTACATGATGGCGCCTTTGTCGCCGAGCACGACCGCGCCGGTATCCACAACCTTGTCATCCTGCTCCAGGACTTCAGGACGCGGGATGCGTTCGGTGCCGCTGTACCAGTGCATGGTGACTGGCCCGCGTTTGCCTTTGGCTGGGAACTCGCAAGTGATGATTTCGCCCTTGGGAAAGGCATCGCCTTGCGTTTTGAAATCATAATCCTTGACCTGGGCCTGAATCGTCTTGGGCGCGCCAAGGTCGAGCGCCCAAAAGACGGGATCAACGACGTGGCAGGTCCAATCGCCCACCGTGCCGTTGCCGAACGGCACCCATCCGCGCCAACTGCCGGGCAGGTAAGCGGGATGATAAGGCCGCTGCGGCGCCGGTCCCAGCCACAGGTCCCAATCGAGCGTGGGGGGAACCGGGTGTTGCTCTTTAAGACGGGACAGTTGGTTGAGACCCGAGTTCACGGCCGCGCAGCCGGCGTGGATGGTATGGACGTTCCCGATGGCGCCGTCCCAAATCCACTCGCAAAAGTTGCGGATGGTGTCGAACGAGTGACCCTGGTTCCCGAGTTGGGTCACGACCTTGTGCTCCTGGGCCGCTTTCATCAACTGGCGGACCTCATGAACGGAATGAGCCAGCGGTTTCTCACAATAGACATGCTTGCCGCGCTTGATGGCGGCCATGGCCGCCACGGCATGGAAATGGTCCGGCGTGGCCACGACCACCGCGTCGATGTTCTTCTCCATCTCGTCGAACATCTTGCGGAAGTCGCGATATTGTTTGGCGTCGGGGAACTTCTTCAAGGTTTCGGCGGAGCGCCGCGAATCCACGTCGCAGAGCGCAACAATGTTATTGCCGGGGGCGACAGCGCCAATGTCGCCGGCGCCCATGCCGCCCACTCCGATGCCGGCGATGTTCAATTTCTCGCTGGGCGGCGTCTGGCCTTGGCCCAGCCAGGAGCGGGGCACGATCGTGAAAGCTGCCGCGGCCCCTGCCGTGCGCAAGAAGTTGCGGCGGGTTAGAATGGCTCGATTCTTCTTCATAAAAACCTTTTGACGGATTGCTTGCGTTGGCCGGGCGTTGCGGTTTTCTCCACTGTTCTTACCTCAACGTTCGACGTTCGACATTCGGCCTTCCGAAGGTGGTTTGCCCCCGGAACAACAGGCCGTCAGGATAACCCCCCAGAAATGCAGAGGTCAAGAAACCAAAGCGGCCAGAATTACGCGCAAGTTGCGGAAAGCGGTGGAGAATTGTCAGCCTATAAAGCTCAATCAATCGCGCGAAGGCTTGGCTAGGCTCGTTCGCGCTGGCGATACTTGGATGGACTCATTTGGGTCATTTGCTTGAAATCCCGGCTGAAATAAAATTGATCGTGATATCCGACGTGATCCGCTACCTCTGAAATAGAATAATCGGTTTCGATCAGGAGGCGCTTGGCCTGGCTGATCCTTTCTCGCCTTAACCAGTCAATCGGACTGGATCCCAGCACCGCTGCAAAATGGCGGTAGAAGCTGCTGGTGCTCATGTTGGCCAATGCCGCCAGTTCGCCGGCGCGCCAGGGGCGACTGAATTCCAAGCGCATGGCCTCCACCACCTTCTCCAAAGAAAGCGGAATGTTTTTGGTCATTGCCGCGGCCGGGTAGGCGTATCGACGCGCCTTGAACAACTGCGCAATTAACGCAGCGACTTGGACATGCACCTCAGCCTCCATAGTGGGGGAAGCGCGGTTCATGATCCGGAAAATCCGCTCGAAGATCGCGGCTGTCTCAGGTGCGTTGACCCCGGTAAACACTGGCGAGCCGGCCGCAGTCAGGATTTTGTAAATTCTGTCCATCCGGGGTCCTTCGACACGGATCCAATACATTTCCCAGTGGGACCCCTTCTCCGGCCAGTGCTCGTTGGCGTGGCGATTGAAGATCCAGAGCATTTGCCCTTTGGCCACAGGCCACGTGCGACCGTTGATCAGCACATAGCCCTTGCCCTTGAGGCAGAGCAGGATTTTGTGGCCGGCGAAGTTGGCCGGAACTTTGCGGTATGCTTGACCGGCGATGAAATGGCCGGCGCGCAACACGCAATAGAAGACTTCCCGGCCAGCCTCCGTCGGCGTGTGGAATAAGGAGACGAGCGTTTGGTCCTGCTCTGGCAACGAAGACTTCATGCGAAGATTGTCCATAACTCTGACTACATTGTCTATGGTAAATTATCGGACGCTCTCGCTTAATAAAAGCGTTGACGTTGCTTGGTGCCATCAAAAATCTTCCGATTTTTGCGCAGGATGTTTTTAGTATTGGAATAAAAGGCACTTCTTGCCATAAAAAGAATGAAACGCCGTGAATTCATTGTAACAGCGTTAACGTTGGCGGCGGCCGGCAAGCGGTGCACAACGCGGGGAATCGATGGTCGGACGATTCTGAATGAAGCTGAAACCAAAGTCTGGAGCAAACCGATGGTAAAGCCTGATAGACGCTTTCTTGATCTGTTTAACGAGTTAGCCCGGCGTTTTGAAGCGGAGCAACAGCCCAATCTGCAGAAAGCCGCTATTTGGATGGCGGATGCGGTGGAGCAGGATCGGCTCATTTACGTGTTCGGCGCTGGCGGGCACGCCACTCTCGTCATGCAAGAGCTGTTCTGGCGGGTGGGGGGATTGGCCAATATCTGCCCAATGATGGACGTGGCGATCAGCATGATGACGCCCGCCAAGCTCTCTTTTGGTTACCAGACAATGCATGAAGTTGGGACTCACATTGTGGATTACTATGGCATCGGCAAGGAGGACTTGGTTCTGATCTTCCACAGCTACGGGTTTACTGCGGCAACGGTGGACGCGGCGTTGGAAGCCAAGCGTCGGGAGGCCAAAGTCATCGGCATCGCTTCCAGCGACTGGCAGCAAAAGACTCCAAAGGATTTCCCCTTGCGCCATCGCAGTGGCAAGACCCTCTTCGACGTCGCCGATATTTGTCTGGACGATTATGTGCCTTACGGCGACGCGGTGATACAACTGGACGGTTTGGCGACGCCGGTGAGCGCGATTTCGAGTACGATTGAGTTTTACGTTGCGCACCGGCTGGAGATGGAGTGCGTGAAGGAGTGTCTGCGCCGGGGCATTAGCGCACCTGTGTGGTGGAGCGCTAACCTGCCCGGTGGAGAAGAGCGGAACGCCAGCCTGAGGGCGAAATACAGCCCGCGAGTAAAGTCCCTGTAATGGCTAAGCTGTAACTATTCAAACGCGTTGCCCGCGAAACACGCTAAAGCACGCGAAAGAAGCGACCAATTCATCCTGCTGTAGAGAAAGTTTTAGCAGCACCGGGCAAGCTGTTAATCGGTGGAAAGTGGACGGAAGCGGATGAGCACCGGACTGTGCGCTGAACAAATTCGACTTGAAATGAACTCAAAGCCACCCTCCCTCATTTACACCAACGAGCAGCTCGATGACATCCTGACGCGTCCGAGCCAAGCGCTGAGTGATTGGATTGGGACGGTGACGAGCCCTTTGGTGATTCTGGGCGCGGGCGGCAAAATGGGACCTTCGCTGGCCGTATTGGCCCAGCGCGCCGCCACCGCCGCTGGCAAACCACTCCAGGTCGTGGCTGTCAGCCGGTTCACAGACACGACCGCTCGCGACTGGTTGGAAGCGAATGCAGTCCGCACCCTTAGCTGCGATTTACTGGAGCGACCAGCGTGGGGATTATTGCCCGATGCAGAAAACGTCGTTTATCTGGTGGGACTCAAGTTCGGCACCTCTGAAAAGCCGTGGTTGACTTGGGCGGTCAACACGTTGGTGCCGGCCCACGCGGCCGAACGTTACGCCCATGCGCGCATGGTCGCCCTTTCCACAGGGAACGTTTACGGGTTGGTGCCTCTCAAGACTGGGGGAGCAGTCGAAACCGACACCCTGCGTCCCGCCGGCGAGTATGCGAACGCAGCGTTGGCTCGCGAACGACTGTTCCAATACTTTTCTGAAAAGAACGGCACTCCGGTGGTTCTGATCCGCCTCAACTACGCCGTCGAACTGCGCTATGGGGTGCTGGTGGACATTGCGACGAAAGTCTGGTCAGGCGAACCGGTTGACGTGGCCACGGGCCACCTGAACTGCATCTGGCAGGGTGATGCGAACGATTTTATTCTGCGGGCGTTGTCACTGGCCAACGTGTCCCCGCTCGTGCTGAACCTCACCGGGCCAGAAGTGCTCTCCGTCCGAGAACTTGCTGGATCGTTTGGCGAATTGATGAACCGAACTCCGAAGATCGTGGGAACAGAAACTCAAACGGCCTTGCTCAGCAACGCTGCGCGGCTATGCGCACGGTTGGGGACTCCGGCGGCGCCGGTTGAGCAAATCGTGCGCTGGACGGCGGGCTGGGTTATGAACGGCGGTCGTTTGTTGAACAAGCCGACGCACTTCGAGGTCAGGGATGGACAATACTAGCAGCGCGTAATTTCAGGCATTGCATGGCTAATTTTCCTCAAGCGCCAGCTTGGGTGCGTGACGCCCTTCGCGAGGGCGTCGCCATCCCGGCGCATCCACTGGCCCTAACCGCTGGGCGGCAGTTGGACGAGCGCCGCCAACGGGCGCTCACCCGTTACTACCACGCGGCGGGGGTTGGCGGTATCGCGGTGGCCGTTCATACGACTCAGTTTGAGATTCGCGACCCGAGACATGGTTTGTTCGAACCCGTATTGAGACTCGCTGCCGAAACATCCGCAACCTGTGACGCTGCCTCAGGCAGACAAACAGTCCTCATTGCCGGCCTCTGTGGGAAAACAGACCAAGCCCTTGGCGAGGCGCGGTTCGCCCGCGAGTGCGGTTACGACGCGGGGTTGCTTTCTTTGTCCGCTTTGAAAGAAGCGCCCACCGGCCAGCTTATCGCTCATGGCCGGGCTGTAGCGCAGGAGATGCCGTTGGTCGGATTCTATCTGCAGCCGACGGTCGGTGGCCGAGTTCTGCCCTACCAGTTCTGGCGGCGCTTCGTTGAAATCCCAAACGTTCTCGCCATTAAGATCGCTCCCTTTAACCGGTATCAGACGTTGGACGTTGTTCGCGCGGTGGCCGACGCTGGCCGGGCCAACGACGTCGCCCTCTACACGGGAAACGACGATAACATCGTCATCGACCTGCTGACCAGCTATTGCGTTCCGACGGCCGCCGGCGAGGTGTGTTTGAGCATCGTCGGCGGTCTTCTCGGTCACTGGGCTTGCTGGACCAAGCAAGCCGTCGAGCTTCTGGCGACATGCAAGCAGGTGCGGGATAAGGAGGACATTCCAGCCGACTTGCTCACGCTGGCCGCGCAAATTACCGATTGCAACGCGGCAATCTTCGACGCGGCCAACGGTTTCGCCGGTTGCATTCCCGGTATCCACGAGGTGCTGCGCCGACAAGGCCTGATGGAAAGCACGGTGTGCCTTGACCCACATGCCACCTTGTCACCCGGCCAATGGGACGAGATCGATCGGGTTTATCGGGCTTATCCTCACTTAACCGACGACGCCTTCGTCGCCCAACATGTCAGTGATTGGATGGCCTGAAACTACTGCCCCTCTTATGAACAAAAAAACACTCGCCTTCACTCTCACCGCCCTGGCCATCGTCAGCGTCTTTTCTTCGTTCTATTTGACTCAGCGCAGTCCCAAGCGGGAGCTTCGGCCGGACGAGGCGCTCGGTGCAACCACAGCGGAGGAAACCGCGCGTCTCATCGGTAACCAAGGCCAGGTCGTCCTCCTGGTGGCTGACCCTGCTGACTACAACCTTCCCACTGCCGAGTTGAACGCAGAAGCAAAGGCCTTTCGCAAATCGCTTCAGAGAAACAAGGGTCTCAAGCTTGTGGCCACCGAGAAGATCAAGCTGATCTCGACGCCCTTTCTGCCGGGCCTATCCATGGCGCCTGGTCAACTGAGCAAGATCCTGCCGCGTTACGCCAACGCGAACGCCCTCGTCTCTTTCACCGGCTTTTCTCAATTATCAAACGAAGACTTGAATGCGCTGAAAGCGTCTCGACCCAAGATCATCCTCGTCTGCGAATACTGGCCAGGTTGCAGGGAACTTTTGGCCAAGAAGCTGATACACCTTGCGATCTTGCGCCGATGGGAGAGCACGCCCGAGTCCGCGCAGCCACCGCAAACCGTGCGCGAATGGTTTGACCAGTACTACACGGTCTATACACCGGATCAGGCCGGCCAGCTACCTGACCAGTGACCGTCAAACTTTTCCGCCAAGACGCTCAGAGATTGCCCTTCTTCATCTGGTCGGCAATGTACTCGGCTTGCCGGATCACGAGCGCCACGATTGTCAAGGTCGGATTCTCGGCGGCGCTGGTCGTGAACTGGCTGCCGTCGGAAATGAACAGGCTCTTGATATCGTGGGTCTGACCGTACTTGTTACAGACGCCATCGCGCGGCTTCGCGCTCTGCCGGCACGTGCCGAGGTTATGGCCCGAGGGGAACGGTCCCCGGGCATAGACCTTCCGCGCGCCAGCCGCTTCGTAGAGCGCGACGGCCCTCTTCCACGCGTGCTGGCGCAGGGCGGTGTCGTTCGAGTGATCAACCCGATGCACATGCGCGACCGGCAGGCCATATTGGTCCTTGACGTTCGGGTCCAGCGTAACGCGGTTTTGCTCCTGCGGCATGTCCTCGCCCACGATCCACAGGCCGGCGGCGTTGCGATAGGCCTCAATATCACGCGCATATTCCCGGCCCCAGCCGCCGGGCTTGGCGTTAGCCGGAAAGTCGGGCAGACCGGCGGGCAAGGTTTCCAATAGGTAACCGCCGACAAAGGCCCGCTCCGGCTTGTGATATTGTTCGTCCCTGACGATACCGGCCATCTGGGTGCCTCGGTGGAGATGCACTTCCCCAGGCATAATGGCGAAGACCGCACCGGTCACGTGCGGCATGTAGTTTTTGCCGACTTGCCCGGAAGAATTGGCCAGCCCATCCGGGAACTTGCTGGATGCTGATAGAAGCAGCAGACGCGGCGTTTCAATGGCGTTGCCCGCGACGCACACAAGGCGCGCTTTTTGTTCGTGGTGAGTGCCGTCCCTGTCCGCGTAAACCACGCCACTGACCTTGCCGCCCGCGTCATGATTGATTTTGATCACCATACACTCAGGCCGCAGGTCGAAGTTCCCGGTCGCCTCTGCCTTCGGCACCTCGGTGTAGAGGGTGGACCATTTGGCGCCGATGGCGCAGCCACTCATGCAGAAGCCCAATCGGATGCAGGCAGGGCGCCCGTCATAGGGCTGAGAGTTGATCGACATGTTGCTGGTGTGGACTTCCCGATATCCGAGTTGCTTCGCGCCGTACTCCAGCACCTTGTAGTTGTTGTTGCCGGGCAGTCTGGGAATGTTGTTCGTGCCGGTCGTGCCCATCTTCTTCTCGGCGCGGTCGTAATACGGCTCCATTTCTTCGTGGGTGACCGGCCAGTCGAGTAAATTGGCGCCGCCGAGCTTGCCGTAGGTGGTCAGCGACTTCCACTCGCGGGGCTGGAAGCGCAGCGAAATGCCAGCCCAGTGCATTGTGGTCCCACCCACGGTCTTGCAAATCCAGGCGGGCAGCTTGGGATCCAGTTCGGCCGAACCGACTCGCGGATCGAGCCAGGAGAGCTTCAGGAACATTTCGTCTTTGTCCATCTTGACATCGGAGAGCGTCAACCGCGGGCCTGCCTCCAAACAGACAACTCTAATGCCCTTCTGCGCGAGTTCGTTGCTGAGCGTCCCGCCGCCGGCGCCCGAACCAATCACAACGACGACCGAATTGCCATGCAGATCAAACTTTGCCATGCGCCATTCCTCCAAGCTTTATTCGTTCGGAAGCCAACCGATATCGTCGAAGCTGCTCAGGTCAACCGACGAGCCTTCGTAGCCGAAGATCTTCCAGACCTCAGGATTGCCATAGAGCTTGTTCAGCGTCTCGCCTTGCACGAAAATGAAGAACGGCGATTTTTCAACGGGTCGCAACCTCTTCTCCCGCTCGCTTTCGGACGAAAGAGAAAATTTGTTACCGAGTCGGGCCAGACCCTCTCGGACCATCGACGCGGTCTTGGGGTCGCTGCTTGCTTTGTCGTCGATCGCCGTCACGACCTTCAGGTAATAGTCATCGGCCAGAAAGTCATGCGGGAACAGGGTGCGTGCCATCACCAGCAATGTTCTGGCTTCCTGTGGCGTGAACACTTTAAGCGGCGTAGCTTGCGCCGCCGCTTTCGCCGCCGCTCTGAACCCGGCCAAGCCGCCGCCTATGAACAACGACAGTGCCACCGAGCCACTGCCGCGCTTGAGAAAATCCCGGCGCGTCACTTTAGGTTTGTTTGTCATAGTCTAATTTCTCCAGTTCCAACAGTCGCAGGGTGGCGAGCGCGATGTGACGTTCGGTGACCTGGATATGCTGATCGACCAAGCGGCGTGCGATTGAAAACGCCCTCGCTCCCACGCACGAAACCGCGAGGCCGTCGGCCAGCGTGGGCCGTACTGCCACGCGGACAGGTTCGCCAGCCTTCATCGCCGCGGTGAAGCTCGGAGCGCATTCTGGTTCGACTCCAATGATCTTTATCCCAGGAGCCAGCGTTTTTAGAGCCAGCGACACACCGGCAACCAAACCCGCGCCACCGATGGGAACGATCACCGCGTCCACATCGGGCGCCTGTTTCAAGATTTCCAACCCGATGGTTCCCTGGCCCGCGATCACCGCAGGATCATCCTAGCCGCTGACATACCTCCAACCTCTTTCTTGGCCGAGCTGGGTTGCGTAGGCGCACGCTTCCTCAAGGTTGTCGCCGTGGAGGACCACCTGCGCCCCTTGGCGTCGGCAATTGCTGAGTTTCGTCAGCGGGGCAAACCGTGGCATCACGACCATCACCGCGATGCCGAACCTACTGCCGTGGCAGCTCAACGCCCATGCATGATTGCCCGCCGAGGCCGTGATGACGCCTCGGCGTTTCTGCTCTCCGCTCAGTAACATCAGCGCATGGACGGCACCTCGTTCTTTAAAACTGCCTGTCCGCTGCAAGTATTCTTGTTTGCAATAGACTTCCAGACCCGTGTGCTCCGAGAGCGGCTCGGAATGCGTGCAGGGCGTTGCCAGGACATGGTCCTTGATGCGTTCTGCGGCCGCGTGGATGTCATCGCAGGTGAGGGGCTCGACCGCTCCAGGTAATTGCTTTGCGAATGTCATGTTGCCCGCTCTGAAATTTCACGAGTATCCGGTTTCAACTGTGAATTTTCTTGCGCGTCAGTTCTGGAACCCGCGGCACTCTCCGCCGCGTTGACGACCTGACGCTCATCCGAGATTAACCACAATTGCAGGGCAACCCGCCATGCACAAAGCTGCCAAGATTATGAAGAATCTTCCCAACCTAGTCTGTGTTGGAGCCTCGTTAGCCGTGAGAAGATATTATAAATTAATGACAGTCGCGTCTATGGCGTTAAACAGACAAGCGCTCATAGTGGGTGCCGTCAACGTAAAATCAGACCCTATATGAAAAATCAACACTTAATTCTCGCCTTTGTCTTGGCAGTCGGGCTCCAGGCCAATTCCCAGGCTGCGTCGGTTCTCACCGAATTCGAATTCAATGAAGGTGCCGGCAGCACGACCACCCATAAGGCGGGCACGCTAGTCGGCAATTTGGCGACCATCAACCCAGCAAACATTCCAGTGGCGACGGATGATTCCCCCTCCGGCAAAGCAGGAGACCGCTCGGTCAAGTTTAACGGGGAAGGATATTTGGTCGTGGACGATCGGAGCGGACCGGTTCTGGCGCTAAACCAAGGACCACTCACGATAGAGGCCTGGATCAAGAATCTTGCACCACGGGCAGATGATCCGTTCGCCCAAGCGAATATTGTCAATTACGCTCCTGCAGGCGGTTACAATTTGGGAGTTTACCAAGGCCAACTTGCCTTCACATTCGCGGGCGTCGCAGATATCGGCAGCGGCCTTGTAGTCCCCAACGATGACGACACGTGGCACCATGTAGCTGCGGTTTGGGAGTCGAGCCGAGGCGTCACTTTTTACCTGGATGGCCAATCCCAGTTTATAGAAGAAACCAGAAACATCGCCCCACCGGGGCAAAACTTGTTTCGAATGGGTGCGTGGGGAAATGGCATCAACCAGCGGCACACGGGTTCGCTCGATCGCGTGCGTGTCCACAATGCCTTGCTGGCCGCCGCGGATTTAGACGGTGATGCTGCGAATCCAAAACCGCCTCTGGCTTCAACTGTGGTCGCGTACAATTTCAACGAAGCAGCGCCACCCTTTGCGAACGCCGCCACAACAGTCAGACCCGCAGTCAGTTCAGAGGAATTTCTTGGCGGCAACACCACCTTCTCGACCGATACGCCATCGGGACAGAACGGCGATTTCGCCTTGCTCTTTGACGGCGGTGACCGTGTCACGATTGACGATCCCAACGGTTTGCTGCAAATCGAGAGCCAGGACTTAACGATTCAGGCCTGGATCAAAACCGACCAAACCACGCGCGGTGATATCGTCGTTTATGGGCCGCCCCGCGGTTACTTGATGCGATTGGCTCCCAATCGCATGCTGCAGTTTACCGCACTAGGTATCGCCGATGTGGGCACCCAGGCGGCGGTCACTAACGATGGGGTGTGGCACCACGCGGCGGTGGTTCACGTGCAGGGGCAGGAGGTCCGTTATTACGTGGACGGGAGCTTGAAACACATTGAGCCATACACCGGCGGCGTGGGGGCGGCGGGCACTCAGGTTCTTACCTTGGGCAGGTTTCCAAACAACGATGGCCCGTTTAATGGATTAATCGATCGGGTGAAAATCCATCGCGGAGCTTTGACTCAAGTGGAACTGGATTCCCAGCGCATCCCGGGGCAGCAGGAACAACCTCCGGCTTTTGCGATCGAGGCTGCCGCCGTGATTTCCTGGCCGACCAAGCCGCCTGGTTTCACGCTGCAGGTTACTACCAGCCTGAACGCGCCTGTCCAATGGTCCGACTTCACGAATGTCTTGTTTAGAGTGGTCGAGGGTGGTTCCCATCGGGTGTTCGTGCCAGCGGGTGAGAAAAGCAAGTTCTTCCGATTGTTCAAACCGTAGTCGAGAACACACGGAGGGTCAACCAGGCGCAAGGGGCTCGGGTGCTGACTTGAGCCCCTTGCGCGAAAGCAGAAATGAAAAATGAAAATGAGTAAGCGCGCTTTTACCTTGATTGAACTGCTCGTTGTGATTGCGATCATCGCGATCCTGGCCAGTCTGTTGTTGCCCGCCCTCTCCAAGGCCAAAGCAAAGGCGCAGGGCATCCAGTGCATGAATAACGTGCGGCAACTGAACTTGGCGTGGCTGACGTACGCCGGGGACAACCATGACCAGGTCGTCTTGAATCGGGGCTCTGCCGGCGGAAATCCTCAGGCAACGTGGTACATCGGTTGGATCGATTGGGTAGTAAACCCGCCTGATAACACTAACGTTCTTCATGCCCAGCAGAGTCTATTGTTCCCGTACCACAAATCCGTTGCGGTTCACAGGTGCCCCTCTGATCCGGCTCCGGTGCTCCGCAGCATGAGTTTAAATGGGTTCATGGGCTCCTTCAGTCTAACAGGACAGCCCCAAGCTTGGGACTACACGGCAGAAGCTGCCCAGTACCAGGTGTTCCGGAAGACTTCCGACATTGTCAATCCGTCCCCTGCCAGGGCCTGGGTGTTTATGGACGTGCGCCTCGACGATTTTGGGAATGGAGATTCGTTTTTTTCCGGCCAGATGCAACTCACGGCTGGCCGGGCGCGCATGGACGATTTTCCTGCCAGCTTCCACAATCGGGCCGCGTCTATCTCATTTTCTGATGGTCATGCCGAAATTCATAAGTGGACTGATCCTAGAACCTTTCCGCCGGTTAGGAAAGGAAAGTACCTTTTCCCCGATTTGTGGCCGCAGCCAAACAATCGTGATATTTCATGGTTGCAAGAACGAACTTCATCGAAAAAATGACTGGGCTATCGCATTTGACTCCAAAACGCCTGTCCCTTTTGTGGCGTCTCACCGTGGAGGTGCCACGAGGGAACCGTGGTAGTTTTCTCTCACATTTCTCCCTTCTTCATTCAAAGCCACGAGGGGCCAGGAAGATGGAGTCGAATGCGATGACATCGTTGTTTGAGCCAAAATGAAGCAAGGCATACCACACGTTGTCGAATGCTTATGACACGAAGAGAATTTCTCGGTGCCACGGCATTATCTGTTCTCGGTAGCGCAGCCCTGCCACGAGCGGCATCATTGCTCGCCCAGGCTCCAACTGACAAGGAGCTTTCTTCCCCATCGAAATTCGATCACCCGGAAATCCGCGTCGGCATGTACAGCATGTCCAGGGCAGATAACTTTGCCCCTTTGCTAAGCGAGATCAACGCGGAACAGTGGAAAGCAATAAACGGAGGTGACCCGCCCCAACCACAGCGTATCCGCGGGGCCCGGCTCGTTGCGGTCTTTGACAAAGCCCGGGGCAAAGCGGAACGGGTGGCTAAACTCTATTCTTCAGTTAGTTTAGTGGCGAAGGCGCCAGAGGACTTCATCGGGCATGTGGATGCCGTGATGATCAACGACGACGGGTCGATGCGTCATCAGGATCAGGCCATCCGCTATCTGGAAGCCGGTCTTCCTACTTGGGTGGACAAGCCGCTCTCCCGCGACCCGGACGAGGCCGCGCGACTCTTCGCGCTTGCCGATACGCACCGCACGCTGCTGCTCTCCTGCTCGTTGCTCCGCTATGCGCCCGAGGCCGCTGAAGCAAAAAAACGTTTACGTTCCATTGAACCACTTCGAACGGTTCATGCCTACGGGCCGAATGAACTGATCTATTACGGCATTCATCCGACCGAGCTCTGCTACGCCGTGTTGGGCCGCGGAGTCGTGCGGGTCCAGAACATCGGTGAACGGGGGCGGGAACTGGTCCGCATGGACTACGCGGATGGGCGTCGAATGGTTTTGGAGGTCTGTGAACGATCCGCCTACTCGTTCCAAGCCGGCTTTTACGGTGAGAAAGGCTGGTTCACGATCGAAGCCAAAGATATGGGGGCGATGGCGCGCGGGTTGGTAGCGGGATTTGTAGAATCGGTGCGCACAGGAAAAGCGGCCATCCCGCGCGAAGAAACGCTCGAAATCATCCGGGTGCTGGCAGCCGCTGAGAAGTCGCGGCTCTCCGGAGGAGTGGTTGTCGAAATCCAATAATTACAGAGAGATGCTCGGATTATGAACAGAAAGAAAAACAGGAACATCCGTCACTGTGAAACTCGTCGGAGCTTCCTCCGAAAAGCCGCAACTGCGGCTGCCGTGCTATCCACGGCCAACATTTTTAGAACGCCCGTCTTTGGCCAAAACCAGGCGCCGTCCCCAGGCTCAGTCCTGGGTGCCAACGAGCGGATCGTGGTTGGCTTCATTGGCGTGGGACTCATGGGAGGTCTTGGCTGAATTTCCGGGCGGTTTCACGGTGGTGGCCATAGCCAGTACCGGGAACGCAAAAAGTCCAGGATCGGTTATTTACGGCCACCACGCGACGCTCAGCATCGGTGGCGACAGACTGGAAATATTACCCGAACGGGAATTTGCCGAGGAAGTAGATCCAGTCAGTTTGGCGGGCCTCAGTCCAGCGGGAGATCCCTTGGAAGCCCACGAAAAGAACTGGTTCGATTGTATTCGGGCCAACCAGCAGCCCAACGGAGGCCTTGAGCTGGCGATGCGCGGCCAAACGATCATTTCCCTCGCGGAAATCTCCGAACGATTAAACGTTACCTGCCTGTTTGATGACCGGACTCGAGAAATCCGAACCGGCGATGGCAGGAAGATCGAGCCGCTCACTTACGGAACTGTTCCACTGTCCTAGCGAGCCTTTGCGATGGGTGAGCCCGTTTGCTCCGCGCCGCAGGCGTGCTGACGGTTTTGATGCTGAGGGGCGACAATCAACGGACTGCCAGATCCATTGCCCGGCAGGTGGGAATTAAAGAACGCTACGGTGATTTGCTGCCAGAGCGAAAGATTGAGCGCGTACGCGGGCTAAGAGACCGGTTCTTTTCTTTCCCAGGATTGGAATTTGGAGGTTGTTGAACGCGCGGGAATCGGCCTACCCTCAAGTGCGTTGAAATGCGCCTAAGAATCCGAAACGTTCTGGCGCCAAGATCAGTTTGGGCGGTTGCGGCCGGAAGCTTGAGCTTTGGACCATTTAACAGACATGAGCCTATGAAACAAACTGAGGCAGGCACTCCGGGAAACCAGCGGGAGGCAGCCAAAAGCGAATCCGCGGCCGTGCAGAATCGCAAGATTCATCCTGTGGTGATTTATCCCTTCAAGCAACCGAGCGATTATTTCGACTTAAAAGCGCTTTACGAGTTGATCGCCCGGCTGGACGCCGAAAAGGACAAATACGCGCGCCCGATCACGGTCATGGATCGTAAGACCCATTATGCCATGGAACGGACCAAGCCCTTCCTTGATTTCAGAAAAAACACTGTTGCCCGGCATTCGGATATCCTGGATGCCTGGTGCGTGGATACCTGCCAGATGTGGTACTCCGGGCTGGGAATGGCCTTTGAAAAAGGCGGTCCCGAGGACGTGTATTGGCTGATTCCCGGCGACTTCAACTACGGCACCGCCGTCGGCCAGGAGGTTCTGGGCCGGTTGCACGACCTGCCGGAGATCATTGTCGAACTGCAGCAGGACCTGTGCATCGGCGAGATCGCTACCGACCATAACAACTCCAAGCAACTGATTGACACTTATGGCACATTTGCCTTGCTCTACAACTGGTTTCCAGCGGAAGCCCAGGAAATCCGCCAGTTTACCGAGCGGCCCCGCTCCGAGTTTCTGGCGGTCCGCCGCGGCTTTTTGGGCGAGCTGTTGCGGCAACGCTGGTATGCCTACGAGCAGACGGTGGTCATGTTGTTGCAGGCTGTTTTCAGCCGCAAACGGATCAGCCGGTTTTTCGTGGGCAATATTTCCGACGTGCCGGAAGGACGCGAATCCCTCGCCTCGGCCATGCAACAGGTGGAGCGTACGGAGCGTGTCCTCAAAACGCTTTGGCGTGAACGGCATGAGTCCAAGGCCGGCTGGACCGAGCAGTATCGCGTTCTTGAAACCCAATCCGAGCAGGTGCTCAGGACGGCGCTGATCATTCTCCAGAACCTTTTGGGTTGAACCGCCATCGTTGGCCAGGTTTCGCGATTTACTCCCGCCCCCCTCTGAACGACAAGACCAAACCGCAGCTTACAGTAAGTGCCATGACGTCTAAGAACATGAATTCCTTTGGGCCGCTGCCGCGCCCAATCGCCAAGAAGACCTTGCGGGGGGTGAACTTCATCTGCAACGCGCCGCAGGCTCAAGCGGTGAGTCTGGTGGGCGACTTCAATGGGTGGAACCCGGCGGCGCATCCCATGAGGCAGATGCCGGACCGGGCGTGGTTTCTGAAGGTGGATCTGCACCATGGACATCACCGGTATGCTTTCCTGGTCGATGGCACTTTGACACTGGACCCCCGCGCGCAAGGCATTACCCGCAACGACAACGGCGAGCGTGTCTCCCTGGTGCCGGTCAGTTAGCTATTGTTGGTGCCGATGGAGGGGGTCGAAGCCTCAGAGAGCATTGCGTTGAATTGCGCGAACATGCGTTTTGCATCGTGTTTACGGGCATAGACTGCACTTCTCTAAAATCACGCGCAAGACGCAAGTGTGCAAGAAAACGCAAAGAAGCGAAGATTTCCTGTCTCCAATTGTCGCCAACCTTGGTGGGGGGTGCAGTTTTCGCGTCGCCAACTCGGTTTTGAGTCAAGCCGGGGTGGTTCAGAACGCACGCGCTTCTTTCTCGTTGTCGCGATTGGGCTTCAAGCGGGCGACGGTCTTGCCGGGGCCGATGTTTTTCAGGCCGGTTTGCCCTATAGCACCGCCAACACGCGCGTATTCGCTCTATAGACAGCTTTGATTGGAACGCTGGGGCTTTTGTAGTGGCCCGGCGTGCTATGAGAGATTGCGGGCCAACGGGGCAGTTTGGCTTGGCATTATCAGCTATTGCTCAAGCCAGTCTTGCGGCTTCAAAATCTTTTCTGGAAACGCCGAAAGTATTTGCGGAAAGTATTTGCGGAAAGTATTTGAGCTTTGACAGCCAGCCCAAAGGATGTCACATTTACATACGAATCGCTGCCACTGACCGAATCCCGCCCTTTATGGGGCGGCTTCCCCGCAAGGGGTGCTTCGCAAGGAGCTAGGTCTTGGAGCGGTTCTTTTTTTGGTGACTCGCCTTTCTCTCCATCGCCACAGCCACGTCAAAAGTCCAGAGATTGAATGGCGCTCTTGCCGCAGTATCGAATGCGAAGCCGGTTCCAGCCAACCCTTCCAGGAACTTCACCATTTCCACCTTGGCGGGTGAGGCATGCAGCTTCCCGATATGGCCATTGCGGACATAGCCGATGGCGCCAATCAACACGTCTGCGATTTGAATGAACGGCTCCGCACCCAGCCCGCTGGATGGGCGCGGTTCCACGCTTGCCACCAAGTCACCCTGCCCAAGCTGCCGCTTCAATCCCGCATTCAGCGCTATCTTCAACACGGGCAGGCGAAATGGGTAACGGTTCGTCTTGTCATCCAGCAGGATTAGAATGTTGCTCCCTTCTTCTTCCAAAGCCAGTCGGCGCACGCTCTGGAAAAGCAAGTGGTAATAGACCTTGTAGAACGCCTTTTCCTTGTCCCCGTCACCGTAGCGCCGGTAGGCATGGGCGGACGTATCGACCACATGTGCTCGGAAGCGGAGGTGGTTCGCTTTTAAGTGGTGAAAAAACCATTCAAGCAATTGCTGGTAGCGCGGCAAATAGGCTTTGCTCACCTTGCCCCACTTGAATTCGCCTGCCGCTTGAAAGCCTTCCGCCTTCTTGAGTGCGGCGAGTTGCGCCGACAAAGCTCCGTAATTTGTGCGGGGAAGCGTCAACCCGCCCACCACCAGGTAACGCTCGCCCGTGCCGCTCTCGTCACAAATCAGATTGAACTTCATCGCTGTAATTTAACGACGGCAACGCCAAGACGAGGCAGAGGCAAGAAATCGCTGCCGCTGGGGTCGGCCTCGGCGGGTGTGGGCTGACCGAGCAAGCGGCAATGGTCGTTGAAATGTTCCTGGTAAGCGGCGGATTCCTTGCTTTGGTAACGAGACCATTTCGTTTTGAATTCAGCAGGTGTCATTCTCAACCCAATCGCTGCCTTTGCTTATAGGGGATTGACTCAGGGAACACAAATAGGTTTGTCGCTCAGTCGCAACGGCATTGATGCTGGTTTCCCCACACCGCACTTGAACCGGCGGCTCCACGAGCACGACCGACCAAGAAAGGCGACAAAGTGTCAAAGTTAGGCACGGACCGCTTTACCTTTATTGAAACGAAGAAATGGATTTGCTTATTCAGCGACCGGATCATGGAGGACGGACCAAACCAAGGCTGCTACCCATCCAACGAGAGTCCAACCGAGAAAGAGATTCAGAATGAAAATACCCAGAGCGTTCCTCTTATGAATCCCTATCAAAATGGGCAAAAAATAAAGGATGGAAAGAAGCAGCCACGCAAGGACCATTGCTAAATGAACCCTGGGATGTACCAATACATCAACCCAAGGATTTGTTGGAGCAAGAATCTGTTGTGCGGCGCGGAAGCCAAAATAAATTTCTGCGGCGGCGGGAACCAGTATGATCTGTAACAGAAGGATAGTGAGCCGTTTCTTGGCCGTGCTTAGTGAACGTAGCCAGCCCTGTTTGTGACCAACTGGAAGAGCCGGACCGGCACCGGGGAGAGCAGGCGACTCGGCCTTCTTTTCCTTAAGACGGAAGGACTCGTCTTTTTTTGCATCAGCCGCTTTGTGAACTTCATAGAGAATGGTGGTCATTCCGCAGTGTGGGCACTTAATCTCTTCGCCAACGAGATGAGCGAGAAATTCAATTTCGCCGGGGCAAGAGTTGCAGAGGCATGACAGATACTTCGGCTTACTCATAACTGTTCCTTCCCATTGCAGTGACCTTTTAGCACTTGGGCTGATCCCGTGCAAGCAAAGGAATGAGGTTATGGCCGCGTTCCGGCTCAATGCGGGCGCGAAGGCATCACGCTGCCTGGGGCACCGCCGGCACGAAAGGCGCCCCGATGTTGGCCGGGGCGGGGCGGCGTTGGTCGAATAATCGTTTCCGGTCCGCATCCCAAGCCTCAAACGTCTGGCGGATGCGATTGAAGCCAACGGCTTTTACCACGCGACGGAAGGTCCGGCGGCTCGGAATCTCGTATTTGCCGCGTTTGTTCCTCCAGCAGCGGGCAGCCTCCCGCTTCTTCCGAGCCATGCTTTGGGCGTAGAACCAAATCCACTCGAAACCGCGTTCTGCCGGGAAATCGCCGATGAAAGCGTCAACGGCGAAGGAGAATATCGCCAGCACCGTAGCCTGGCGGTGGCGTTGCCCAAGCCGCGAACGGCCGACTTCGGGAACCTGGCAACGAAACCAATGCCAGAGGCTGGCGATCCGCTTCACTGGTTGGACGCAACGGGGACGATAAATCAAATCCCCCCATTCCAGATCCCGCTGGTAGCGATTCCAAAGCCGCCGGTCCCCTTGTGAAGCGGCCTTCAATGCTCCTGCAAAACGCCGGGTCTCCCGCACCGATGGGCACCGCAGTTTTACTTCCTTGTTCATCGAATCAATGGAAGCATCCCGGAGTCGCCATGTCCAGCTTTCGCGGCCAACGGACCTGCCTGTTTGTCTGCAACTGACATCGTTGCCAGCGGATGACAAGAACGCTTACAATCCGGGCAAGGGGCTTCCTGCCTGTCACTTGACGCCGGTTTTGAGCCGGAACCGCCGACAGCACCGAGACTTGCTCTGAAGGTTGGCAGGGTGCTCGGTAAGGGTACGACAATTCGGCCTTTGCGACGTATGGAAGCCGTTAAATGAGTAAGGGGAAGGAGAACTCCAGACGATCCGCGCTTCTTTCGCCGCCAGCCCCGGAACGAAACAGCCCCCTACTCAAACTTGTGCTGGTAAGATATTAGCTTGGGCATTTGCAGACTCTACGCTGCAAAGTCATCGAGATTCCGCGCGGAATACCATTTCAATAATTCATCTGAGGCGTTGTTTTGTGATGACACTTCCCGCTTTAGTAGCAAATGGACACCAGCGACATTGCCGCCCATCCCGGCCCCCCATGTCTCACCAGATGTTGAACCGAAGGATGTGTTGGTAAGTGCAACGCCGATTGTCCTTGGGATCACGGCAACAACATCCCACCCGTCAAGACCCAACTGTCGCAGCACGCTAATGCTGAATTCTTCACTCATCGCCTCGTTCGCTATGAGTGAGTCCACTGGCAAATAGACGCTTTCGTACAGGATAATTCGTTCACCGTTTTCGATTCGTGCTCGCAGACTTTGCGCTTGACCGGCTACGATCTCCGCTCTCTGTGCCTCATATTGCGCCATTGCCCGTTGCGCATTCTCAGATTCGGCCGCTTGGCGTCTTTGCTGTTCTGCTTGAATGTTTACTCGGCAATCGTCGCAGAACGTTGCAGTCGAGAAGAACCCTAATGATGCCCCACAACGCGAACACTTGGCCATGACGTTTGTTCTTTCTTTGGCGAATCCGCATTACATCAGTGCCAGGAATGGCCACAACTCCTGCAAGTCAATGTGGGCCGATTCCGACCGGCCCCGCCTACAAGGATTCCGAGCGGCCCCAGAAGCAACGCACCAGCCGCAGCTTTTCCAAACCCGAAGCCTTGTTTCCCAGCCGCAATCATCGTTCCCTTACATCTTGGACATTCTATGAGGAGGCCGGGAAGTGATTGCCCACAATGAGGACAAAATTCAGCGAGCCGCGCAACTTCATGGTGGCATAACTTACACCTTACCAGTTGACAAGTTTCGGGCAAAGGTGGGGGATGAGGCAGCACTGGAGGTATCTTTTGCGCGATGGCAGGAGGCTCATACATTTTGTAAAGCTTCGTCATGAGTCCGCAGTGCGGGCATTCTACTGCTTCGCCAACACCGTGGGCAGGAAATTCAATTTTCCCGGAGCAAGAGTTGCAGAGGCATGTGAGAAATTCGGGTTCATCCATAAATGTCCCTTGGGTTCAAGGGGGGCCTTTTAGCAGCTTGGCTGATTTATAGCAAGCACCGGTTTGCGCTGGCCGCGTCGTTTGGGATTGCCCCCTCCGAACAGGCTATGGAATCTCGCGGACACGATAGAACCTGCGTGGTTCAGCGCGAACTGAATCGACAACGCAATTGGTTATGCCATTGCCCTCCACGGTTGGTCCAAGTGGTGTCCAGAGATTGCCGGTCAACTCGGAACGGTACTCGACCTGATACGCCACCGACAACGCCGACGCCCAGCATATCTCGACTTCGCTGACTTGGATCGCCGGCTTGGGGATAGAGAACGTGAATGTGAAGTCATCAAAGGCCACGTCGTTGCCGCTCAGGTCTGTCGTCTCAAGGCGTAGCTCAGTCAACGCGCTGGTGGACGTTTGGGAGTTCCAATGCGCGCTGAAGTTCTGCCACTGCCACGGAGAGTTCTGCAATTGAAATGACGGGCCAACTTGCTTTCCATTGATGGTGCATTTGATCCGGGGTGGATTGCCGGTCGGCCAAGGCTTGGCCCAGCCGGAGAATTCGTAGGTTGTGTTTGTCGCCACCGGCAGGATGGCGCGCCAAACGACTCGGCTGCTATCCGTGCTTCCATTGGCCACCATCATCAGCCCTTGTCCCGTCGTATGGTCCTTGAATGAGAAAGAGCCAGGGAAACTGTCAATGAGATCACGCACAACATCGTAAAAGCCCGGTCCAGATTCGACTTTGGCGAAGTAGTAATCGCTTGAGAATCCGGTGTTCCCGGCTTCAAAGTCGCCGTTGAAAAGAAGATTCTGCGCGTGATTGCTTGCTGGGGACAGAAGAACCAACGCAAGTACCGTTGCCGGCCAGGGTGCAGAGGAAGGAGTTTTCATCCTGTTACCCTATGTGATTTGGCGGCAATCCGCAACCGCTCAGCGAAGCGTTATTGGCGTTGGAATCGGAGCGGGTGAGAACATCTGTCGGGAAGACCTTAAACCGGCGGAGGCGGTCCGGCATGCACGTCGCGCGCAGCCGGCGGCGCGGTCTTGGCGGCTGATGAGTCGTGGAAGCGCCCGTCTTTACTGTGGCGCCGTTCTTTTGGCTTCCAGTTCTTTTTGGTTGGCCTCAACGGCCTCGATCAAGCCTTCGTAAGTCGGCAGCTTGGCAATGATGTACAGCGGCTCTTGGGGCGGCCAGTCCCCCTCGCCGCAGAACTCATCGCTTGGGGCGTCAAAGGTCCCAAGCCCGTCCTCTGTGGGAAACAGGCGGCAGACATCATTATTCCAAGACAGCCGCGCCGCGATTAAGCCGCGATGCCGCTGGGGGATGTGAGATGGATTTACATTGATGGTTACGATTGGCTCTGGACAGTCAATCCCTCTGCGGAATGCTTCCGCTTGATCGACTCGGAATTTAAGGGTCATACGGTTTTGGGTTTTGGGGTTTTGTTTGTTTCTGCTTTGCCGGCCTTGGGGCCGGACAGATTGTTCACCGAGCGAATCCGTTGCCGGCTGGGAGCCGAGGGGGAACCGGTCGAATCATTAACCGGTAGTGGCTTGTGCCAATAACCTCGCAGATGGCGACATAACGGCCTTGATGCTTCAGGCTCTCGCACAATTCGAGGAATTCCCGCCCGTCCACTTCGCGCGTTTCGTTGTTGGGGGGCTGTGGCCGGCTGGCCAGGTCTTGGGTTTCAATCGCGTTCATGTTTGGATCGTGTCGAGTGGAAACGAATAGGGGCAAAAATGCTTCCCTTCGTTTCCTGTCTGGTGTTCTGCCTCGTTTCCTTGAATCTTCATTTTCCCCAGTAAAAACATGGCTTCTGGGGGTGGAAACGATTTTGTTTCCAGTTTTGTTTCCCTTCGTTTCCCATTTCCACGGTATAGGGTGTCATTTTGGAAACGAAGCTCATGCTTGGCCAGCCAACGCATAATCACGACCATCCTTGATGAGCCAGCCGGCCGCCATGCCCTGCTTGGCGAGCTTGCTGACCTGCCCCTTGGACAAGTTCATTTCAGCGGCAATGTCGCTGGCGCTGGTCAGTCCATCTTCCACCCACTTCCGCAAGACTTGGAGCGTGGACAGCTTCTTCCAGGATATGCGAGCGTGCGGTTCGTCCTTGGCCTTGCGGAAATGCCATTCGAGCGGCGGGCATTCCTGCTCCGTCGCGTTGCGGTTCTTGACGAACCGGCAGACGAACTTCGCGCCGTTTTGAACCTCGGCGGCATCGTTGGCCTCCGTCAACTGCATCACCCAAAATGCCGCATCCTCGCGGCGCGACGTGCCGCGCATCAGACCGTTGCGGCCGGCGTGGGCGATGAAGACAGCCGCAATCCGGTTGCGCCGCAAGTCCAGCAGCCACGGCAACACCAGTTCCCAAGCGTCAGCATCATTTTCCTTGATGCCGCTGAAGAGACAGGAAAGGTTGTCCAGGAAGATGAGTTCCATCCCGTTGCGCTGACAGGTTTCAAGCAAGGCCGTTTGAACGGCTGAGGAGGTCAGGTTCAGAACCTTGCCGGTGAGATGGAACAACACCTCATGCTGCAAATAGAACATGCCTCCGGCAGACGAGTCGGACAACGCTATATCCCGTTCCCGGATTCCGTCCAGCGGCATTTCACCATCGACGTAAAGCACGCGCCGGGGCTTGTGCGCATTCCAATCTGCCACTTGCCCACCTTCGGCGCACTGCCGCGCCAGGTGCATGGCGAGCCAGGTCTTGCCTGAGCCACGCGGCCCATAAATGAAGCCCAAGTCGCCCTGTCGAAACCATTCACCCAAGATCGGCTCGCGCGGTGGGACGCTGAGTTGCGCAAGCGCCTCCGGCGTGCATGTCGCTTTCTCGAAATGGCCAATCCATTCACCGAGTTCTGGCCTCCCGTCCCCGTCCGAAATGTCGTCAATCGCTTGGCGGACGCCCGCCAAAATGCTCGGCAGCGCAGCAGGCTGGGCCTCCAGCGCGGACTGGGCGTCCGCGAAAATGGTATTCGCCCTGCGCTCGGTGAACGCCTGCCAAACAGGGCCGGCCTCCAATTCTGCGACATCAATGTTGACCGCATCGTTGGCGAGCAAATGAAGGAAGTCATTTCCGCCAGCCGCCTCCAGCTTGTGCACGGCCTCCAAATACTCGCCGACGGTCAAGGGTGCGACTGGCTTGCCATCTGTGGCCAGCGCCTGAATGGCAGCGGCGATAGTGCCAAGGCGCAAATCGTCGAAAGACTCCGGGGCGCAGCGAAGCAACTTCGTAATCGACGCTGGCAACTGGCAACGCCAGTCAGCCAATAGCGTGGCGACGATGCACCGCTCCTTTGGTTCCAGCAGACTCGAATGGCGCGACAAGCGATTGACCTTTGCGGGGGCAGCGTGTAACGTCATACATGGCTTAGGTTTGGTTTTGACGGCGGTCTCTTGGCGGGGGCCGCCTTCAATTTGATAATCCACGGGCATACAACCTCCTTTCGCCGCCTCCACGGTTCTTACGCCGGCATGGCGGCAGATGCCGGGGCGTCGCTGCGGATTACAGCCCCTTGGCACGAACGGTGAAATTTTGCTGAATGTGCGCTTGGACATCCGTCCAGTTGAAAAGCACAGTGCGATGAAGTTTGATAAACGGGATCGTCCGGCTCCGCATGAGATTGTCCACGGTGCGGCGCGATCTTTTCAACCGCGCCGCGAGTTCATTTTTCGTAATGAAGCCTTCCAGCGTACCAGACGGCTGCGATACTGCCGATATCGAGTGATCCGCATCCTTGGTTTTTTAAGTCGCTTGTTTGCATATTTTAGTTGCGTCTTTCTGCCCACAGCGGGCGGAATTTTTCGCAGTACAGCACAAACATGAAAACTGTGTTGGAAACCTTTTTCCGCAGGCAAGACCAAGTGTGTAAACCTATCAAGCGTCGGTACGCGCGGGCACTTGTGTTCGGAAGGACTGAAGGGGACAACGGTCCGTTTACGTCGGGGAAATGGGTGGGAGGGGAAGGGAGGGGAAGCGCCTTGGGCAGCGCCTTTTTGAGTTTTCTTCCCATATCCTGACGAATCCCCGGCGCACCCCGCCGCTGACGGCATCAAGGCCGGCGAATCTGGATCGTTTCAATCCCAAGTGCTCCCAAATTTTCCGCGTTCTGCTTGCCTTCTCTTTTGCATCCATAAGATAATCGGCACCCACTTCGGCATAAACCAAAAAGCCGTCAAGTCCCATGTCTGACATATAAGCCAATGGCGGGACGAAAGAATCGCCACGTGCGCGGAGTGCTGTGGGCCAATGCTCAATCAAGAAATACTTCAAAGTTAACTCTGAAACATCGCGCGGCGCCGATCCCAGCGCCTTTCTTATGCGGTCCAGTAGTTGCCGACAATTTCTTTGCCGCCGGACCCAGAGCATGGCGGTCTGAATCTCTGGATGGTGTATGCGCTCTCTCCCATATTTCCAACGCAGCATCGCGGTCAGAATCTTGGTGGGGTCTTCGACTAAAAACGCCGTTCGCAAATCCCCTTTCTTTTTAACCGCAAGGACGCCCAACTCATACCATAGGAGCTTGTATCGAGCGAATACCGCACTTAGGAAAACTGGCCAGTAATCCTCCATCACTTCCCGGCCGCATTTGTTCTCGAAGCGGTCTGCATTGTCTTTGCCGACAAGCGCGCAACCAAGATTAGGAATCCTCCCTGCATGTATCTCGTTTTCCAAGTGCTCAATCACGCGGAATGCGTTTTGATACGGCAACTCGCGGATGAGTAGGATCAATCTGTTGAGCCAAGGGTATTCCGCTGCCGGCCCGTCCACGAACAAAGCCCTGATTTTGTCCACCGTGCTGGCGACTTCACTTGGCTCCCCCTTCCCAAGCTTCACGATCAATTCGGTCCACTGTTTGGAACGAATGCTTGCGTTGCGTCTCATGCAGGGAGCGAAGCGCCCGTCAGCCTACAGCCGACATCGCAATCACGTTTTCAACGGCTGGCTCCGGTGTGACAGCAAACCATGCCTTCGCCTCGGCCTCTGTAGCGAGCGCCCTGTAATTGGAAAAGATGACTGCCGGCGAATTGCCGCATTCCAGAGCGGTCGCCGCCACGTCTTTCGCCAGCGCCACGCGGTAGCTGATATACGAATGCCTGAACGCATTTCGTTTCGCTTTGACCTTGGCGCGGGCAATGGTGCGTTGGAAACGGCATCCGAGAGCATGGCCAACGTTGCCCCCAATTTCCTCGGTGCAAGGATTCACCGGACCAAAAGACTTGGCGTGCGGCGCAAGCCACGCGGCGAGGTTGTCCGAAACTGGCACCAGACGGCGAGCGGCGGTCTTCGCCTGGTCAGCTTCAACCACAATCAACCGCTCTGAAAGACGAACGGATTTATAGTCGAGCCGCGCAATTTCCGCCAGACGCAAGCCCGCGAAAGCGCCGATTGCCAACGCCGGCACAATGTCAGATTCGGCAGCGGCGAGTATGGATCGGATTTCGTTGGGGGTATAAACGCCTATTGGAGCGTGTTGCTTTTTCGGTGTGGGAATTTCGGCAATCTCAAAGGCTAGGTCAGCCGAAACGTATTTCATCCGGCGAGCGAAGTTGAATAAGCTCACAATAACGCGGAGCATGTTCTCCTTGGTGCGGTTGGATGCCGGCTTCCGGTCATACTCTCTTGTCCGTCCGTAAACGAACTGCTGAACCGGCGGCGCGGTCATCGCATTAATCGGCATCGCGAACGCAGTGGTGAATTGCCCCAGGCGGATGCCAAGGTCTCTCAAATGAATTTTGGAGCATCCCGCAGTTTGGCGGTCAGAAATGAATTCGGCGACAACCTCGCCCACCGTCTTGCGGGGCATGTTGGCTGGATGGCGCTTGGCAAAATTCTCGACCGCCTCCGAAAGCGTGGTTCCAGCCGGGAGCCTCCCCATCGCCGTGCTGAATTCGCTGATGGCAGTGGCGACGGAGAGTTTGAACGGGGCGAGAGTATTACGCGCTGAAATCAGTTCCGCTACGTCCGAATTGCGAAGAGCCAAAACGTCCGACTCGCCATTGCAGAGGCGGGTAGCGATAAGCTCGCCCTCCCGCCTGGCTTCCTCAAGGTCCGCGAAGTTGCGAATCCGCCTGGTACCGTTCGGTTCCTTAAAGACCAGACTGAAACGCGGGTAGGTCTTGCCCTTCGCCTTGGTCTTCCCGTGATAGATCATGACCCGGACAGGACCACGTCGAATCACGATTGGCTTGCGGTTTATCTTGGTGGGTTCGTTGCGCGACGTAGTAGTGTTCATGCGCAAAAACTGTATCCAAACAGTATCCAACTGTCAAGCTCTTAGCTACAAGTCCTTGATATTGTTGGTGCCGATGGAGGGGGTCGAACCCACACACTCTTACGAGTACCAGATTTTGAGTCTAGCGCGTCTGCCAATTCCGCCACATCGGCACTAATTTGCAACCAATGGCTTACATCAAAATAGGAACCGGTCAAATCCGTCACTGTATCCCGTATATTCCGGCTGTGAAAGCAACGGCAAGAAACGGCAAACGAACGACCCACCTGTCCAAAGACGCCAAGTGGCGGCCATTCCCCAAGGTCCCCAATCTGCTGCAATACGTTAGCACGGGAACATACTATGGCCGCATCAAGGTAAAGGGCAAGATCATTCGCCAGAGTTGTCACGCAGTTTTCAAGACAGGACAGTTCATTATGGGCGATTGGAGAAAAGAAGAATGGGTTTTGTTTTTTATCGGGAGGAGCTGCCAGGACGGAGTGATGGCCTGAGGGATGGAGGCAGAGGACGACTTTGGAACCTGGGGAATTTACGAGGTGCAGGCGTTGGGCGCCGATGGGCACACGATGATCTGAGCCGACCTTGAGAGCCGTTCGGACACTCCAAACATAGGGCCACCAAGGGCAGCGAGGGGCCGGGCGGAGGACAGAACGTTTTTCTTTCTTAGCGCTTTTTCAGCCGGAAGAATCTCATCTCACCCGCCGCGCTGTTGGTCACGGCGTACTGGTCACCAACGATCCCGGGCGTATTGGTCAGCATGTGCCAATTGGAGGAGAGGAGACTTTCAGCGGCTTCCAAGAAAAAGCCCGTGGCGGAGGCGGGCCAGGAAATCACGACTTGGGAATCGGGTTCGAGCCGGATGCTTAACGCTGGGACTGCGGGCAACGAATAACCCATAATCAAGCTGAACCCCGCGGAACCAGAGGAGGCGTTGTGCGACCAAGTCGATGGATCGGAATCAATGACGCTATAAGTTCCCGCTTTGAGGGTCACCATCGGTTCGGTTATCCAATTGGCATTGGCCACGCCTCCTTGACCCGTCGTGCCGTAAGTCTGCCAAGGTCCATAAACCGTGCCATCGCTGTGCCGCAGGCTGATCGTGCCGGGCAAAGCTCCCCCGTTGAAATAATGATAGTTCTGAATGTAGGTGATGACGAAAGGATCCGCCACGGTGAAGGTAGTCGGTTTCGAGGGCCGGCTCGACACTGCGAAAATGTTGCCGTTGTCAAATACCACTCTGACGGGCGGAGTGATCAGAATAGCGACCGTCGCAGTGCCGACTCCCGATGCGTTCGAGGCCGTCAGTGTAACTGAAAAAGTGCCGGCCACTGTCGGCAAGCCCGAAATCAAGCCGGTACGGGTGTTCAACAAGAGATCCGGCGGCAGACCGGCCGCCGCGAAAGAAGTGGGATCGTTGGTGGCCGTGATCTGATAAGTGAAAGCCGTTCCGACCGCGCCGCTCGCCGTGAGCGCGCTGATGATGACGGGCGCGGGTTGAACCGCCGCCAATCCCGAAACAAAGAAGGTGTTTCGCACCGGATTGAAGTTGTAGGTCGAACTTACACTTGTCGTCCCGCCCGTGACAAATATCCGCCCGTCCCCAAGCCAGCACATCGCATTGGCCCCAAGGTAATACGCAGCTACGCTCAACGGCTCCGACACCGCCACCCGCTCGCCCGTCGCCAAATTCACCCGATACACCCGGAACGTGAAGTTCGCTCCGCCCCCCGTGTTGCTCCCCGCCAGAAAATACCCCGCGTTCTCTCCCCGGCTCACCACCGGCACAAACACGCTCACTGGATCGGTGAACGACGGAGTCATGGCCACTTTGACAAACTGTTTGGTCCCCGGATCAAACAAAGCTAAAACTGTCTCCGTCACATTAGTCACTGTCCGGTAAGCCATCAACGCATACCTCCCGTCAGCCATCCGCTGCTCCCCAATCTCCCGCCCAAACCCAGTGTAAAGTCGCCAACCCGTCTCCCCGGCGAAAACCGCTTCGCTCCGCACCGAAAAGGTGTTGTTGGTCGGATCATACAACTCGACCCGCTCCAGGGCTGGTGGAGAACCAAATACTCCGGACCCGCCTGCAATGACCGCTTGCCCGTCGCTGGTCGGCAAAACCATGGGCAAGGCCCGAGCCGTGTTGAGCGGACCGGTGGCCGTGAAGGTGCCGCTGGCCGGATCGTATATCTCGCCATAGCCGCCACTGTCACTGCTGTACCACCCGCCGACGATCAGCGCCTTGCCATTGCCCAGCAACGCGCCGGAATTGCTGCAGCGCGCCCGCACCATCGTGGACGCAGTGGCCGTGACCGTGCCCGCCGCCGGATCAAAGATTTGCGCCGTCTTGTAGCCCGGAGCCACTCCCAAATTGGCCGCCCCACCCGCGATCAGATACCGTCCGTCGGCCAAACGAACGAGCGCGCCACCGTCAAAGGAAGAGGGCATGGTCACGCTGGCAAAGGCGTTCGATGACGAATTCCAAATCTCCATCGAGTTCAGCGACACAAACCCCTGCCCGTGTCCGCCGAAGACCGCGACCCGTCCATCAGGCAGCGCGGCAATGTAATGGCCCATGCGCGCGGTATTCATCAGCGGACCGGTGTCAATGCGGGCCGCCGCAGCCCCCGTGATGGTCAGGGCGAGGGTTTTTGTGCCGGTGCCGCCTGCATTCGCTGCCGATAGAGTGACGGTGAATGTGCCGGCTACAGTGGGTGTGCCAGTGATCTGTCCCGTCGCGGGGTTCAGGTTCAGTCCAGCAGGCAGGCCAGTGGCGCTGTAGTTGGTGGGGTTATGGCTGGCGGTGATTTGATAAATGAACGACGAACCGACGGTGCCGGCGGCCGTCTCAGCACTGCTGATGACGGGCGCGGGTGGAACGATGGTGAGCGTCAACGTCGCGGTGCCAGCGCCGCCGGCGTTTTTCGCTGAAAGAGTGATTGTGAACGTGCCTGCCTCAGCGGGCGTGCCAGTGATCTGTCCAGTTGCTGGGTTCAGGTTCAATCCCATCGGCAGGCCAGTGGCGCTGTAATTGGTGGGGTTATTGTTGGCGCTGATTTGATAAGTGAACGACGTACCGACGGTGCCATTGGCTGTGGCAGCGCTGGTGATGACAGGCGCGGGCGGAACGATGGTGAGCGTCAACGTCGCGGTACCGCTGCCGCCGGCGTTTTTCGCTGAAAGAGCGATTGTGAACGTGCCGGCTTCAGCGGGCGTGCCAGTGATCTGTCCCGTCGCGGGGTTCAGGTTCAGTCCAGGGGGCAAGCCAGTGGCGCTGTAGTTGGCGGGGTTATTGTTGGCAATGATTTGATACGTAAACGACGAACCGACGGTGCCGCTGGCGGTGGCCGCGCTGCTGATAACGGGCGCGGGCGGAACGATGGTGAGCGTCAATGTCGCGGTGCCAGTGCCGCCGGCGTTCTTCGCTGAAAGAGTGATGGTGAACGTGCCGGCTTCCGTCGGTGTGCCGGTGATCTGTCCGGTAACCGAGTTCAAGTTCAATCCCGCCGGCAGGCCAGTGGCGCTGTAGCTGGCGGGGTTATTGTTGGCGGTGATTTGATAAGTGAACGACGAACCGACCGTGCCACTGGCTGTAGCTGCGCTGGTGACGACGGGCGCGGGCGGAACGATGGTGAGCGTCAACGTTGCAGTGCCGCTGCCGCCGGCGTTGATTGCTGAAAGAGTGATGGTGAACGTGCCGGCTTCCGTCGGTGTGCCGCTGATCTGGCCGATAGCCGAGTTCAAGTTCAATCCCGCCGGCAGGCCAGTGGCGCTGTAGTTGGTGGGGTTATTGTTGGCGGTGACTTGATAAGTGAACGGCGAACCGACGGTGCCACTGGCTGTGGCAGCACTGCTGATGACGGGTGCTGGCGGAACGATGGTGAGCGTCAGCGTTGCGGTGCCGCTGCCGCCGGCGTTGATTGCGGAAAGAGTGATTGTGAACGTGCCGGCTGCGGTCGGTGTGCCGGTGATATGTCCCGTAGCCGAGTTCAAGTTCAATCCCGCCGGCAAGCCGGTGGCGCTGTAGTTGGTGGGATTATTGTTGGCCGTGATTTGATAAGTGAACGGTGAACCAACCGTGCCACTGGCGGTGGCAGCGCTTGTGAACACCGGCGCCTGTTCCGAGATGACCGGCGCTAGGATGACGCGGAAACCCACGAACAGGGATCGGCTGTCAGGACTAAGATTTCCGCGCAAGGCCGAGCGGCAGAGACGCGCCGAGGTGTTGTTGTACGCGCCGCCGCGGATGACACGATATTGGCCTGTCGCCGGTCCTTGTGGATTGCTCATCACGCCGCCAGGATAAGGCCCATACCAGTCTTGGCACCATTCATAGGCGTTGCCATACATGTCGTAGAGACCCCAGGCGTTTGGTAGCTTGGTTTCGACAGGATGCGTGGTGTTACTGCTGTTATCAGCCTGCCAGGCGTAATTGTTCAACTGGGTTTCATCATCGCCAAAGCTGAACCGCATGCTGGAATCGGCCCGCGCCGCGCACTCCCATTCCGCCTCGGTCGGCAAACGATAGCCATAGCCCGCTGGGATCAGACCGGTCTGGCGATCCCGCAGGGTCAGTTTCGCGCAATAATTCGTCGCTTCGGCATACGTTACCATTTCCACCGGCCGATTGGGATCGCCGCTGAAGAAACTCGGATTATTGCTCACGACCGATTGGTATTCCTGCTGGGTTACTTCGTGCCGGCCGATCCAAAACGGGCTGGTCAGGGTGACATCGGTCTGCGGACCTTCATCCGCAAAGCGCCCGGTTTCATTGGTGGGACTGCCTAAGGTAAATACGATGAAGTTGGCCGAAGGAGGGATCCTGGTCATGCCAGCCGGCACGAGGCGAGGCTCCGGGCTGTTTTGCGCCCAAGCCACCGACGCAAGACCCAGGAGCAGCGAGAACCACCAACAAGACTTGGTCCGAAATCCAAAACACGGCATCCGGATGGGTGCGTTTCTTTGCCCGCTTCGGAATTCAGGCTCAAGCAATCCGGTCCGGCGCCAGACGCCTGCCAAGTTATGCCACAAGGGTTTCACAATTGCGGATTAAGGTAATCGTTGCACCA
>CAYIIH010000037.1:0-32721 GCA_964363225.1 uncultured Verrucomicrobiota bacterium | reverse complement strand
AAGCGCAAGCGGGCATGTCGCGGGAAGCGTGTGTCAAAGCCCTGCAAGCGGAAGGCGTGCAAGCCAAGGCGAACAGCTACACCCTGCAACACAAGCTGGCGCTGTATGCCGAGGCGCAATGGTGGCACCACGCGCCGGTCATCCCGGAGTTGCCCGGCTCGGAGCAAGCCAACCGCACGGCGATCGCGCTGCCCATGTTCACCTCCGAAGTGCCGGAACTGGTGGACCAGTACGCCAAAGCGTTCAAGAAAGTTTGGGCGCACCGCAAGGAACTGGGCAAAAGCTGAACGCTGGAACTTCACAAACCATGGGACTAGGAAATACGAAACGAACACCGGTGCGATTGTTCATTTCGATTTCCCAGCGAGTTTTCCTTTTTGCCACGCTTGGTTTCTTCGCCGTCGGGGCGGGCGCGACCGAGCCTGACGCCGGTGCGGCGAAACGCGACGGTGTGTGGAAGGCCGGCACCGCGAAGGCGATCATCACGCCGGACAGCCCACTTTGGATGGCTGGTTTTGGTGCGCGCACCAACGTTTCGCGCGGTAAACTGCAGGAACTGTACGCCAAGGCCCTCGCGCTGGAAGACCAGGACGGTCGGCGCTCGGTCCTTGTCACCACTGACTTGGTGGGTTTCCCGGCGCCCATCGCCAAGACGATCGCGGATCGGGTCAACCAGCAACACGGCCTGGCGCGCGAACGCCTGATTTTGAATTCCTCCCATACGCACTCTGGGCCGCAAGTGTCCGATCGGCTGATCTTCTGGAACGACTGGCGCATGAGTCCGGCGCAAGTGCGCGATATCGAGGACTACACCCGCGGACTGGAGGACAAGGTGGTCGGCGTCATCGGCACTGCGCTGAGCAATCTGCAACCGGCCCGCCTCAACTTCGGGCGGACGGCCATGCGCTTCGCTGTGAACCGGCGACTGAAGACAGAGACGGGTTATTATGCTTCGTTCGTTCCTAACCCGGCTGGGCCGGTGGACCACGACGTGCCTTTACTTCGGATCGATTCTGACGGAGGACTGCTTCGCGGAGTGGTCTTCGGCTACGCCTGCCACACCTCGACGCTGCTCTCGGACAACCATCACTTCAGTGGAGACTATGCCGGCTTTGCGCAGGCGTGGCTGGAACAGCATCATCCTGACGCGACGGCCTTCTTTGTGCAGGGCTGCGGCGGCGACATCATGGTCTCGCCGCGGGGCACGGTCGAGTTGGCGCAGAAGTACGGGGAACTGCTGGCTGCCGCGGTGGAGCAGGCCGTTCACGGCGCGACGCGGCCGATTCGAGGTTCGTTGCACTGTGGTTTTGAGGTGGTTCCGGTTGCCTTCGCTCCGCCGCCCAGCCGCGCGGAACTCGAGGCCCGCGCACAGGGCAAAGGCACCGAATCGGCGCGGCAGGCGCGTGAGTTTCTGCGGGCCAGCGCCGACGAGTTGCAAAGCCACGCGCAGGAGCTGCTGAAAGTCCTGGACCGGGACGGCCGTTTGCCGACCGAGTATCCGTACCCGCTTCAGGTTTGGCAATTCGGTCAGGACCTGACCTTTGTTGCGCTGGCCGGTGAGCCGGTGGCGGACTACGCGCTGAGGCTGAAAAAGGAGTTGGGCGCGGACAAGCTGTGGGTGGCGGGCTACTGCAACGACATGTTCGCCTACATCCCGTCGCGGCGCGTGCTGGAGGAGGGCGGTTATGAAGGTGGGGGCGCGATTGTGGGCGCCCGGCTGCCTGGCTCGTTCGCGCCGACCGTCGAAGAAACAATCATCCGCAAAGTGCATGAACTGGTCGAACGCACCCGTGTCCAATAGACATGCAATCGTTGCTTCGGGCTGCGTCGGTCATCGGCGCGCAAGGCACGGCCATGGTCGTCATTCGGAGCCTGGACTTGGCAGTGAATTGAATTACACCCCCGCGGCAAGTGAAGTCTCCGCACAGAATGAGACGTTGAAGTGTTACGGAGAAAGTTGTTCACTGAACCACACACCGATCCACCAGTCGTTACGGATTATGTCTCCACCCATCGGCCGTCATCTTGACGCAGGCGCGCGTCGCTCGGGCGCTGCGTCGCTCATCGTCGGCGCCCTCGTTTTCATCGCCGGGACGGTGCAGGCCGAAGGTCTGCGGCTGGCCGTGTTCGACGTGGACGCCACCCCGCCCATGGGCAGCATGATGGCCTACGACCCGGTCAAGGCGCGGGGTGAACTCGGTTTGCGCTGTCGCGGCGTTGTCTTGCTGGGTGCCGACGAACCGATCGTCTTGTGTGCCGTCGATTGGATTGGCATCAGCAACGAGGGCCACGATGTGTTCCGGCAAACGCTGGCCGAGGCCGCAGGAACGAAGCCGCAGCGTGTGGCCGTCCATGCCCTGCATCAGCATGACGCGCCGGAGTGTGACTTTGGGACCGAAAAACTGCTTTGCGAGAACGGCCTGCCGCTCGGTCGTTACGAAGGCACCTTCGCCCGCGAGGTGTTGGAGCGGCTCAAGGCGGTGGTTCGCACCGCGTTGGGCGAGAGCAAGCCCGTCACTCACTTCGGACTCGGGCAGGCAGAAGTGAAAGAGGTGGCGTCCAATCGCCGTATTCTCGGGCCGGACGGCAAGGTGCGCGCCACGCGCTGGACAGCCACTGTGGACCCGAAGATCCGCGCCGAGCCTGAAGGGGTCATTGACCCGATGGTTTCGCTCATGAGCTTTTGGAATGGCGAGCGGCCCGTGGCGGTCTTGAGTTACTACGCCACGCACCCGCAGAGTTATTATCGCACCGGCATCCCGAACCCGGATTTCCCCGGCCTCGCCCGCTTTCTCCGACAGCAGCAGGTTCTGGACGCGCTGCATGTGCATTTCACCGGCGCGGGCGGCAACGTGGGCGCGGGCAAATACAACGATGGCTCACACGAAACGCGGTGGGTGCTGGCCCAGCGTCTTGCCGATGGAATGAAACGCGCGTGGGAGACGACGGAGAAGTTCCCTCTCACGCCGAAGGACGTCGGCTGGCAGGTCGAACCCGTGGCGCTGCCGCCGGCCGCTCATCTCAAGGAAGCGGAACTGGAAGCCACGCTGCGCGGAACGAACGGCGTTGACGCGGCGGCGCCGCTCGTCTGGTTGAAGCGCTGCCAGGCCGGGCACCGCATTGACCTGACCTGTCTCCGCCTCGGCAAAGCCCGCGTGCTCCACCTGCCGGGCGAACTGTTCGTCGAGTATCAACTCGCCGCCAAACAAATGCGGCGCGATCTGTTCATCGCGATGGCCGCCTACGGCGACTATGGCACCGAGTACATCGGCACCGCCATCGGCTACGAGCAGGGCGGCTACGAAACGGGCCCGCGCGCCTCCAACGTCGCCCCCAGCGTCGAGGCTGTCCTCGTGGACGGCATACGAAAACTGCTGCGCGACGATTGAACTGAGTTGATTCTGCAAGATGAACACGGGAATGACCCTCGTGCGCAGTTCAATTCTGGTTGTGGCACTATGGATCTTCGTGCTCGACGTTGCCGCGCCCTCCAGTTTTGCAGAGGAACGAACTTCATCGAAAGCCGGCTTGGCCAAAACCCGCATCACGCCGGACAAACCTCTTTGGATGGGGGGGCTTCGGCGACCGGACCAACATCTCGAGTGGCACCCTGCAGGAGCTGTGGGCCAAGGCGCTGGCCTTGGAAGACCGATCCGGCCAGCGAGCGGTGATGGTCACTACGGAGCTGGTTGGTTTTCATGCTTCGGTCGCCGACACCATCGCGGAACAGGTCGAGAAGCAACATGGCCTTTCGCGCGCGCGTCTGGTTTTGAATTCCTCCCACACGCACTCCGGGCCGGACTTGTTGTGCGACCGACTCGTCTTCTGGACCTGGCGCCTGAGCGCCGAGCAACTGCGCGATATTGAGGACTACACCCGCCAACTGGAGGACCAAGTGGTGGCCGTCGTTGGAGCCGCGCTCAAAGACCTTCGCCCAGCCAGGCTCAGCTTTGGCCATGGCGAAGCGAATTTCGGCGTGAACCGGCGGCGCAAACCCGAGCAGAGCGGTGCCGTCTCGTTTGTGCCGAACCCGCTCGGCCCGGTGGATTCCGATGTGCCCGTGTTGCGCATGGAGTCGGAACCGGGGCAACTCCGTGCGGTGGTGTTCGGCTAGGCCTGCCATCCCTCGACGCTGCTCAACGACAACTATCGCTTCAGTGGCGACTACGCCGGTTTTGCCCAGGAGTGGCTGGAGCAGCAGCATCCAGATGCCGTCGCCTTTTTCGTCCAGGGTTGTGGCGGTGACATCATGGCTTCGCCGCGCGGCACAATGGAACTGGCCCGCAAGTACGGAGAGGGGCTGGCCGCTGGCGTGGACAAAGTCATCAGCGGGCCCATGCAGCCCGTTCGAGGCCCGCTCAAGTGCGCCTTCGAGATGGTTTCGCTCGCGTTCGCTCCGCCGCCGAGCCGGGAGGAACTCGAGGCGCGGTTGCAGGGCAAGGAGACGGAGTCGCGGCGGCCTGCGCAAGAGTTGCTCGAAATCCTGAACGGAGGTGGCCACCTGCCGGCGGAGTATCCGTACCCGCTCCAAGTCTGGCAGTTCGGCCAGGACTTGACCTTGCTTGCCATGGCGGGCGAGCCGGTGGTAGATTACGTGTGGCGGCTGAAAAAGGAATTGGGCAGGGAACAACTTTGGGCGGCTGGCTACTGCAACGAGGCGAACCTTGCGTACATCCCGTCGCTGCGCGTGTTGCAGGAAGGAGGTTATGAGGGAGGAGGGGCGATGGTCGAAACTCGGTTGCCCGGCCCGTTCGCGCCGAGCGTTGAGGAAACAATTGTTCGGAAGGTGCATGAACTGGTCGCACGTGTCCGAACCAGATAGGCAGCCGTGGACGGGCGCAGGGCTGTCGGGGCCAAGCCATAGCATTACGAGTCAGTTGACATCGGCGTGAGCCGGGAGTCCCACCCATGCGGTTTCCGTGCTTAACTCGCAGGCACGGCAGCGGCTGGCCCGCTGAGCTGCGACCGGACGGCACCAATCTCGACCTGAGCGATCCCGAGTTTCTGGCTCTCACAGCAATTCCGTGTGCGCCAAACAATTTTCCGTGGCCGCTAAATACTCCATATGAGTTCCCGCTATAGTGGAGACATTGCTTGTGAACAGATTTGGCTAGAGCAACCCGATTGAAACCAAAGCACGTTTTATGAACTCGACCCTGACCCAGGCCGCCAGCCCCGGCGAAACTCGCCGGACCTTCATCAAACAAGCCGCCACCGTCACCGCAGCCATCGGCGCCAGCGGCTTGTTCAAGACCGCCGTTTACGGCCAGAACCAGGCCCCTTCGCCGGGCAGCGTCCTTGGTGCCAATAACCGCATCAACGTCGCCTACGTCGGCACGGGCAAACAGGGCATGGAGCACGTTCGCCTGCAAAAAGAGTATGCGCGGCAGAACAACATCGCGCAGGTGGCGGCCTGCGATCTGTACCAGAAGCACTTGGACGCGGCGAAAAAGGTCATGGGCCTGGGCGATGCTGACGGCTTCCGCGACCACCGCAACTTGCTCGAACGCAAGGAAATTGATGCGGTGGTAGTGGCAACGGTGGATAATTGGCACGCGCAGGTGACCATGGACGCGCTGGAAGCGGGCAAGCATGTCTTTTGCGAGAAACCAATGACCCGCTATCTGGGCGAGGCTTTCGAGGTTTACGATACCGTTAAGAAAACGGGCAAAGTCTATGTCATCGGCTCACAGGGTTGCCTCGACCCCAAGTGGCACAAGGCCGCCGAGTGGATCAGGGCTGGCAAACTCGGTCCGTTGGTCTGGGGCCAGGGTTCTTATTGCCGCAACAATCCGAAAAACAGCGAGTGGACCTTCCCGGTCGATCCGAATGCCAATGAACAGAACCTCGACTGGAATCGCTGGCTGGGGCGGGCGCCGAGAATTCCGTTCAATCCCGAACACTACTTTTGCTGGCACAAATACTACGCCTATAACTCCGGCATTATCGGCAACCTGCTGCCGCACCGTTTCCTCCCGCTGCTGCTGGCCACCGGCAATCCGGAGTTTCCGCGCCGCGTCGTGGCCACCGGCACGCGCAAGGTCTCGACCGACCGCGAGATCACCGACACGACTCATCTGTTGGCCGAGTTTCCGAACGGCCTGACGCTCGCGGTTGTCGGGACCACGGTCAACGAACAGGGCTTGCCCGACGTGCTGCGCGGGCGCAAGGCCACCCTGCATTTCGCGTCCAGTCAGAACAAAGTTGAGTTGAGACCTGAGGCTATTTTCACGGAGGAAATGGACGCCGAAGAATTTGCTGATCCACACCCGACCGAACGCATTGAGGTGCTGGAGAAGGACTTTTTTGATTGCATCCGAAGCGGCAAAACACCCGTGGCGAACATCGGACTGGCCATTCGGGCGCAGACGGTTTTGTGCATGGCGGAAATGTCCGAACGGCTGGGCCTGGCCTTGTTCTTCGACGAGAAGACGCGCACACTCAAGACCGGCGATGGCAAAGTCATCCCGCCGCTGACTTACGACAGTGTGGTGCCGAAATTGATTTAGTTTAGAGAGTCATTGTCTGCGATTGAAAAGATGAATCAGCTAAACCCCGCGTATCACTAGCACCATGCGAAATAACATCTCGCGCCGGGATTTCCTGGCCGCCAGCCTCAAAACCACGCTGGGCGCTTGCTCGCTGGCCGCGCTCGACCCGCTGGGTTGGCCCGCGGCCGATGCCGCCGCCCGAGACGCCAAGGTCCGTTTTGGCTTCACCACCTACCAATGGGGCAAGGATTGGGACCTCCCGACGACAATCGCCAATTTGCAGAAAGCGCGGATGTTCGGCGTGGAACTGCGGACCAGTGCCGCTTATGCCCATGGTGTGGAACTGGCTCTGAGCGCAGAGAAAAGGCGGGAAGTCAAAAAACGGTTTGCCGACAGCCCGATCACCCTTGTTGGCATCGCCAGCGCCGAGCGCATGGATTGGCCTGAGCCGGCAAAACTGAAGGCCGCCATCGAAGCGGCCAAGGCACACGTGAAGCTGAGCCACGACGTGGGCGGTGGCGGAGTCCGGATCTTTCCGAATCAATGGCACCCGAACGTGCCGCATGAGAAAACCATCGAGCAAATCGCCAAGGCGCTGAACGAACTCGGCGCCTCCGCGGCGGATCACGGACAGGAAGTCCGGTTGGAAGCGCACGGTCCAGTGGGCGAACTGCCGACGCTGCGAGCCATCATGGACCAGGTGATTCAACCCAAAGTGCGTCTGAAGTTGAACAGCGAGGAGCGCGATACGGAGGGCAATGGGTTCGAGGCCAACTTTAACTTGGTGAAGGCTTTTCTCGGCCACACCCTTCACCTTCACGATCTCAAGGACCCGAAATTCCCGTACCAACTTCAAATTGACCTGCTGGTAAAGATGAATTGGGACGGCTGGGGCCTGCTGGAAGTTTCAGATCCTGTTGCCGATCGTGTCCAGGGACTAATCCAGTTCCGGCAGCTTTGGGAGCAAATGTTGGCAAAGGCTGAGCGCGGCTGATTGGATTTTCCATGAGGAGGCGTGGGGCATTTCCGCATCGCGTGGAGCCGTCCCGGACTGTGCTGTAGTCGGAATGCGACCTTCTTCTGCTGTGGCATTCCGCGATTCTGGCGCCGGCTACGGCTAAGCACCCGCAGCCACTTCCGCCTGCGCATGCAGTAACCACGGCCTTCCGGTCACGCCGCGCGCCCACTGGCCAACACCACCAAGAGTCCGTGAAAAGCCCCGCACCTCGGCGCTTGACGCTGAAAACGGCCGGACAGATGCGCCGCATGAACCCCGACGAGAACCAGTTCTTCGTCAACCGCGTGGCGGCTGCGGTGGGAGTTGGTGATGACGTTGGACTGGCTCGCCCGGCGGTTGCAGCCGGGCTGTCAGCACACGCTGGCGAATCACCTGAAAGCGGCGAAGACTCACCTGTAGCCGGGACTGCCCCTTTACCACGCAGTTGGCAGGGGCCGGCTAAGAACCAACTCTTGGGTCTCAGCGTCCCGACCGACTGCGCGGCCCTCGCTCTGTTTCGGCGAGGCGTTTCAGGTCCTCGTAAAGACTGCGCGCCAGCGACACGCGCTCGAGCAGCGCGTCGCCTTGCAGCGCGAGTTGTTTGCGGTAGCGATTGTTCTCCAACTTGCCCTCGGTGTTGTCGCGGCGCGCGTCGGCGACGATCTGCTCGATCTCGGCGAGACTGGCCAGCCGCTTCTCAAACAACGCCTCCAGTCCTTCAAACTTCCAAAAGCGAAACCCCTCGCGCACGACGTACACCGGGGTCGTGTGGGCGCTCGTGCCCTCACCGCCGCGAGCGCGGGCGGCGATCCAGCAGCCGTGCCCGGCGTCCACCGTGAAGTCGAGTTGCGCTTCCGGCTGCTTCGGATTGTTGGACTCGGTGGAACGAATGACCTCGCCGTGCCGAACGATTTCAAGCTTCACCGGCGCCATGCGCCTCGGATCGCCCCAGGCACGGGCGCGAATGCGGAGTTTGCGGTCGGACTTGAGCCGGAGTTCATCCCCTGGCAGGGCGTTGTCCACGCGAAATTCCAGCATGGGTCCGCTGGTGGTGAAGGTGCGCCCGCGGCGGAAGGCTTCGAACCAAGCATCGGCGGAGAACCTTTTCTTCTCCAAGCAGGCGTAGGCGCGGACCTCGCCAATTGTGCCGCCCCAAGGCACGTCCGAGCCTGAGGAGGCAGTGAGCTTGCAGCCGAGATTGAGGAAATCGTAGTACAGGTCGGTGCCGAGATTGTTGAACTGGAGGATCTCGACGAAATCCACCTTCTGCCGCGGCACGTTCATGCTCATGTCGCGGTGGACGTGAAACATGCCGGAGTTCACGTGCGCGTAACCCGACAAGCCTCCTTGCGCGTGGACGGCGTCGAAGACTTCGTCGTAAAGGAAGTAACGCTCCGGGTTGCGGACCATGCTGGTGATGTTCATGGCGAGCGTGTGCCCAATCTGATCGTGCGTGCGCGGACATTCCTGGCCCGGCGACAAAACGTATTCGGCGTCCACAACGCGATAGGCCGGGCCAAAGCCGCGTTGCTCGAAATAGGTGCGGTAGATGTCGCCCATCTTGACGACGTTCGCGAGGTGAATGTCCTCGGCCTGCACCCACGCCATCAGGTGACGGGCGTCTTCGTCGGAAAGAATTCGGCAGTGCACGTGATCATCCCCCGACCACCAGCCGCGCTTGCGCATGTCCACCCAGCGCTTGGGCCGGTAGGTCCGCTCCAAAATTTCGCCGGAACGAAGCTTGATATCCTCAAAAAGGACTTCGTGCTCGACGCCGCGGCGCACACCGATCCGCCAGTCGCCGGGTGCGAGGGTCATGTCGAACGGCCCCGGCACGCACCAGAACGAATCGGCGAGCGGACCCGGCAGGTTTGCGTTGCGCGCGCCGCTGGCCTGGCCTTGCTTGTCGAACTGCGGCGCGAACTCGATGCCGTTGGCGGGTTGGCGCGCCACGCCATCCGTGCGCCACACCAACCGCACCATCGCGGGCGCGGGTTTGCCGGAGTCGTCGGAAAGCACGGTCAGTTTCAGCCGTCCCGACGTCGGCATGGTGAGGTCGAGCGGAAAACGCACGGCGGGTTGGCCCGGCCGCCGGAACTCGACGCTCAAGGTGTTGCGGCCAATGGGAAGATGCTCGAAGCCCACCAAGGCGTAAGTCGTGCCGTCGGCGGCCACGTCCGCCGTGGCCACCACGCTCGCCTCCCCCGGCCGCATCGAAACGTCGAGTACGCTGGCGCTGTAGCTCAATCCTTCACGAACGGAAACCACTTCGAACAGCAGCGCGCCCGTGTCGCCGGGCAACTCGAACGGGCCGTCGGGCGCCAGCACCGGATGCGCGGCCGTCAGGTCCACACGAATGAGGCGCGGGCAGGCTTTTACGACCTCGAGCAACCGGGCGGCGGCGCCACTGCCGCGGTCCGTGGCCCGGCGGCGTGTATCGTCGTCCTTGCCCTTGTCCAGTTGCTGCTGGGCTTCGCGCACATCGCGGTTGATCGCTTCCAGGTCAGCGCGCTTCTCCGCTCCGAAGAGATACCAGTGGTTGCGCGCGGCACGCCCGGCGAATTCAACCACGCCCGGCGGCGACCACGTCGCGGCGTCAGCGCAACGGGCCGGTGGCGCGTGGAGAACCAGCGCGAGCGCGGTTGCCAGTAATGTCAGGGAACTGGAGAGTGGCCGTCGTGAGTTCATGAATCAGTTTGGTTGTAGCCGGTCGAAAACCTTGTCAGCGGACGAGTGGCTTCGATGCGGTTTGGGTTGAGTTGGTCACGGACAAGTTGGGCGTGCCAGGTCTCGCCATGGGCGGCTGCAGGCAGCGGACCTTGAAGAGTCGCGCTTCGCCCGGTCGCAAGGGCGCGAAGCCAGGGTCGCGCGGTTGTTGCGCTTCCAACGTGCCGCCGTCTCGTCCTTCCGCCGCCACAGTTGCGAGCGTCTTCGCCTCCGGCCAGAGGCGGTCTTCGATCACAAACTCGTCGTTGGCCCGCAGCGCCGCCGGCGTGGGCGCGAAGAAAAACAAACGAAGCCGGTGATGGCCCGGAATGGCCTTGTCGTTCCCGCGCAAGTCCAACTCGGGCTCGTAAAGCGGCGCCAGCAGCACCTCGCGCCCTGCGGCGCGCAACATCACCTGCTTTGGAAGCTCGGTCGCGAGGTTCTTCAGGTAGGATTCCACCTCGGATCGCGTGATGCGACCGTCGGCGTCGGCGTCCATCGTTTGGCGTTCCCGCGCAGACCACTCCTCGAAAAACGTCAGGTCCACCACGAGGTCAACATGTCGCGTTCCAACGCTCACGTGAACGCTGTGCTGGACGTAAGCTGTGAAGAGGTCGTGCGCGGCGGCGGTGCGCGGCATGCCGAGCTCGAGGCCGGCGAGCAGCGGCGAAATCGCGGACGCCACTCTCCGCCAATCACGCAGGGTCTGAAGGATGTTGCTCACGCGGAGATCTGTGTGCCGATCTTCTACTCCTTGCCCGAGTGGATGGCAATGGGCAAACAGGCAGTTTCATCGCGGGGTGGCTGAACACCAGAGCTGGAACATCGCGGCTAAACCCCAGACTATCGGCCGTTGCGTGGCAGCGCAGGCCAACCAGGTACGCGGACTGCAATCAGTCGGGGAACATCGTTCAGCTTCGAAGTGTGGAGATGTCAAACGCCGGACGCCATGAAATCGGGTTGACACCGCCGCGCGAAAAGTGAGCGGAGGGATGACTGACCTGAGTGTTCAGGTCAGCCGTTGGCGGATGGCTCGAATCCCGTTCGTGGCAGAAACGTTCTGAAGAAGGAATCGGAAAGGGCGCCAGCCCTGCCGGCCAGCGATTCCATAGTTGCGAAACAATTTTCCGTGGCTGCTAAATACTTCCCCTGAACTTGCACTAGAGTCGAAACCGAAACGGCAGTGGGCAGCCTGTAATGGACCGCGCGTCCAGAGCGGACCTGTCGTGGGGCGATCATTGCGCAGTGGCTGCGTTTTCAACCGGAGAATACGGATGAACCTACGAACGATGAAAGACAAGACGAACCAGCAAGAACCATTGGAAACGCGGCGAGCGTTCCTCAAGTCAACGGGCGCGTTGGTCGGCGGCCTCTGCCTGGCAGGTCAGGCTGCCGCGCGCGCAGCCGCAGAAGTCAGGGCAGGCAAGGAAACCTTGGCTTTGCTCGGCGGGCCTAAAGCCGTCACTCACCCGCACGGCAGCGCCGATCGCTGGCCGCTCTACGGGGCCGACGAAGAAAGGGAGATCGTGACGCTGCTTCGGGATCTCAACTACGCCCCGATCGAGCAACTGGAAAAGGACTGGAAGGAACATTTCCAAGTCCCCTATGTCCGGGCGTATTGCAACGGCACCAGTGCCTTGACGACGATGTTCTTTGCCCTGGACCTGCCGCCGGGCAGCGAGATCATGGTGCCCAGTTACACCTTCTTCGCCACGATCACGCCGATGCGGTTTTTCGGGCTGGTGCCGGTGTTTGTCGATATCAACCCGCGCACGCTCAACTTCGACGTGGAGGACGCGCAACGCCGCCTGACCAAGAACACCAAGGCGCTGCTGCCGGTGCATTGGATCGGGCTTCCTTGCGAAATGGATCGCATTTGTGAATTTGCGAAGGAGAAGGGCCTCATCGTCCTGGAAGATGCCTGCCACGCGCACGGCGCCTCGATGCAGGGCAAGTATATGGGCTCGTGGGGCCGGATGGCCGCGTTCAGCTTTCAGGCCACCAAACCGCTGCCCGCGATCGAGGGCGGGATGGCTGTCTATCAAGAGCGAGCGGATTACGAACGGGGTTCGACGTTGGGACATTACGACAAGCCGCAGAGTTACCCCGAGGACAGTCCGTATCGCAAGTATCAAGGCTCGGGCCTGGGTCTGAAGCTGCGCATGCATCCGATGGCCGCCGTGCTGGCCCGCTGCCAATTGCGGGGGTTGGACGAACGCAACGCCAAGGCGGCCGCGCAGGTGCGCCGGCTCAACGACCGCATCCTGCACTTGCCGGGTCTCTCCGAGCAAGCCGCGCGACCGGACATGAAACGCCTCTACTATGCCCACAACATGTTGTTCCTTGACGAAGCGCAAGCGGGCATGTCGCGGGAAGCGTGTGTCAAAGCCCTGCAAGCGGAAGGAGTGCAAGCCAAGGCCCACACCTACACTCTGCAGCACAAGTTGGCGCTGTATGCCGAGGCGCAATGGTGGCACCACGCGCCGATCATCCCCGAGTTGCCCGGCTCGGAACAAGTCAACCGCACCGCGATCGCGCTGCCCATGTTCACCTCCGAAGTGCCGGAACTAGTGGACCAGTACGCTAAAGCATTCAAGAAAGTTTGGGCGCTCCGCAAGGAATTGGGGAAAGCCTGATGCCTGAATGCTCCCAGAAGCCTGCAGGTGATCTGACCAAGGCCCTGAACCCATGCGAGGTCTGATCGTCAAACGCGCCCGCCGGCTGGCATTCCTGCTAGCGGGCTGTGTTTTGATCGGTCGAGCCGCGCCGGGCAGAGACCTCACGCTCGTCACGCTCGACCCCGGGCATTTCCACGCGGCATTGTTCCAGCGGGAAATGTTGCCGGGTATCGCGGAGGAGGTGTTCGTTTACGCGCCGCTCGGGCCAGACCTGACCGCGCACCTCAATCGTGTCGCACAGTTCAACCTCCGCAAGGACCAGCGCACGACCGACGCCAAACATGTGATTGCCTGCGACGCGATGACTGACCACTTTGAGATTTCGAGCGTGCTCCAGCGTCAGCTCGTGAACGACCGCGGCATCTTTGGCGATAGCCTGAAGGGTTCTGTGGAAGAACCGGCTGTTTACATGGAGAGCCTGCACTGCCTGCTGAAGGCAGTCGGCGGCGTGCCGAACCTGCGTCCGGTTTGGTTTTTCGATATCCGTCAGCAAGGTGAGGGGCTGGCCGATGTGGGTACGCACCTCGTCGAGCGAGCGCAGTGGGCGCTTTTCCCCGACCAGGTCATTGACTACAAGCGCGACATCGAAGTGCTGATGGGCACGCGCTGGCCGACAACGCTCACGCGCCCTCAGTTCCAGCGCGCCAGTGGCGCGAGTGAATTTCCGGACTTTCTGCGGGATGCAGTTAAGAACGACCCGCTCGAGTATTTCTGCAACAACACATTGAACTACACCTTGCGCGGTATTCATGTGAAGCTCGACGTGAGATGGGCTTTTGAGGCGCAACCCGGTGACAAAGACACACACCGCGCCGTGTTTCGCGGGAACACGTCAAACATCGAGTTGCACCAGGGCAAAGACCAGCAATTCCGTCCTGAGTTGTTCGTCGTGCCGAGGAGTGCCGGCGCGAAGGCCACCGTGCGCGCGGCCCTGAAGAAGAGACTTGAGGCGCTGCAGGAATCCCATCCGGGCGTGGCGTTGGAAGAGCAGCCTGACCGCTTTCACGTCATCATTCCGGACATTCTTCGCACCGGACACGAAGCGCATTTCGCGTTGGTTGCGCAGCGGTTTTTGGATTACGTCAAGAACCCGCAGGCACTGCCGGCGTGGGAAAAGTCGAACATGCTCGCGAAGTATTACGTCACGACGAAAGGCGTCCAGGTCGCGCGCCGGAATTTGGCGAAGCCATAACCAACTGAATACAATTATGAAACAAAGCCGAACACTCGCGTTCTGCCTGCTGCCGGCGCTGGTGCTGGCCGCGGCCGCACACGCGCAACAACTCGTCGTCCCCGACGGCAAGGCTGACACGGGCAGGAAGATCACGGCCAGGACTTTCAACTCCGGCTTCGCGCTCGGCCACGACAGCTACAACACCATGGGCACGGCCAGCGACGGCAGGATTTTCTACTGCCTCAGCTCGGAGAACATTGACCAGGGCGCAAAGATGTTCAGCCTCGATCCCAAAACGCAGAAGGTCACCGAAGTCGGTGACCTGACGGAGGCTTGCGGCGAGAAAGGCACGAAGGCCATTCCGCAGGGCAAGAGCCACGTCAACTTCGTCGAGGCGAGCGGCAAGCTGTATTTCGGCACGCACGTGGGCGTTTACAGCATCGTGGAAGGCATGGAGACGATGGGCATTCCGCCCGCCGGCTACAAATCCTACCCGGGCGGACACCTGCTCGCCTACGATCTTAAGTCCGGCAAGTTCGAGGACTTTGGCATCGCGCCGGGCCGCGAGGGCGTTCTTTCGTTCAACATGGACACCAAGCGCGGCCGCCTGTTCGCGTTGACGTGGCCCAGCGGCATTTTCTACCGCTACGATCTCGCCAAGAAGGACCAGAAGAGCTTCGGCAAGCAATGCGCCGAAGGCGAGGCTGCGGTGGGTGCGAACTACCGCACCGTTTGCCGCTCCATCGCCGTGGACCTCGACGACGGCTCGGCTTACTTTACCACGTCAGAAGGCACGATCCTGAGTTACAGCGCCGCCACCGACTCCGTCGCACTGGTCGAAGGCGAGGACATGAAGAAAGATTACTTCGGCCTCTACGACCCGATCTCGCCCGGGCACATGGGCTACAACTGGCGGTCAACATTCTGGCGCGCGAAGGACAAGATGATCTACGGCGTCCATGGCAACTCCGGTTACCTGTTCCGCTTCGACCCCCGCGTGCCGCGCATCGAAGTACTCGACCGGATCACGTCCGAGCCGTCGAAGCGCTGCGGCATGTTCGACCAGTTCAGCTACGGCTATCTCGGCTTCTGCCTCGGGCCGGATGGCAAGACGATCCACTACCTCACGGGCGGGCCGATTTACATTGATGGCAAACGCCTCACCGGCAAATCCAAGACCGCGATGGGCGAAGCCAAGGGCCAGGAAGATTTGCACCTCGTCACCTACGACATCGAGAAGCTCCAATACACCGACAACGGCGCGGTGTTTTACGAAAACGGCGACCGCCCGCTTTACGTGAACGCGATCACCGTCGGTAAGGACGGCATGGTGTACACGCTCCCGCGCATCACGGAGAACGGCAAGACGCGCTCCGACCTTGTGGCGATTCCCGGCCCGTTGAAGCGTGCCTTGCTCAGAGGCCATTGAGGTTCACCAAGGCAAAATCCGAAGTCCGAAACTTGAAGTCCGAAACGAATTCGAAATGCCCGGCAACGGGGCAAAACAAAGTTTGAAACCTGACCGTTAACCAGGAACAAATCATCATGAATTTCTCAAACTTTACCCCAGCTTGGCTTTCCTTCTGGGTAGTGGCTTTGACGACCACCGGTGGGTTGGTTGCCGCCGAACCGGGCGCCAGCACCGCAAGCCTCGCTGTCGAAGGCGGCTGGAGAGCCGGTGTTGCACGGGTTGTCATCACACCGCGAGAACCTATGTGGATGGCCGGCTATGGTTTTCGGGACAAGCCGGCCGATGGCAAGCTGCAAGACCTCTTCGCCAAGGCCCTTGTTGTGGAGAGTCCCGTCGGGCAGCGGCTGGTGTTGGTGACGACCGATTTGATCGGCTTGCAGGCGACACTCACCAGTGCGGTCGCTGCGGAGCTGCGTGAAAAGCATGGCTTGGCCCGTGAACAAATCATGTTCACTTCCTCGCACACACATTGCGGCCCATTTCAACTGGGCGACGAATACCACATCTACCCCGTAACGGGCCTCCCGCCCGGGGAGGAGGAAAGAATCCGTCGCTACACGGGGCGACTTCAAGGTCAGCTTGTCCAAATCGTGGGGGAGGCCCTCGCGGGTCTGGCACCGGCCCGCCTGGCGTGGGGTATCGGCCGGGCCGACTTTGCGGTGAACCGTCGTGAGCCCACCCTCCAAGGCATCATCAACGGCACCAATCTGGTTGGAGTGGTGGACCACGACGTGCCCATGCTGCGGGTCGAGTCTCCGGAAGGCCGGCTGCGGGCCGTGGCGTTTGGTTATGCTTGCCACAACACAACGCTCAACTTCTACCAATGGTGCGGAGACTACGCGGGATTCGCTCAAGAGTGCTTGGAGGCTGCCCACCCCGGCGCGACGGCCCTTTTCTTCATGGGTTGCGGGGCGGATGCCAATCCTCTGCCTCGCCGGACGGTCGAGTTGTGCCAGAATTACGGGCGACAACTGGCGGATGCGGTAGAGGCCGTGCTGGGGGGCCAGATGCATACGATCACCGGTTCAGCCCGCGCCGCATACGCGCAGGTGGATCTCCCGCTGGACAAGCTGCCGCCGCGCGAAGAACTCACCGAACAGGCCAAGGGCAAACCTTCCGACGCGCAGCGGCGTGCCGTGCAGTTGCTCAAGGTGCTGGATGAGCGTGGCAAGTTCGACACGACCTATCCGTACCCCATTCAGGTTTGGCAACTTGGCCATGGTCTCACCTGGGTTGCGCTCGGTGGCGAGGCGGTTGTGGACTACTCGCAGCGGCTCAAACGAGAGCTGGGCCGATCCACCTGGATTGCTGCTTACGCCAACGACGTAATGGCCTACCTCCCGAGCCTCCGGGTGCTAAGGGAAGGCGGCTACGAGGCCACAATTACCTCCGGCCGTCTTGCTGGCTCCGCTTGGGCCCCGACGGTCGAGGAACTGATTGTCGGCAAAGTGCATGGACTGGTCGCTAAAGTGGGTCCAGCGGCAGAAACGCCGCGAGACCTGAAGAAGATCGAGGAGGAACGCACGGATGCCTACGCGCGACAATTGGAGTCTTATCTCCAGTGGCCGCTTGTGGAGGAATACCCGCAGCGCGCCGTACGAGCTTGGAATCGCGACTACAGCACCATGGAAAGATTTCTGAAGAGCGTCGAGTCAAACCGCGACCGCTGGCGCAACTTCCTCAAGCCGCCAGCGCTGGCTTGCACCGGCGAGTTGCAGCGCCGGCCGTATCCGCCGTTGGCCGACCTTCAGGGCGAGTGGCTGACCTTGCCGCTCGGCCCCATCACAGCCGAGGCGGTGTTGGTGCTGCCGGCTGGTGCCACGGCACAGAAGCCCGCGCCGTTGGTCATTGCCCAACACGGCATCGGCAGTTTCCCGGAGCGGACGTTCGGCCTGAATGATGAGGGCGACGCCTATCACAGTTACGCGCGGGAACTCGCGCGAGCCGGCTTCGCGGTGCTGGCTCCGATGAACCTGCAGTCGGTCGAGCGGCGCAACCGCATCGAGCGGCTCTGCCGTCTGGCCGACACGAGCCTGCCGGGCATCGAGTTTGCGCGCCTGCAACGGCTTCTCGACGCTGTGCTCAAAGAACCGCGGATCGCCAGCGAGCGCGTGGGCATCTGGGGCGTGTCGCTGGGCGGGCTGGCCGTAATGTTCTGGACACCGCTCGAACCACGCATCAAAGCCGCTATCTGCTGCGCGTGGTTCAACAATCGCTGCAACAAGATGGCCGTCCCCGACTCGCGTTACGTTTCCTTTCTCGAAACCAAGGAGGAACATGCGTTCTTCCAAGGTTGGCTGACCGAGTTCAGCGACGCTGACGTCGTGAGCCTGATCTGTCCCCGCCCGTTGCTGATTCAACATGGAAAGAAAGATCGGATCGCCGACTGGCAACAGGTGGTGGTGGAATTTCAAACCGCCCGCAAACACTACAAGAAGCTCGGTCTCGCCGAACGCATAGAACTCGACCTCCACGAAGGCGGCCACGAGGCCCGGATCGAAAGTGGCATTCGGTTCCTGACCCGCTGGCTGGGCGAACATCCATGAGCCGTTGGACCGCAGCAGAACCAAAATGCTCGTGGATTATGTCTGTTGTTCTTATGCAAATAAATTCAGTAAATCGTCGTGCGTTTCTGGCCGGCGCCACACGCGCCGTGGTCGGAACTGGCGGCATCCTTGTGGCGCTCCGGGGCTCACCTGGCCAGAGTGCGGAGCGGGTCGCCGCCGTCTCGAGGCAACCCATCCGCCTGCACCCTGACAACCCCCACTATTTCCTGTTTCGCGGCAAGTCAACGGTGCTCATTGGCGCCAACGAACATTACGGTGCCGTCTTGAACTTGGACTTCGACTACGTGAAATATCTGAACACGCTCCAGGCGCAAGGACTCAATTATACCCGCATTTTTTCTGGTAACTATATTGAGCCATACGTGAATATGGGAAGTCACTGGAATATTGAGGAAAATACTCTTGGCCCTGCCAGCACCCGCTTTATCTGTCCTTGGGCCAGAAGCCGTACTCCTGGATTCGAGGGCGGAGGCAATAAGTTCGACTTGTCACAGTTTGATCCGGAGTATTTCACGCGCCTCAAGGATTTTGTTTCGAAGGCTGGTGAGCGCGGAGTAGTGGTGGAACTGGTCTTTTTCTGCCTCTTTTGAGTAACTAGCGCCACTAAGCTTCCGAACAATGACATGTGGATGCGCTCTCCCATGAAGGCAAGTAATAATATTAACGGTGTGGGAAACATTCCATCTCACACCGCCGGTGGTTTAGGCAGTGTCTGGGATATTCACCATAATGACGGTTTGACGCCATATATGAATGCCATGGTGACGAAGATAGTCCATGAATTGAACGGCTTCGACAATGTGATTTATCAACCAAGCATTGAACCGACCTATGGCAAGGGTGCGGCGGGTACCGTCATTTCAAACACATTTGATAGTAACACCATTGCTAATATTGTCGCGGCAGAGGCAGACCTTTCGATAAAGCACCTTATTTCCCAAAACGAAGTCAAAGGCCCCCCGCTCGCGAATGTGACTGTCCTTTCCTGGGATGGTCCTTCACTCGATCTTATCCGAAGTTACCACAGTAAGAACAAACCTCTCTCATACGATGAGCTTACCTATAGCGGCATAACCGATTTCCCATATCGTCGTGCAGGATGGGAGTGGATCATTGCCGGCGGTGCAGTATATAACATGCTTGACCTAACCTTCACCCCGGATCAAGAAGATGGTTCAAAGATTATCCCTCCGAAGACCTCCCTCGGGAAAGAATCCATCGGAGGAGGCGGTCCCGCCTTGCGGAATCAATTGAGAATACTGAAGGACTTCATCCACGGCTTCGACTTTCTCCGGATGAAGCCGGACAACTCCGTCATAAAGGGCGGCGTGCCGGACAAGCATCGGGCGCACGCGCTGGTCGAGGCGGGCCGGCAGTATGCGATCTACATTGATGGCGGTGGGCAGGCCAATCTCGCGCTCGACCTTCCGGTGGGTGAGTACCGTGTGGAGTGGCTGTCCCCCCTGACGGGCGGGATCGCCAAACATGAGACGGTGAAACACCCCGGCGGCAGCGTGACGCTGGCGTCGCCGGCTGATGCGGAGGATGTCGCTTTGCGGATACGGAGGGTTTCCGGATTTTAGTAGAACAGCGGAGCGTGACATCAGGGACAACCTGAGCCACGGCTGGAGCGATTACCGATATGTCCATCTGTGGGAACAGAAATGAAACAACAAAGTCCACTGAAGAACTGCCTATGAACCCACGTTCGATTGCACTTATCGCAGGTTTCCTCCTCTGCGTCATCCCACGCGGCCAAGCCGAATGGGATTTTTCCTCGTTGCTGGCGCGCACGTGCGGCTTAGACCGACTTTACGAGCTACCCGGCCATCGCGCCAACATGGCGTCGAGCTACGACCGGCAGTTGATGAACGCCGATGCTAACGGGTACCTGCGCAAGGAGAACGGCCGCCTCCTGATGGCCGATATTCAAGGGCCGGGTGCAGTCGTGCGGCTCTGGTCGGCAAACCCAAGAGGGAAAATCTGGATTTATCTCGACGACGCCAAGGAACCGCTCCTCGAGGCGGACTTTCGCGATCTGTTTCTCGGCAAGGTGACGCCCTTTGTGGAGCCGTTTGTGTGTGTGGAGCGCAAGGGAGAGACAAACTGTTACCACTGGGCCTACGTGCCGATGCCATTCTCGAAATCGTGCCGCATCTATCTCGACAAGGTTGGATTCTTCCAAGCCACTTACGTGCAATTCCCGCCGAACACGAAGGTAGAAACACTCACACTTCCGCTGGCCCAACGGCATCGCGAAGCCCTGGGGCGTCTCGCGCCACAATTCGCTGCCGTGGGCGCCACGCCATCGGGCGTGCAGGGAGGCCAGCGGAAACTGGAAGGCTCGATCCAACCCGGCCAAACCGCTGGGTTGGCAACGCTGAAGGGTCCAGCCGTCATCCGTGCATTTCGGCTGAAATGGCCGGAACTTGACCCGCAGACTGGACGAACGGCGCTTCTGACCATGACGTGGGACGGCGAGGCGACGCCCAGTGTGCGTGTGCCGCTGGCGGACTTCTTCGGCAGTGGCTTCAAGACACTGCTGCTTGGAGTTGGAGAGGACCAGACGGCCTACTGCTATTTCCCCATGCCGTTCCAAAAGTCAGCGGAAATCAGCGTTGTGAACGAAGGCAAGGCGCCGCTGAAGTTCAGTGGCGAACTTGTCGTTGAGCAAAGTGAGGAACTGCCCTTGCCGCTGCGGACATTCCACACGATGTGGCGGCGCGACCTGGAAACGCGCCCGGCTCCGTCGCGCTCGAAAGAGAATCTCGGCAATCCTGTATGCGAACCGCAAAACAACTACCTCGTCGCGGATATCAAAGGCCGCGGCCACTATATTGCCACGATGCATCATCGCAACGGGCGCTCCGAGGGCGATGAGTATGTGTTTGTGGACGGCGAGGGGCCGCCCGGTTCCAGCCCCGGCACCGGCAACGAGGACTACTTCAACATGGCGTGGGGACCAAGAGCGATGGACGGTCCATTGGCCGGAGGCAAGTTCGTGATGGGAGTCGCCGGGTGTTTGCGTGTTCATCTGCCGGACGCGATCGCGTTCGAGAAATCCCTTCGTTTCACGTTTGAAGTTCTCTGCGGTAATAACGCCCGCTACGATTACGACTCGACCGCCTACTGGTATCAGGAGGAACCGCACGCGGCATTCCCCGCGTTGCTGCCCGCCCCTGCAAGAAGGTTCCGCACGCTACCGTACCCGCCCGATGCCCTCTACGTTTACACGCCAGACCCTAAAGCAACCGGGTGGTGGACCAGTCAACCAGTCTTGCCGCCTGAGGGCGAAGATCTGCAGGTCATTCGTTTTGTAGGCCCGCGCCCTGAACCCGTGGACATGCTCGTGGAAGGCCCTGACTGGTCGGGAGGCAAGCAGTTGCTCCAACGCGCCAAAGGACCCGGTGCGTCCTTCGCGGTAAAACTGCCTCCGGTGGACAGCGACGGTTGGCACACGCTGACACTCCGCTGGACGACTGGGCCGGAGTACGGCCAGGTTCGGCTGCGCTCAAACGGGCCAAGCGACCTGCACGACGTTGAATGCTATGCGCCCAAGCGCGGGGCCAAGGTAGTGCTTGCAGGCGCGGTCCAGCGGACGCGCGGTGACGATGCGGACCTGAAAGTCGAAGTTGTTGGCAAAGAAAAGGCGGCTGCATCCGCCTGGGTGGGGATTGACTGGCTGACGCAAGAGCCTGCGGTCCAGCCAATTACTGCCATCCAAATAAAACCCGCGGCAACGCCAGAATCCAGGTGGCAACCGTGTCCCAAGCTGCCTCTGCCGACGCCTGAAGAAAAGGCCGAGGCGAAACGCCGTCAGCGCGAACTTCCGCCGGTCGCAGCGTTAGAGCCGGCCGCTGGGTCCGTCACCGCGCAGGAATATTTGTTTCAGACAAGCGTCCGGGCTCCCGCCGACGGGCTGTATCAGCTCGATTATCGCGTCGGATGGGCGGCTGCACCGGCCAGCATCACCGTGAACGGCAAAGAAATCGCGATGGACCCGCGCCGGTTTGCCGTCACCCACCTCGGAGGCGAAAAACCACGGCGCTACTGGCTGCCGCTGAAGGCCGGCGACAATGAACTGGCGTGGCGCTCGCGGACGGGACCGAAGCAATGGATCGCGCCTTTCCTAATGGGTACTGCGTCACAGGTGCAAGGCGAGTCCGGAGCGGAGGGTCGGATTGCGAGGGACGACGCGCCGTGAGAGCAGTGCTGCGCACCACGCGGAGACTAACCGGCGAGGAGGCTGCCGATGCCTGATTCGTTGCCTACGGTGCAAAGCAGACGACCTCAGCATCGCTTCGGCGAGAAGTCAAGCCCCTCAGCCCCAGCAGTCGCACGGATTCAGGTGACTGACTTCGAGACAACAACCTATCGCAAAGTGACGTGGAGGCTGATCCCATTTCTTTTCCTCTGCTATATCCTCGCCTTGGCCCGGTCAGGATCGTTTGGGGCGCCATTTCCGCGGCAACGATGTTAGCGCGACCGTTGCGAAGGGAAAGCGCGCGCGGAATGTAGCTTCCCGGAAGCGCGGGAGCCCAAACGCCGACCCGGACGCGCCGAACTTCTTCCAGTCGGGGACAGGACCTTCGAGCACACGGGCCTTGTTCGGCTCGCCCTTCACACAGACGGCGGCGAACGTCACCGGTTCGTTGAACACCTCGGGCCCATGGCGCAGCGAGACATGCGAAAGCGCGCCGGTGCCTTCCAGACAAATCATGCCTGCGCCCATGCCGCCCATCGGAAACGCGACGCGGTTGAGCCGCGCGCCGGAATACTCGCCTTCGTATTTCGATTTGCCGCGTGAGGAATGCGGTTTTGCGCCTGATGGAGCTTTCGCCTGCGCTGGCGGTGTCACACCGACGCCAGCCGCGCCAACTGTGACGGCCGAAAGTTTGAGGAATTCTCGTCGCTTCATATCTGAGGCATTGGTTTGTTTACGCCTTGAGGTCTTGGTTTGTTCGCGCTTGCATCTTCACTTTCGGCTGAAGATCAGTTTGCCATCGAGGTAGGTCTTAAGCACTTGTGCGCGCTCGATGGCGTCCGCCGGGCAGGTCAGCAAATCCGAGTCCAGCACCACAAAATCCGCCAGCTTGCCGGGCTCCAGCGAACCGAGCCGGTCCTCCTTCCGCAGCACCCAGGCATTGTTGATGGTGTAAAAGCGGATGGCCTGTTCGCGAGTGAGCGCTTCTTCGGGATGCAACGCGCCGTCATACCATTTTGCCCGGCGCGTGATGGCCGTGGCCATGCCGAGGAAAGGGTTGTAAGGGTTCACCGAGCGCAGTGACCCGATCTTTTGCATGTGGTCCGTGCCACCGCCCGCAACGCCGCCCGCCTGGAAGATGCTCCGCAACGGCTGGAACCACCGCAACCGCTCGTATCCGAAGTGCTTCACCAACGTTCGGGTATCCAGGTAAAGCCATGCCGGCTGAATATCAACAGCCACGCCCAACTGCGACAGTCTGTTCACCGCCTCCCGACTCATGAAGTTTGAATGGGAAATGCACGGATGCGTCTTGCGCACCGGCGTTGTTTGGTTAATCTCCTCGTACACTTCCAGCAACGTGTGCACCGCGCCGTCGCCCACGCTGTGCGCGGTGAATTGCAGACCCGTCTCGACCGCCGCGCGCACGATGGCCAGGAGGCGTTCTTTGGGAACGAACAGCACGCCGCGATAGGTCGGGTCAGTGATCGCGTAGATGTCACTCACACCCCACGGCTCGCGCATGAAGGCGCTGCCAGTCAGCATGCCGCCATCCAGGTAGGTCTTGATGCCGATGATGCGGAGAAAATCGTCGCCCTCTGTGAACAGCGGGTCTGCCGCCACGCGCTGGATGTTGGCCTGAATGTCCGCCAGCGCGCCAATTGTCTCGATGTGTTGCGAGGCACACACCCGCACCGTCAAGTGGCCGTCCGCCCGAAGTTTCCTGTAAAGCCCCAACTCCGCGACGCTTGTATCGCGGTCGCCGATGCTGGTGAGGCCCACCGAGTTGTAGTCCTGAAACAACTCGACCACGCGGCGCGCGTGCTCCTCCTCCGTGGGTTGTTTGCCGGATGGCTGCACTTTTACGAAGCGCGTGCAATTGCGCAGAAGGCCCGTCGGCTCGCCGGTCTTGCGGTCTTTCTCCACAAAACCCGAACCGCCATCGGTGACTTTGAAATCCCGGTCAATGCCGCTCAGCTTCAAGGCCAGGCTGTTGAGCGCCACATCCGGCCCGGTGCGGAACATCACCGGATGCCGGGGGGCCACGCCATCCAGTTCAGTGCGCGTCGGAAAGCGTTGCTCGCGCAGGCGGGTAATGAACACCTGCTGCAACACGATCCACTCCCCCTCTTTGAGGACATGCGTCCGGCTCCGAATGTAATCGAGCACATCCTGGATCGTCTCCATTGGCGGGATGGGATGATCGAACTCCGTCAACACCGCCTCCATCGGATGCGTGTGCGAGTCGATCAAGCCTGGCATTACCATTCGGCCCCGCAAATCCATCACCTCCGTGCGCGGGCCTTTCAGCTTCATCACCTCCGCGTTCCCGCCCACCAGCAGAATACGATTGCCCTGAACGGCCATCGCCGGGTGAATGGAGAACTTCGAGTCAACGGTCACGATCTTGCCCTGGTGCAGGATCAGGTCGGCCTCCCCCGCAGGCGAAAGGAAGCTGGCGCACATGAGAACGACGCCGGAGACGATCGAAGCGGAGATTTTCATAACGTTGTGTTTTAAGTGTTGGTTTTAGGAAACATTCCCATGGCCGCCACGAGGTCGCTGTTGTAGAGCACGGTTGATCGCCTCGCCGGACAGCAGTCGCACTGGAACTGCCAATGAAAAGCCAGACAAGTTGTCGCGACAGGTCACGCCAGCCATGCAATGCCCAAAATCGTTGGCCCGGTTGTGGCCTTTCATATCCCCGCGCCCCTCGGACGTGTCGCCGCTTTGGAATCGTTCTCGCTCTTCTCAACGGCCCTCTGGCCAGGATTGCTCTGATGCCAGCGCCGGGCCAATTCGGAACACGTCACCCATTCCACCTGGTCACCGAACGTCTTCTTGATACGCTCCGCCAAAGCGCACAACCCCTCCAGTCCCAGGCCGGTGCCTTGGGTGTAAAGCGACTGCCAGTGCGTCACCAGTACTACCGGATGACCCGCCTCGATCAATTGCGGAGTCCGCCCCGTCCGGCCATCAGGCGACACCAGACGATCGATGCCGCCCTTGATGAACTCCAGTCGTTGCTCGCGTGTTTCCGGCCGCTGGCTGTCTGAAGATCGCCCCATCGACCAGAAGACATCGGGGCTGTTTGCCGGCACGCTGATCACCACCTGGCCGCGCGACGAATCTTCGTATCCCACCGAGCACTGCAGCGGGGTTCCCCAATACCCGCAGTGCAGAAAATACCACGTCAACTTCCTCTGGAACATCTTCCATTGCGCCTCCGCCAAGGCTTGTGCGTACTTCCTTTCCACATCCCTGCCCGAGGTCCATGGCGAGGTCATGCCCGTAGCTGTCAGCCCGACGTTCTTCAAAATCTGGAACGTCAATACGAAGTACTCAATAATTTCCTCCAACGGCGCCTGGGAGATCCAAACATCTTCGTAAATGTGCAGGTATCCCTTCGACTTGAGACTGTAGGCGTTCAAGTGAGTCAGGAACTCCGGCGTGATGTCAAACCGGGGCGCGATCCGCTCACGCACGACCTTCAGGAATTCCTCCAGGTGAGTCACCGGAACGCGCTCGAGCGACTCGTCGATGCGACCCAGGCAACTGGGCATCGGAATGACCGTGAACTTCCCCCGAAGGTCGAACCGATCAAAGGTGTCTGCCACCCGCTGCGTGAATTGGTGGGGAACCAGAAACGGCGTCTCGTAGCCGGGCAACTCGTAAAACAGCGGATCCACGGGCGAGCTATCGTCAATGATCAACGACATCGGGATCTTACTACCAGCCGAGGTGTTCGCCTCCGCTGGTTTCCCGCACCCCAGCGGCTCTCCAGCCAAGACCCGCGCGGCGCTGGCGGACACGATCCCTGCCGCCATTCCCATGCCGGCGTTCTTCAGGAATGCACGCCGGCTTTGACTTGAGCCAGCGTCAGGACGTTGCTCGCAAGTGGATTTCACGGCAACGAATCATAACGGAGACTCCCAAGCTGTATTTAGCCGCTGCGGAAAATCATTTCGCCAATACGGAATAGCCAGCCATCGGCACGCTTGGCAGCCTATTGTTTGTTGTGCGTGTTGGCCTAAACCACCTATTAAGCCCGCGAGGTCAATAATGTCACCGGACAGTCAAAAGGGACCGGGTCGGGCCGAAAATGGTCCCTTTAGGATGATTCAAGTTCCCCACTTTAAGGAGCCGATAGAGCTGGGCGGAGTGCTCGTTTGAGGGCATATCCGTCGGCTCTATGGCTATTATTCTTAAGTACACGTCATTTCCTCTCGCCAAGGTTGGGTCTGCAGTTCATGGCCTGGCGCGCCATGAGTGCTCGAGCGGTTGTCTGCGTCTCGTTGGCGGTGGATCTTCCACTGATCACCGGGGCGCAAACGTCCACGCTTTCAGCCAAAGTCTCCGTCGTCGATGCCATGGGCCCCCGGCTGCCAGACATGTTGGCCGACGACATGGCCGTTGATTCCCAAATGCCAATGGCCCGCCGTTTGGTTCAAGGACAAGCGGGTGACCACTTGGGAGTGAATTCTCTGGTTAGCGAGGCATGTCTGGCAACGGTATCACATGATACAATCAGACTGAAACCGTGATTGTGGATTTAAACCGTCCGTCGGACTCACAGCGGGACTTCCCGCGGACAAGAATCTAGGAATGCTGCAAATTTGATGAAGATATCCCCACTTCAACCCTTGGTAACAGGGATCGGGCGACATTCCGTAGAGGCGAAATAATTTTCCGTCCCCGCTAAATACAACAATGAACAGTTCGTCATGATGGGGCTATATGAAAGCGCGAATCTTGTTAAGCGCATATGGCTGTAAGTTTGTACGCGCCCTTGTGCGTGCGTGCTAGCCATGGGAAGTCGAGAAGCACTAGGTTCGGGTGAACGGTGTCCTACATTGACTGGAGAGTGTGAGGTCTAATGAGGCCATGGTCGCACGGAAGAGCGGCGTCCGTGCGTCGCCGTTTCGCTCGTCTCCGGATGGTCGCTTTTTGAAACAAACCCCGTAGAATGGCGTAGAAAGCCAACGAAGAGGCTTGACAAGGCCGGGAGATAAAAAATTTATTTTCAATGCCAATTACGCAAAATCCCACGACCGTCGACCAAGCTTTCTTTCAACCCCTCAACGGCTTGGCTGACGCCAGCCCGCACGCCCGGCCCTGCCCCGATTTTCCGGATGAGGACTGCATCCGCCTGGGAGTCCAGCGCGTGCTCGAAACCTCCGCCAGCGGACGCGGCTTTTTGCAGGAACACGGTCTGCGCTTCGAGAACACGCCCGGCCATTCGAATTACTTCGCCGCCCTCAACAGCCCGCGGCGCGGCGGGGTGATCCGGGAGGTGAACCTCGCGTTGCTCACCGCCGCCAATACCACGCTTCACGACCGTCTGGCCGAGATCCCCGAGTTGGCCGATTATGAGTGCTTCGCCCAAGATGGGCATTGGCACGAGGCCGCCGCGCACGATGCCCGGCACGACGGCACGAAGCTGGCGGTGGGCCATTTCTACAGCTTAAACCTGCGCACGCACACGCTGCGGCATCTGGCGGCGGGCCAGGGGTTACACGAGCACGACATGAGCGCGCTCAAGCGGATCAAACCCAAGGGACTACGGCCGGAAGTGCCCCAAGGCAAACGGGTGCTCATTGTCTACGACAAAGCCGGGATCGACTTGGCCTACTGGAAGCGCTGCCGCCAGGAGTGTGCCGTCTATTTCCTGAGCCGAGTCAAAGAAAACATGGTCTCCGATTGGATCGAGAGTGTCCCGTGGGACCCGTCGGACGCCCGCCACCACGGCGTGACCGAGGACCGGCGCGTGCGCACGCGCGAGGGACATCTGTTGCGCATCGTCTATTACACCGACCCGCAAACGGGTGAAAAGTATGAGTTTCTGACCAACGAACTGGATCTGCCCGCCGGAGTGATCGTGGAATTGTATCGGCGGCGCTGGGAAGCGGAGAAAGTGTTTGATGAGATCAAGAACAAGTTGGGCGAGAAGAAAGCCTGGGCCACGAGCCTCGTGGCCAAGGAGGCCCAAGCGCAGTTGATCGCGATGACGCACAATCTACTTCTGACCTATGAACAAAAACTGGAAATGAAGCACGGCGTGACCAACCAGGCGGAGGACCACCGCCGGGCCAAGCGGACCAAAGCGGCGGCCCAGAAGTGCGCGGCGGCGGGCCAACTCCTGTCGGCACTGGTTCAGCAAGCGCGGCGGGCCACCCAACGCAGCGTGAAGTTCGTACGCTGGGTCCCGCCAGTCGATCCGCGACCAAGCTGCGGAAGCCGTCGCCCTGCTCCGCCTCAAGGCCCTCTATGCCACTTTATAGAGCTTCACTATGAACACCAATCCCTTCTCCAACTCTGGTTCTCCTAGCCGTTGCCAGGCAGAGAGCGGGCGTTTGAAAAGTCTAACTCTGCCGGGTGCCAACTCCCAGCAGCCAGCCGGTTCATTGGGTATGCTGGCCGTTATCACGTTTGTCATGCTGGCGTGTTTGAGGGCCCAGGCGGCCGACGCCAGTTGGTGGAATTCAAGCTGGCGCTTTCGCGTCCCGATCCAGGTCAATGCCAACGGTGTCGAGCGGTTGGATAAACCGGCAGAGGTGGTCTTGAATCTGACCGCGTTGCTCCAAGAGCGCCAGGTAACTGATCGGGTCAATCAACAGACATTTCGCGTGGTTGAAGTGGATGCGCAAGGCAGCGTTGTCAACGAAGCTGTGTCGTTCCAATTCGATCCGGCAGCGGACTACCAGGCCGACACGAATGCGGCAGGGACGTTGGTGCTTCTGTTACCCGGGGCCACGGCCACCACGGCCACGCGGCGTTTCCTCCTCTACTTTGACTCGGGAGACGGACTGCCGCCAGCAGCGGTGACCAACCAAGTCTCCATCACCAACGTTTCCTGGCAAGACCAGTCCAGCTTTCAGATTACCACGCCCGGCGCCATCTACTACTACCACATCTACGGCGCTGGTTTTGCCTCCATGCTCGATCAGGATGGCAAAGACTGGATCAGCTACCGGCCCTCGGGCGGATCAGCGGGCAGCTACCGAGGCATCCCCAATCTGGTTCACCCCGAGGGTTTCTTTCACCACGGGAACACCAATTGTACCAGTTTGGTGGTCAGCGTCGGCCCGCTGAAGGTCAAGGTCTATTCCGAATCGAACGACAAGAAGTGGGCCTGTGCGTGGGAGTTCTATCCGTCCTACGCGAAAATGACGGTCCTCAAGACGAACGCCCCCTATTGGTTTCTCTATGAGGGGACCCCGGGAGGGGCGCTCGATGACGCTGATTTTGTGGTGCGGTCGCCCGCGCCCGGGACCCGCACGACCATCTGGCAGAGTTGGGTGGCCAACCTACCTGCGCCCGAGTGGATATGCTTTGGCGACACCAACAAGTCGCGAATGCTCTACCTGGTGCATCACGAAGACACCCTCGCATTTGATTCTTACTGGCAGATGGAAAACAACATGACCGTCTTCGGGTTTGGCCGCAGGGATCTCCTGAAATACCTGAAGCAGATCCCCGCCCATTTTACCATTGGATTTGCCAGAACGAATGACTTGGCGAACATCACCCGGATCATTGACGCAGCCTATCGTGACTTGGCAATTGCCGTCGGACCATTGGAGACCTTGCCGCCTCCCCGATTGGACGTGACGCCGGCTGGCAATCAGATTTCTCTTTCCTGGCCAACAACGGCGGAGGGATTCACTTTGGAGACCAGCGGGAATCTGAGCGCACCAAGTTGGACACCAGTGACCAATCTGCTCGGTGTAGTCGGCGACCGGTACACCGTCACATTCGGGGTGACCGATGCTGCCAAGTTTTATCGGCTACGGAAATGAACGGAACCCAACTGCACGCAAATGATTGAATTCACCACCAATACTTCCATGAGAATCAAAGATCTCACGCCAATCACGCTTCTGATGCTGAACGCCTGGCCCGCCGGGAAGATCAGCGCGTTGGCCGAAGTGCCCTTCGAACAAGTCAACGTGGGCACCTACCTCTCCAACCCCCACTGCAAGGCCCTGGGTGACCTTGATGGGGACAGCTACCCGGACCTCGCCGCGGCGGGCGGCTACGCCAACGGCGCGCTAATTTGGTACAGATATGTCAACCGCACAAACTGGAACCGCCATGTCATTGCCACAAATGCACCCACGACCTATGGGTTCACGACTTCCATGGAACTGGGCGACGTGGACGGCGACGGCGATCTGGACATCATTGTCCCAACGGGGGCGCGCTCAACCGGGGGGCATACAGGCGATCACGTCTGGTGGTTTGAGAATCCCCGGCCCAGCAGCGACCCGCGGACCAACGTCGGGATTAAGCACGACATTGGCGTGGCGGGTGCCCATGACCTGGTCGGCGGCGACGTGAACGGCGATGGCCGGTTGGACGTGGTTGCCCAGCTTCAGTCGGTTACCCTCTTCATCCAGGCTACAACGGGTGGTTGGACCAAGGTCACGGTCGCCACCACTGCCGATGAAGGCACCGCGCTGGGCGATATTGACCGGAATGGCGATTTGGACATCGTCGTCGGGGGTCGCTGGCTGGAAAACCCACTGCCGGCCGGTCCGGTGACAGGTCCTTGGACGCCGCGCAGCTATGACAATTCCATCGCGCCCAACACCACGAAATGGGCGTGCTGGGTCGCTGACCTGAACCGGGATGGCCGCCCGGACATTGTCTTGGCACCTGGGGATTTTGTGTATGATGGGCGGCTGCGAGTTTATCTGGCGCCCGCTGATCCTCGGAGCGGCACTTGGATGCGCAACGATGCCCTGTCTGGCTCCGGGATGCTGCATGGCCTACAGGTGGCCGACATGGATCGCGATGGCAGTCTGGACCTCGTGACGGCCGAGATGGAACAGAGCACGACGGGCAAGCGCGTGATGATCCTCTACAAGCGAGATGGCTCAGGCACCAACTGGAGCGCGCCGCAAGTGGTGGGCACGACAGGTTCGCACTGGGTGAAGGTGGGGGACATTGACCGGGACGGCGACCTGGACATTTACGGGATCAATCACGGCAACAACGGTGGCGACGTGAACGTGCATGTGCGGCGCAACTTGCGGTCGGAGCAGGGCAACTTTTCCTTGGAAAAACACAAAGCAGGACCGTTATGAACAAAACACTGAGCTGTTGTGTATTGTCTGCACAAGTCATGTTGGGTGTAATCGCAGCCTCGCACGCGGCACCGCAGCCGGGCGAGGTTTATCTCGAACTTTATGAGTACCCTGGCACCTCCGATACGGGTGGCTGGCGTGTGACAGACCCGGCGGCCACTGCGGCAGACGCACAGCTATACCTGCCAAACAAATGGCATACCATTACAATCCCCACAGGCGCCTTGGCGGGCGCCACTCGAGTTGAGGCCATGCTTGAAAGATGGATGGGACATCCTGGATCCCGCGAAAAGAGACTGAAGTTTAACAGTGATACAATGACCAATCCATGGATTGATGTCCCACAGCTTACTGCGGTTTCTGACAGTGATAGTTCTATGGCGATGGACAATCCAGTTGTGACTGTCCCAGTAACTCAGTTGAGGGAAGGCACTAATAGGATAGATTTCTATTGCAATGGTGATGGCGACTGGGGGCAGTGGGGGGAATACGGAACGATGCTCCGCATCTACTATAATCCTGCAGCAAAGGCCCACGCAACAGGGAGCATTACTTCCCCGTCTGCCAATGCGACAATCGGGGATTCAGCGGCAATAACCGTGGAGGGAACACCTCCGCCCGGCGGAAGTGTCTCGCAAGTGAATGTTATCGGATACTATGAAGGTTACGATGAGAACGGAGATAATATCACAACCGAATGGCATGAGTTTTATCACAGGCCCAGGTCTCAGTCGGTGCATTTAGCGATTACCGGACACATAGGTTCTGACACCTCGCCGCCCTACAGTGTTACTTGGGACAATGCTCAAGTGCCGAGCCAGGCAGGGATGAAAATGCTTGCAAGAATTAAGGATAGCAGTGGCATTTGGTGCGTGACCAGCGAAGTGACGGGTTTGACCCTGGCACACAGCAATTACAATATAAAGTTATATCGTGCCGGCCCTTCCATCCCTGCTCCATTATGGGACCCTTGGGGCACAAAGAAATGCTCGGTAAACATACCGGCGGCCGACAACATATCAAGCGCAGAGGAAGTAAGAATACTCTGGAAGACCTGGGCTTCACATGACGCTGATTTCTCAATCAATGGAACCGTAATTGGCAAGTCCGGAGGGTCTAACCATGAATACAGTTTAACGACACGGACGTTCAATAAATCGGTCTTAACCAGCGGAAACAATACCATTCTTAGCCGCTATGTTTCTCCGGACGGCGGCGCTCATCATGGGGTCGAAATGCTCCTGCCAGGCCCTGTGATAGTCGCAAAGTACTATCGGGGCGCAATGCCATCGGTGACTCTTACGGTGCCGACGAACCATGCCGTCTTCAGCGCGCCGGCGAACC
>CAYIIH010000036.1:0-32862 GCA_964363225.1 uncultured Verrucomicrobiota bacterium | reverse complement strand
CGTTGTGAGCGGACGTATTTCATGCCCAAAGATGCTTTGAAAAGACGGCCGACCCGCCATTGGTTTGCAAAGCCGGGGCGCTCCTCGAAGATGCCGACCTCTCGCATCTGGAGTAATGCGGCCCGAATCTGGGGTTCCGAAATTCCTTGGAGTTTAGATCCCAATTGCTGGAGGCAGGAATCCACAATGAAAGGCGTGGACAGTCCGGCAAATGCCTGGAGAAGTTCTTTAACTCGCTGGGCGTTTGCGGCATAGTCGGGCGCCAGTTGGAGCAAGTACACCAATTCAGCCTCGACCTGTTCGAGATAATCTTTGGCGGCTTGTTCGTGAGCGGCAAAAATCAAGGCTTGGCTGACACGCCCATCTTCGAGCTTCTGGACACTGGCGAATTGCCGACCCAGATCGGTAGGATTGTCTATCAAATGGAGAAAGCGGTCATAGATTCGCGGATAATAGGTGGCGGCTTCGCCCGCACTGCCAGAGAAATAGGTCTTTAAGAACGTGAGCGTGAGCAGGTTGTTGCGGCGGATTTTCTGAGGAAAAACTTGTGAGAGTAGCCGGTCGCATTCATCGACAGGGAGGTTGCCAGCAACCAGAAGCAGTTGGTTGTTTTGCAATTCGGCCACCGTGCTCGGGAATGCTTGCATAAACCAAGGCAGAGCCGTGATCCGGGACAGGACAAAGTTGAGGATGCTTTGGGTATCCCAGGACAAGTAAATGACCCGCCCGGAAATCTGTTGTTCGATATTTTGAAATGCGCGACGGGCAAGGTCCGTTCGGAGGAAGAGGCGGACTGTGACTCTGTCTTGAAGCTTAGGATTGTTCTGGATGGACGAAAGGAACTTAAACAATCCCTCCAGGTACAAGATGAGGCGAGATGACAGAAAGGCGGTCTCGATGCCATCCACAAGGAAGAACCGGCGAGCTTTTTGATGGGCAGCCGCCTCGACAACTTCTGTGATTCTCACTGAGGCGGGGCCTTCCGCTCGCGCTCTTTCTGAATATTGCTTTAATGAATTCAATAATTGGTCGCGTGTGGGGAACGCCGGCAGACTAAGAGCGGACGCAAGAATCGCCCACCAAAACTTTTCCGGGTCCTCGGTAAGATGGTCCGATAAGTCCTTGAATGTTTCGTTGCCGGAGGGGATGCCGGCCTCGCCCTTGAAATCCGATGCTACCACGAGCGGTTCGCCTTTGCGCAGGGTGGCAAGCTCTCGCAGAAGACGCGTTTTTCCGGTACCCTTTCGACCGAAAATGTAAGTAAAAGGCGTGTTTGGCGGGCGCAGCTTTCGCAAAGCCTCGGTTTCAATAAAGAGGCCCTCGTCTGTCCCCCCGCTGGCTGTCAGCAAGGCTGGGGGCTGGGATTGCCCAAGTCGGTTCGAGGTTTCCTTTTTCGCGGCGAAACCGATAAGACCTCGAATTTGTTGGAGCGAGGCAAGGTTGTTCTTGGAAAGGTCGGCGGGGGCAGGCAGGCGACCGTTAAGCAAGGCGCGATCGTGAAACCAAGGCACCCAATAGTCAGACAGGTCGTCGGGGGTGAGCGGCAGTTCTAGCTGGCCTGGGCTGTCGGAAGGCAGAGCGCCGAGGGCGAGCGCATCTGACAGTAATGAAAGCAGCTCATCAATCTGCATTGGGTTTCGGCTGCGCATCTTTTCAAGTGTGTCCTCTGGATCGAGACTGAAGCTGATGAATAGGCCGGGATAATCCACGTTTTGGCGGAATAGGATGTTAAAGAAACTGGTTGCTGCGGATGACTGGTCGTCGAGACGGAGGCAGATGGCCACCGGTCCCGGACAGGCTGACAGTATGGGCAGGACGGAGGTGGATAGGCCCGAACGGTGGTCGAAAAGGACTAAATCATACTTTTGCTGCGCAGCGTCGTCGCGGATTTTTATGGCGATCTCCTCTGGCAGGAGCACGTCGAGAGATGAACGGAGAACGAAGGCGGCAAAGTCGAGATCGTATGCTTCTCCGGCTGGACGACATGGGATGAGGTCAACGACGCCCGGTCCCTGGCGTGGAGTGTACGCTGACAATGGACGAAACTGGGCGAGTGTGGGACCGTATCCAAGGAGCGTGGCTGACGGAGCGGATGCAGTCGCGGCCAGCAAGAGGTCAAGCGAAGGCGCCTCCAAATCCGCGTCCACCGCAAGCACACGATAGCCATCATCTGCCATCTGCTTTGCCAGGAGAGCGAGAATGGTAGAGCGTCCTTGCCCGCCTTTGAATCCATAGAAATGGATTGACCTTGGGTTGCCGGGCGCTGGCGCGTGTTGAGCAGCCGTGGGTGAGGCGGGGGCGAAGAACTCGATCCAATGATGACCTGCTTTGGCATCATTCAAGAAGGCATAATCTCGTTCGCGCTCAAGGGATGTTACTAGAACCAACTGCAGAGTGCTTGCGGCAACGGTCTCCGTTATCTCGCTGGGTTGCAGGGCCAGCGTTTTGGCGAAGCTTTCCAACCTCGCTTCTTGTGTGAGGTCGCGGAATTCTACGGTCGTGCAAATGAGGTATAGGTTGGGGTGAGAGTACCTAAAGGTGACTTGCTGCGGAAACGCGGCTTGCGCGTTTTTCAAGAGTTGCGAGAGCAGAATCATACGTTTATCCCGTGGTGGGCCAGTGACCTGACAAGTTTCCTTACTGTGCTGAGAACAGCGTGCAACTGATTATCCGTAGAGAAGTCAGATTGCCAGTCGGCGGTGTGGCGCATGTATCGGATGTGTGGATACGATTGGGCAGGTATCGATTGTGGTGACCCAGCTCTGCCTTGGCAGCGAATGGACGTGAGTTGATTTCGCAGTTGCGTCTGAATGGAATTGATAGAGACGGATGCGCGCCTATTTCTTTGCTTAACTTGATTGAGGAGATCCGGGAGATCGTGGCCGGCGTTGCCTGGACTTTCCGGGAGCCCCAAGAAGTCTTTGAGGCCGAGTTCGAGCGCGACAAGGGAACAGTAGGTTCTGAGCAGAACCGGGAGCGAATCATTGCCGCCCGCCTGAAATGCGTTTCGATTATAGCTATATGGCATGAAGTGCTCCTCCGGTAGGATTCATTTAACCGCTTCCACCAGGATGCGCAACGCGCGAACGGCACGGGTGCGTTTGCTGCCGCCCATGAGGCCCAGCCACCACGCGGCTTCGGTGCCGTCGGCGCGCTTGATGTTCTCAGCGGCGTGGTGCATGGCGGAAGCGTTGCGCAACCCGCGCGCAACCAGCGAGTAGCACGCGACGCGGGCGCCGGAGTCTTCGTCGAGGGGGTAGAACGGGCCGGGCACGAACTTCGTGACGCCCGCGCCGCGCACGGCGGAGCGCAAGAGTGTGCCGCCCGCTGAATAGGCGAGCGGGCCGATGGCGGCGACGCGCGCGAGCCGTTCCGCGCCGTTGGTATTGAGCGAGCGCCTGTAAATGATGGCGGCGGTGCCGGCATTGCGTTTGACGATGCGGAGGGCGAATGACGCGGAGCGAACGCTCATTTCGTAGAGCCTCCCTTGCCGGCAAGTTTGCCAAACTTGGCGCTGGGCGTCACGTCGTCTCCGGCTTTCTCAGCGGCGGCTTCAAGCTGGGGTTTCAAACCGGCACGTCCTGGTTCCTTGAACGTGAGCGTGAGGCGCGCACCGTAACTCATGCCTTCCTGCATCGCGTTAAAGAGCGTGCGGGCGCTGTCGAGCGGTTTGACGGGGCTGTTGAGTTTAACGCCTTGCACGGCGAACGCCGCATTGCCACCCGACTTGAGGTCTCCTTGCACGTTTACATCAAGAGCGAGCGTGTCCGCGCCCAGCGGTTGCGCGAGGGCCGCGAGCGTGTCCGCCACGGCGGGCGTGCCGGCGTCGAGAGCCAATTCTTGCAGCGGGCGACTGGCCGCGTGCTTGAGCACGTCCGGCCAACTCGTGGCGATGACTGTCGTTGGTTCCGCGACTGGCCCCGGCTTGTCGTTGATTTGACCGTCGTCACCTTTCTTCTGTCCGGCAGCGTCCACCTTGAGCCACGCCTTGGCTGCGTCCGAATCCGCGCGCGTGATGAATTCGTCGTCGGTCAGGCTCACGCTCACGTTTGCGCCGGCAACACGGCGGCGCTGGCCATCCGCTCCTTCTACCGCGCCCGCTTTGTCGTAAGCAGTGGCGTCGGCGGACTTGGCGACCGCCTTGCCCTGCTCGACGGCGCGAATGATGGTCTGCTTCACCACGGAAGCATCGGGCACAAGGCGCAGACCGGGCGCGGCGAGAAAGCGTTCATGCACGTCGCTGAGGCGGTAAACGTCGGGCTGGTCGGGAATGGGCGTAGTGCCGCTGAGAATGTTATTGAGAAAGCGGTCGGGGTCGAGCGCCTGGCCAGCTTTGTAAATCATTTCCTTGTCCTCAAGAAAGGCGCGAAGACACTTCTGGCCTTGCGGCTTGCTGAGGATTTCGTCGTCGGGCACCTGATACTTTTCTTCGATGCGCCCCGCCGGGCCGTCGGCGCGAACCACCGCGTCGAAGGCGCGGCAGGTCTGGATTTTGAATTCGCGCGCGAGGCCGGGCTTCACGCGGCTGAGTTGCTCGCGCACCAGTGCGGCGCTGTCGCCGTGCTTTGCGTCGCGTTCGATTTGCTCGGCTGCGATGATGCGCTTCGCTCTTTCGAGCGCATTGTTGAAGGCGTCGGGTGAGGGCGCGATGGCGACGATGGAATTACGGAAGCGTCGCGGGACGGGTGCCGCCGGGTCGGACTGGTCCGCGAGGGCGCAAACATCAGCGGCGAGCTTTGGGCTGGCGCACAGGGCAAGTTGAAGGTCTTTTCGTTCCTGCACGTCGCGCGCCGTTTCCGGCCAACTGGCGAGCGAGAACAGCGGCCCGGCAAAGAAGCTCTGCGCTTCAGCGAACACGCGGTCACGCGCTTCATCGGTGTCCACCGTGGCGGCGCGCTGCTCGATTTGCTTGATGATGTTCGGCTCGAAACGGAATTGCCAGCCTTTGTTGCCGGCCATCGGGTAGGTGTGCCAGCAGGCGCCCACAAGGCGGTCGAGGGCCTCGGCGGGTTCCTGGCCGGCTTCCTCGGTGCGGAGCGTCGCGAGTGACAACTCGGCTTGGTCGAGGCCGCTGTGTTCGTTGCGGGGCAGGCTTTCCAGCAGGAGGGCGGACGCCACGCGGCAGTGGATGCCGCCCGGGCTGCGGTCGTCGAGGTCGAGGGCGTGGCCTTCGATATCAGCGTCAACCGCCGACCCGAACTGGTCAAGTTTGAGACGCTGCAACAGATCCGCGCGGATGCTCTTGCTGCTCCAATTGATGTCTCCTGCGGTGATGAGTTCCAAGTCACGCTTCTGGTTCCAGGCCTCGCGGACGATGCGCGCGAACAGACGCAGCACGCCTCGGCTGCGCTGGAATTCATTGAGGGGGCCAAGGCGCTCCTTGGCGGTGTCAATAAGGCGCGGGTGGAACGGGTAACATTCTTCGATACGTCTTGCGTAGTCGGCGCTGACGGCGTTGGCGGGCAGCAAGTCCGGGTGGGCTTCGCGGACGCGTTCGTAAAGCTGGTGGTAGGCGGCTGAGGCTTGGGCAGCAGCGGTGGGGTCAATCTTGTCGAAGAGCCGCCGGGCGATGACGCGGGCGGCTTGTTTTCCGACGGGGTCGAAGTCGGTCATTTTGCGGCCGAGAATGTCCTCCAGTTTAAGCGAAGCGGGACCGATGTTGGCGGCGAGTTGGGCGGAGATGGCGGCATAAGCGACCTGCTGGCCGGGGTCGGTGATGACCAGCACGGCTTGTTTGCGCTTGGAGACGGCGGAAATGAGCTTGCCAAGAAAGCTCATGAAATTTCCCTGGCCGGCGGCGGAAAGGCCCGCCATGTAAATGACCAACTCGTCGAGCAAGATGAGCAGTGGCTCGTCGGGCAGTGCCTTGGAAATGGCGGTATCGTCGGGGGACGCCTCGTGGTGGTCTGCTGCGCCCAGGGCCTTCAAGGGGGCTGCGCCGCCGAGTTGGAAGATGATTTCGCCCTGCAAACTGTGGGTCTTGATGGCCCCGTGCGTGCCGAAGATGGGGATGCCAGCCTTGGCGGCGTCAATTGCAACGACGTTCACCGTCTTGGGGCGTCCGGCTGCAGGCAGAAGCTCAGTGCCAAGCGAGAGCTGGGCGATGTTGTCGGCGAGGTGCCAGAGCGCCATGAGAGTGTGGGTCTTGCCGCCGCCAAAGCCGGTGCTCAGCCGGATCAACTGGCCGGCCTCCTTTTTGTCGGCTAGGGCCTTGAAGACGGCGGCACAAACGGACTTGAGATCGGGCGTCGGTTCCGTGTTGCGGAAAAAAGTTTCGGCGTGGCCGTAAACCTTGGGGGCTGAACCGTCGATCAGTTCGCCAAAGTTTGCGGCGAATATCGCATCGTCGAGCTCGCCTTCCAAAACCTCCTGGCGAGGTTTGCAGGAGCTCAAGACGCCTTTCATTGCTTTCGCAGTTTTCATTTTGTCGCAAGTTGCGTATCACGGTCGAGTGCTGACGCCAGTACGCGAAGGTAGCGGCGGCAATCGTTCCTCGCCCATTTCAAACCCGTTTCGCCCGCCTTCGCCTGTGAAGCACGAATGATGGTTGGTCGGGGAGAATTGGGAAAGCACAAAACTCAGACACGCCAAGTTCAAGCGGCGGCTTGGGCGGGGAACGTCACGATTCCGGTTTTCACCGCCTCCGGCGTGATGCTCCAAAACTCGGTGGCATCCGCTTCCTTCACCAGGCCCTTGTAGTGGCGGTGGATTACGTTCGGGGAGTTGCCCGCCCAACTGGCCGCCTCGCCCTCGTGCTTGTGCTTGGCCAGATACATCGAAATGGCAGTGTGCCGCATGTAATCCTGCACCCACGGGCGAAGCGTCGGCTCGCCGTGTTTCCCGTTCGTGAGTTCCTTGCCGTTGAAGCCGGCGGCGCGTTTCACGCGGCCAAAGTGGCAGGCAAAGGCGGCGGGCGTTAATGCCGGGCGCTTGGGTGCGAGCGGGAGCAGCCACGCGACCGCGTTCTCCGGCAGCTTCACAATGCGGCGCTGGCGGGTCTTGGCCATGCTGCCGTCCAGGGTGACGGTGCCCTCAGCCAGGTCAATGCGCTCCCAAGTGAGCCGGCCGATTTCGGCGGGCCGGAGTCCGGCGAAGAGCGATAGGACGGTGTAGGGCAGGAGGAGTCCGTTCTTGTACTCGCGCGCGGCGGCGAGGAGATTGCGGCAGTCGGCCAGTGTCAGGATGCTCGGTTCCTGGGTGTCCACCGCCGGCTTGTCCACCGGAGCCATTGTGTTGGTGGTGGCGAACTGGCGGCGGACGCACCAGTTCAGGAAATTGGAGGCGGCGAGGCGGTCGTTGATCTGGTTGCGTGGGCTGGTGCCCTTGCGGAAAACGAAGTCGCGGCAATCGTCGTTCGTGACTTCGGCAACGCGCTTCTCGCCGTAGAAGCGGGAAAACATGCCGAGGCGCCCGCGCAGATTCCGCAGCGTGTCCGGGCGGCGGTTCTGTTTCTCGCGGTCAGAAATAAACTGCGTGATGGCATCGGCCACGGCAATCTGACGCACCGGTTCGCGGTAGTTGGCCAGGTAATATTCGACGGCCTCCAGCACGGACCGGGCACCCAGTTTGGCAAAGGCGCGTTCGGCATCTTTGACTTGTTCGTCTGAGAGGCGGGTGGCCTTCAACCGCGTGGCGGTGGTCGTCACGATGTTGGCGGCTTCGATGTCCAGTTCCGCCTTGCGTCCGGTGGCCTCCTCGATGGTGGGGAAGTTCTCACGGACGCGCTCGCCATTCGGCTTGTAGCCAGCGACGCGGAAAACCGTTTCGCCGCTGGGATTGGCGAACTCTGTGATGTGAAAACGATGTTTGCCCGCGCGCTTTGCCTTGGATTTGCCTGCACTTATTTTCATGGTGTGATTATGGGCAAATCGTTGGTCAAATGTCAACAATCAAATCGACAATACCGCAAAATAAAGGCGAAATGAGTGACTTGTTTAGGTTTGCTAAACCGTTATAGGGCTTATCACCCTATCGGGGGTTCGAATCCCCCTCTCTCCGCCATTATCAAGGACTTACGTAAGGAGCAAAAGTGCAAATTTATGCTTTCAACTTGAGCATGCAACACTTGTGCAACAGTTCATGCATGAAAATGCACTCGTCACGCAAAACCCGTAAAGAGGGTGAATGGCCCCGAAAAGTCACCTTGAGCCGTGTCACCGTCACTGTCTATCGCCGGCAGACGCCGCAAGGGAACTCCGCTTTCATGGTGAGCAACTGCGCCCAGGGCAAGCGCCGGTTTGACTCCTACGCCACGGAAGCCGACGGCTTGGACGCCGCTGGCCGGCTGGCCCGGCAATTGTCCGAGCGGGACGTTGTGGCCGCTTCCATGAACCAAGAATAGGCGATTGACTACGCGAGCGCAACCCAAGCTTTGCAGCCGTTGAATCTTTCCCTGGCTTCCGCTGTGGCGACACTCTCGGAGGCGGTCAAGATCGTGGGCGACCTGCCCAACGTGCTGGCCGTCAAATGGGAGCGTATCACGGCAGCGGAACGGGATGCGCTCTGGCGGGACGTGGAGGAAGACCTGGCCGGCGGCAAAGACGTTTTTCAGCTTTGACGACCACCAGCGGCAAGCGGCGGCGGGCGAGGGATTGGAGGTCAAACCGTGAATGCTGCCGTGAGGAAAAACCAAGAAAACACCAGAAAGAGGCAGGCGTCTTCACGACCGTCTCGACGAAGGTAGACTGCCTGAACGACAATGCCGCCGCCAAGCTGACCGCACAAGTGGTCGTGGAGCGGTTGCAGCGGGCGCAACAGGCGCGGCCTGTGGTGGCGACACCGACGGCGAGTTATCCTGGTGCCAACTGCGTGGCGGTGGTGCCTGCGCCTAGCTTTTCGAGCGTCGATAACTCGATTACATCGGCGCTTCAATCCTTCCTTGAAGCTCCCATGATTCCTGGCTTCTCCGCCGGTTGGTGCCAGAAGGATTCCCAGTAGCGGCGGTCGGTGTCGTAAACGTTGATGGGATCGCCGGCCTGGTGAGTTTCCGGGAGGATGCCGTAGCGTTTCATCTCGCGGACGTATTCCGGCTCGGGACGGAAGTGGAGCATGGTGAAGCGCGTGATGGATTCCAGATGCGCCTTGGCTTCCTGCAGGCCGGACAGCAGACGGCGGTAATCCGGATCGTCCGGGCTGGTGAACACCTCGCCGCAGAACGCGTAACCGCCCGCGGACTTGGCGAGGGGCGCCAGCAGTTGCAGCGACTGCTCAGGGCGCGACAGGTTGTAAAGGATGTGCCGGGAGAATTGCAGCCGTGGATCGGCGTATTGTTTCATCCATTCCACGGAGCCAGGCCGGAGCGAACCATCGCCGTAAGTCTTCACCCACGGCGGATCCCAGAAACGCGGTTTGCCGCCGCCGTACTCCAGGTGATGCAGCTTGAACTCCAAATCGTCGGCCGGCGAACCGGGCAGCTTCCGGGAGCCGCTGTGGCAGGAGGCGCAGCGGCGGTCCATGACTTCCTTGGCGCTCTTCAGCCCCGGCCAACTCAGGTAGTCAATTTGCGGCCGGGTTCCATACTGGAGGGCGGCGTAGGGGCCGATCATGCCGCTGCCCAACGAGGCGTATGTGCCCGGAAACGTCGCGGAGGCGTCAATCCAGAGTTTGACGAGGCGCAACTCGGGCGGCGTCAGTTTCACGTCGTGATGCGCGCCGTTGAGTTTGTCCATGAGCGGGCTGGCCGCGCTGCCGATGGTGTAGGGCGCATAATTGCCGCGGGCCAAATCGCGGCCATCGGCCACCTGTAACCGCGCCGACAGCGTGAAGTAACTGTGGGTGAACATCGGGCCTTGGTCGCCCGTGAGCAGCGCGCGTCCCGCATACTTGTCCGTGTCGTGGCACTTCAGGCAGTGCCGGTCCCAAATCGGCTGCAGGTCGCGGGGATAATCAAAAATTTCCGGTGTGTCGGGAATGGGAGTGATCGGGCTGGGCGCTCGCTGCAGCGCCGCGAGGGCAGGCCGGTCGGGTGGGGACACCATCCGGTTCTCGTGGCAGCCGATGCAGGTGGCGACTTCGCCGGGCATCAGGGTCAGAAAGCTGAGCATGCGTTTGACGGAGAGGTCCTGCTCATCCAACGCCACCAACTGCAGGCTGCGCAGGGGCGGCACCTGCGCGTTGACCGAACCGTCCGCTTCCACCGGCACCGTGCCGAGGACGCGGTTCAGCGTGTAGGAGCCGCCGTAGCTGATCGGATCCATCGAACCGGTGTAGTTCACCGGTTTGGGCAGGTTCTCCAGGATCAGGAGCTGCTTGATGGCGCCGCGCGCGATGCCGTCCATGTTGCGGCCCCGGTAAATGTCGAAGACCACGAGTTGTCCCGTGGCCGCACTCAGATTGTGCCGCGGTGGAATCACGGGTTCGCGCGGCCGGGATTGAAGGGGTCGCGGTTCGTGCAACCAGGTGCCGCCCTCGGCCAATTCGCCGGCCAACCGGTACAGCTCCCGCGTTTCGCCCCGGCGGTTCATGAGCAACAACCGGGTTTGCTGGGCCACGAGGAAGGCGTCGGCCGACAGCGGAGACGGATCACGAAAGTCCTTGCCCGGATTCAGGATGGTTTGGGCCTCCCGCGTGTCCGCGCCTAGATCCAGCCGCACGAGCGCGATTCGCCCTTCATGCTCCTGCTGCCCGTGGGCGGGAGAGTTGACCATGATGATTTCGCGCCGGCCAGGGATGGGTTTGGCGTCGAGATAAACGTCACCCGGATGCAGGTTGCCGAACAAGGTCATCTGACCCGTACCGTCGGGATTCATCGTCCAGAGATGGTGGAAATGCTCCCGGGACCGGTCCACGTATTCCCAGCGCGTGTAGAGCACGCGGCCGTCGGGCAGCAGCCAAGGCGTGTTGTCCTGTTCGATGTTCGAGGAAAGCGGGCGGATGCTTTTCCCGTCCGCCTCGCAGCGGTAGAGGGTGGCGACCTGAACATACCAGCACGGCACGAAGCGATTGCACCGGCTCGAACAGAAGACGATGCCACCGTCGGGCAGATAGGACGGTTCCAAGTCGTCGAACGGATCGCAGGTGACCTGCCGCAAGCCGGTTCCGTCGGCGTTGATTTCATAAAGCTGGTAATAGGGCGAGCCGCCTTTGCGATAGGAGAAGAGGATTCTCTGGCCGTCATAATGCACTTGGGGATCGCGCACGGCGCCAGCAGGATCATTGACCAGGACGGTCACCACCCCGGTTTGGAGATCAAGTCGGCAGAGGCGGCCGCCCGCGCCATAGGCGATCCGGTTCACGTCGGTGACGGCATGGCCAAAATTCTCGTACCAATGTGGCCCCTTGGGCTGGCGCACCGCGAAAACGACCTCATCCGCCTCCGCGCCCAAGGCCGCAACCAGCAGAAGCAAGACCGCCAGGCCCAAGAATGATCTCATGGAGATCACAGTAACCATTACCGTCTGGCTTTGTCCAATCCTAGTCGCCGGACTCAGTCCGTCCTTAAAGGGTAGGTTCTTGACTTTATGACAATCTTCCCGAAATGGCTGCCTTACGGCTGGGTGCCACGCTCGGGATGGCAAGCGTTGGCTATCTTGAATCGGCTGAGGTAATCCGATCCAACGAGACCAGGAAGAAAGATCAATAAGTCAGGAATCCCGGCTCCACGTGTTGCTTGGGATGGAAGCTGGCTTCCTGCCCGCCGCTTGTTGTCTATTCGGTCACGGAGAGCCAGCGTCGGCAGACCGTAGCCTGCTTGGCGCTTCGACCTTGCGGACGAGCGACGGCCTTCAACATGCAGTCACCCGCGGCCTTGGGGAGCGACAGCGACATCGGGTAGCTCTGCGAGCCAAGCTCCGGGAGGGCGAAGGCTTGTTGCGAGCGCGCCAGCACTTGGCCGGATTTGGTTTCCAACGAGAGAGTCAGTTGTCCGCTCAGGGGCTTGGCTTCGTCGTTCACCATCATCACGGTGAACTCGCGCGTGGTGCCGGCCTGGAGCGTTGGCTGGAAAAAGTTGATATAGACGCCCAGCGGCTTGAAAGCCTCGGCCAGGTAGTCGGCGAAGGCGGGATCCAGCTTCAGCTTCGTCACATCGCTGAAATGGTCGGCGGTATAGACGCCCGGATAGCTGCACGTGAGATAGACGAAGTGAATGATGCCGGCGTACTGGCGGTGAGCGCGCCAGAACTCGGTCTTGGCGCCCAGCAGATAGGAATACATGTCGAGCCGCTGGCGGGCGGTGACGTTGGTGCCCATGAGCTGGGCATAGACGTTTTCCGTGAGCAACGTGGGCGAGCCGTCGCGGTTGAGCCAGAGCCAGCCGTATTCGTTGATGAGGGGCGGGTTCGTGTCGGAAGGCAGCACGCCTTTGCGCGCCTTGCTGTCCATCGTCTCGAGATGGGTCATGCTGAACGTCAGCTTGCCGCGATGGCCGCTGCTCATGAGATAGGGATGGTGTTCCACCGGGTCGTTCGGCCCGGCAGGTTTGTTGTAGCTGTTTTCCCAGGCGCGGTCGGAGAGGTCGAGCGCGCGCACGGCGGGAATAATTTTCGCGCCGAAAATGTCGTCCTTGGTTTCGTTGTTGGCATCCCAGACCGCCACGCTGGGATGGTTCCAGTTGTCGCGCATCCAGTCCTGGTATTGGCGGATCATCTCGTCGGCGTCGTGGGTGCGGGAATAGCCCTGGTACCAGCCAGGGCCGCCGGTCCAGACGAAGAATTCGTTTTGGATGAGCAGGCCTTCCTCGTCGCAGATGTCCAACCAGCGGTCCGGCACCGGGCCGATGCAGAACCGAAAATAGTTCCAGTGCATTTTTTTCGGCAGTTCGCCGAGGAGCTGGCGCCCCCACGACTCCTTCCACGGCAGGTCCCGGCAGAGCGGATCTTCGAAGAAGCGGTGCAGCGTGATGTTCGACCCGCGCAGGTAATAGACCTTGCCGTTCAGATAGGCGCGCTTGGTCGCAGCGTCGAAACGGAACTCGCGCATGCCAAACCGCGTCGTCACCGAATCGCCGCCCGTGTTCGACTCGACGACGTAAAGGAACGGATCTTCCGGCGACCAGAGGTGCGCGTCGGGAATTTTCAGCGTCTGCGTGAAAACCTTTTCTTCGCCGGGTTGAAGGCGGATGGTTTCGGGCGCGCTCGCGGCGACCTGCTTGCCGCTCTTCCACGTCTTGACGGTGTGTGCGAGCGACGCGGTAGCAGGCGCGGTGCCATGGTTCCTCACCTTGGTCTGCACCACGACCTCACTCGAGGCGATGCGCGGAGCGACCTGCAACGTCTCGATGGCAGGATTGTCGCAGTAAAACAGAGACACGCTGTCGTAGATACCGGGCGTCCACTTGATTTTTTCGAAGTCCGAGCCGGTCGGATAATTGTCCGGCAGCACGGCGGGATGCGCGCCGATGCGGACGACGAGCGTGTTTTCCCGGCCCCAACGGATGGCTTTTTCGAGGTGGAAATAGCTGGCCGTGAAACAGCCGGCATACTCGCCGAGCTTCTGGCCATTGAGCCAGACCGCGGTGCCGAACTGCGCCTTGTTAATCTTGAGCAAGGCCACGTCGCGCACGGCGGGAGCGTGGAAGGTCTTGCGATACCAGAAATAGTCGCGGTCCTGATCCACCTTGCCTTTCCAATAGTTGGTCAGCCACTCGGCCGGCGAAAGCTTCGAGCGAATGCGGTTGGCCAGGTTCTCGCGGCTGATGAACTTGTCCACGTCGGGGAACGGGGGCTTGGCCAGATTCGCTAATCCGGGCACGGGGACGGTGTGAGTGAAAGCCGCGGGTATTTCCGTGGGCGACTTGCCGTCCTCGATTTGCCATGGGCCGTCGAGGGACTGCGTGAATCGGCCGGGGGCTGCGCTCAACGAAGCGCAGAACAATCCCGCCAGCGCGAGGGTCGTGAGTTTGGTATGGTTCATAATGATGGTGCTGAGATCGCAAACACGTTGTCGCCCTTCTGGACCGCAAAGGTTTTCTCACGCCCGCCAAGAGCCACTTTGAGCGTGAAGTCGCCGTCGGAATGCACGCGGAGGTTCCACTGGTTTCCGTCGGGCGTGGCGAGGAGGTCGGCGACGTGGCTGTTGAAGCGGTAGCGCTCGCAGCCGGATTTCTTGGAGGAGGTCGGCTTCCAAGTGAGCGTGTTGGAGCGCGCGTCCGGCGTCAGGCCAATGGCGAATTCGAGCAGATAGACAATCGGCCCGATGCCAGTCCAGCCGACGAAATCGCCTTTGGCGGGCTTGCCCGGAGCGAGCGAGTCCGGCGCGTAGTTCTCCCAAACCGTCCCCGTCTGCTTGAACACCACACCCATGCAGGACAGGTGATTCAGCGCGATGTCGCGGGCGAGCGGGTTGTGGCCGTAGCGTTCGAGACCGCGAATGACCATCGTGTCGGTGGGCACCCAGACCGCGCCGCACCAGTAGCCGCCGCGGGGATCGTAGCCCCGCTGGTCGGCAGCGAGAGTCGGGACGCGATGCGCGCGATTGAAGGTATTCGTGTTTTGCAGCTCGGCGGCGAGAGCATCAGCCTGCGCCTTCGTGGGAATGCCGGCGATCAGCGGCCAGAAGCCGGCAATCGTTTTCACCGGCACACGCGTGCCTTCCCAAGTTAGGTCGTAATAGAACTTCCGATCCGGGTCCCACATGAGCTTGTTGATTCGCGCGGCGGTTTCGACGGCTTCGCGTTTGAACTGGGCGGCTTCCTTCTTTTTCCCCAGAATGCCAGCGAACACGGCTAGATCGTTGGCGAACAGGACCATTTGGCTGGAAGTATCGACCGCGCAGCCGCCCTTGGCGAGATGCACGTTGCGTGGCGAGTTGTCCATGCTGGCCCAGTCCGTCATGTAGAGGCCGTTGCCTTGCCGGAGGTATTCCTGGAGCGCGCGGTAGTAACGGACCAGCGGCTCATAAACGAGCGCGATGCGCTGGTGGTCGCCGGTGACGCGGAAATACTCGCGTTCCGCCCACGAGAAGATGGGATGGTTGAGGGCATCCAACGTTAGGAACGGCGGCTGAGCCGGCGCGTTCCGGTCGCGATAAACCACGTCCGCGGGCGAACCGCTCCAGCCCCAGCGCGTGAAGAGCGGCTTGCGCTCGGCGTTGCGCCACTGCTGGAACGTCGCGCCCGTCGTCCGGTCAATCTCGCGCGCGATTTCGCCATCGGGGTATTGCTTGCGGTAGAAGTTGTCAAGCGAGCCGATGCCGGGCACGAGCGGGTGGGCGTAGTTGCAAAACATCGTCAGGAAGCAGGTGTCCCACTGGAAAATGTTCTGGTTGAACGCCGCATCGATAAACTGTGAAACGTAACCGGAGCCAGGCGCCGGCTCGTGGAAATTGCGGAAGGCCAGTTCCCACGACTTCCAGTACATGGCCACCCAGTTCGTGTTCTCGTCGTAGGTCGGCGACGGCAGCTTGTCCCGGGTGGTTTCGAACTTCGGCAGTGGCGCCGGCTCGTATCGCGTCTTGGCGAAGTAGCGGCCTAGCACCGGATGGTCGGGATGCTCGGCATCGACTTGCGGCAGCGGCTCGATTCCTGCCACGGCAGAACCGCCGAGGACGACGGTGGCGGCGTAAACTGAAGCCAGGCTGGGGTTCACCAGGGCCAAGCCGAGAATCAATGCGGCCTTGACGGCTCGCGTCTCGTTCCAGTTGCTGCGTCGTCTGACGGAGACGTTCCCAAGGACAGCGGTGGCGATGGTCTTCATGCGCTGCATGATTGGATTCATTTCGTCACCAATCCATTCATCAAAGCGAAACCAAACAGGACTCCCCTCGCGGAAACGGTTGAAGAGCTGAGGCTGAATGAGCGTCTGTTGGAAGACGCCCGGTGCCGAATCAGTCAGGATTACAGGCCATGAAAGCACATACTCTTTGGAACGTTGTTACCGCCATCTTCAGATTCCAGGCCTGGAAAAGCGGGCCGCGCGAAGTGAAGTTCCGCTACGACCTGTCTGCAGCCAAGGACGTGCCGGTCACCTTGGTCGTCGCGAGACTCGGCGTGGAGAAAGCATTCTCCAAAGGCGAATGGGTGCTGACGCACACCGATGGCAAGACCAGCGTCTGCACACGGGGTTGGATTGCTCTTGCGTGTGGCAGCCTGCCCAAAATACTCTCCGCCTCACCGTGAAGAGCCAAAGTACCACCCGCCAACTGCTCGCCGTCTCCACCCTGGTGCTCGTTGGCATCGGCCTCTCCGGGGCGCAGGAGGCACCCGTGCGCCCGGCGATGGCCGTGCCGGAGGATTTCCCGCGGTTTGTCGTGCCCGGCCACGACCAGCCGATGCAATTGCTGCGGGAGTTATACTGGCTGCACTATCAGCCGGCCGGGCCGTTGATCACGCTGTGGGATGAGTGGATGCCCATGTCCACCCTCTGGCCGGCCCGCGGCTCGGGGGCGGAGTTGGAGAAGATGCGCGGGCGGTGGGCCGCGGCGCTGGCGGGTCGCGGCATCAACACCGAGGGCTACGTCAACACCCACCAGCACGACGGTCTGGCTCACGCCGAGGGCTGGCCTTTTCCGCTCTGGACGCAGGCTGGCGGCATCGGGTGGCACTTCCGGGGGACGGGCGTCGCCGGATACGACGCACCCCGCGCCACGCCCGAGCGGTGGGTGGTCACCCGCGCGAAGGCCGGAGAGGTGAACGAAAAGGGCTGGGTCATTGAGTTGACGGAACCCAAAGCCGGCGCGCAAAGCCCGGCGTTCGAGATGCCCGCGCGCCACGGACCTTGGCTGCGCTTGAACTGGTGGGCCGAAGGGCTGGAGCGGGCGAGCTGCTACGTCGAGTGGACGACCCAAGAGAAGGCCGAGTTTGGCCCGGATCATCGGTTCTACTTCGCCCCCGCCACGGCGGGAGGCGGCATCCACACCTACATGCCCATGGGCGGCGGGGCCGGTCAGATGAACCTGGCGCGGGTTGAGACGCGCACGATGATTCCGGTCTATCGCGTACCAGGGTGGACAGGCACGATCACAGGCCTGCGCATCGGGTTCGACAATCCCGGCCCCGCCAAGGTCGTGATCAAGTCCTTCCACAGCGCCTGCGACACGCGCCACCCGATCAACAACCCGAACTTCATCCGCGGTGTGCATGACTATTTCGCCTGGTCGCGAGACCTGGCTTTCCTGCGCGACCAGATCGCTCGCGTGCGCACGGCCATGCGCTTTACCATGCGCGAGTTCGACACCCGCAACCGGAAGTGCATCTACACGACCTGGCCCGGCCACGAGGGGCGCAGCGGAGTCCGGCAGACGGCCGATGGGAAGAAGCAGATCGTCACCGGCGAAGGCATCGGCGGAAACTACTGGGACCTGCTCCCCTTTGGCGGCGAAGACGCGTTGGCGACGATCTATTACTACGACACCCTGCTGGACCTGGCCGATCTCGAAGAGCGAATTGCCGCTCACCCGGAATGGGGCGTGGCCACCGGCGCCGATGCGTTCGACCCCGCCGACCTGCGCCGGCACGCGCAAGCGGTCAAGGACTACGGCACGAAACGCTTCTGGAACCCGGCGACCGGTCGCTTTGGCACCGTGGACCTCGATGGCGTCATGCACGATTACGGCTGGACCTTCCTCAACAACGAGGCCGTCTGTTACGACTTTGCCACGGCCGAGCAGGCCCGCAGCATCCGTGACTGGATCAGCGGCCGGCGGATTGTCGAGAGCGACACCTCCACCGCGGCCGACATTTACCACTGGCGCTTCGGCCCGCGGGCGACGACCAAGCGCAACCTCGATTACTACTTCTGGGCTTGGTCGAGCCCCGAGAGCATCCCGTGGGGCTATCAAGTGCAGGACGGCGGCGGGGTGCTGGGCTTCTCCTATCACGACCTGATGTGCCGCTTGAAGGTCGATGGCCCCGACGATGCGTGGAAGCGTCTCCAGGAAATCCTCGTCTGGTTCGATGAGACGCAGGCCGAGGGTGGGTATCGCGCCTACTACGCCAAAGATCCGGCGCGCGGCACGATGCAGGGCGGCAACGTTCCGGGCGGGCTGGGTTTGGACAAGGAGTTCTTCGAGAGCATCCTCGTGCCGCAGGTCATGCTTTACGGCTTCCTGGGTTTCGAGCCGACCCCGACTGGATTCAAGATGCAACCCCGGCTCCCGCGGGACTGGCCGGAGGCGAAGATCACGCGCGTGCATCTGCACGACGTGATGATGGATCTGACGGCCAAGGCAGATGGAACCATCCTCATCCAGGCGGATCGCGCGTCCGATTTGCCGGTGCTCATTGAGCTTGCAAAGGCGCGTTGGCAGACCAAAGCACTCGGAGCGCAATGGGACGGCAATCGCCTCACCGTGCCGCTGACGCCGAACATCCTCGAACTTTCCCCGGCGCGGTGATTCGACCAAAGCAAAGATCAATGGTCTTCCAGGGCAGTTGACTTGGGCACCGGCAAGGCTCACTCTCAGCTCCGTTCAAAACACAGACCCAATTCGACTATGTTTCCTCGCGCTAGTTTGCTTCTGTTGACGGTTGCCATCATGGCTATGAACCACGCTCATGCCGCGCCCGCGGACAGTCCCAAAACCGTCCATCTGGTCAGCCGCATCGTCGGGAAAGAGTTTCTCTCCGAGACGGTGCGGATCGGCGACCTCAACGGCGACGGCGCGCCGGACCTGCTGTTCGTGCAAAACCTCTACGGTCCGCGCAGCATCAGCGCGCTCACCGCCACGACCCTCGCGGGCGAGATCCTCTGGCAGAACGGCACGTCCTCCAAAGACAACGGCCGGTGTTATGCCGACCTGCCCGTGCAGATCTATGACTGGGATCGCGACGGAACGAACGAGGTGCTCTACGTGCGCCAGGCGGTTTATCGGGATGCGCCGGCGCCCTCCGCTCAAACGGTCCGCGAACGGGCCAGCCAATACGACGGCAACGCGATGATGGTGGTGCTCGATGGCCACACAGGACGGGAGAAGACCCACGTGGTCCTGCCGGCCCCGGCGGACGACAGCTTCCTCTTCGCCAACCTGACCGGCCGCGACCGGCGCGAGGATCTGGTCGTCAAAGACCGCTACTGGAACATGTGGGGTGTTTCGCACGAGGGGAAGGTGCTCTGGCACTACGCCGGTTCAGTCGGGCATTATCCGGCCATCGCGGACGTTGATGGGGATGGTCGGGACGAAGTGTTCATCGGCTTCGCCCTGATCGATCACGATGGCAAGGTCCTGTTCCAACAGGACGCCCGCGGCGCACATCAGGATGCGGCCCACCTCGTCAAGCCGCCGAATGGCCCGTGGCGGCTGCTCTTCGGCAATGGCGGCATCCATTGCCTGGGCACGGAGGGGACGGAGCTTTGGCATCATCCCTTGGGCGAGGCCCAACACGTCGTGGCCGGGCATTTCCGCACCGACACTCCGCTGCAATGCATGGTGGTCGATCGCACCCCGGTCTCCACCCATCGCCGGGACGCAAACGCCTGGGCGATCCTCTATCTCTACGACCTCGACGGGCGCGAACTGTGGCGCCGGCAGATGGAGAAAGGAGAATGGTGCATCGCCACCCGGTTAATCCAGTGGCTCGGGCCGGGGAAGCCGGAGTGTGTGCTGGTCTATGGCTTCTCGGTGGAAAAGCAGGGTGCTGGCCAGCCCGCACGCATCTACAACGGACAGGGCGAAGTCGTGGATCTGCTGCCGTTGCAGGTGGCGCCGTTGCCCGGGGAAAGAGACTTCTATTCTGACTGCTATGGCCTGGCGGCGGACGTGTGGGGTGACAGCCGCGAGGAGGTCATCTTGTTTGGCTCGCGCGGGTGCTGCATCTACGCGAACGCCCGTCCGCTGGAACAGCCGTCCCTCTACAATACGACCCTCTATCCCGGGATGTAGGGTAGGATGCGCCAGCCGACTGAGGAACTGCCCTGAGCGTGTGTTCCCTGCTCCGGAACCCCGACTGTTGCAGGGACCGGAGGAGGGAAAGATCGTTGCATTTCCCCAAGTAGCCGGACTTCATCACGGCTACGAACGCCTGGCGGCCTGAGGTCACGATTCTCCGCCCCGGCGCATCGAGTCTCGCGGCTCGACCGGCGGTGAAGACCGCCGCCGCCTCGCGTCGGCTGGCGAGGACCTGTTCGGCTCCCACGCCAGAAAGTCCTCCATTGCAAGACTGGACAACTCCCGATCGGGAGACTCGCCTCCCTTGCCATTCTTCTTCCGACAACGTTTCTGCCAACGACAGGTTCTCCCACCACATGGTTCTGTTACCATCATGCCTTCCGGCCGGGCGCAGTTTTACCGGCTTGTGGTGCGGTAAACGGCGAGACTGTTCAACCCTCATTACGGCACCAAGCGAACCCGGTAAAACCGGCTTGCCGGAATCGGTTCCAATCCCGATAAATCTTCATCAAAGGCTTCCCTGGGAGATATGGCCGTAACCGGAGCGATCATACCGGGAACGTTGCGAAAGCCTGCAGCCAGGTTGGTTGAGTACTCCAATTGGTACCTCTGGCCAGGCACAGCCGGCCATTCCAGCCGAAGCTTTTGATTGCCAAGGGACCGCGCCATCGCTTTGAAAACCGAATTTGCATCGTACGGGTCGGTGCCGGCCAATTGCTCGCGCGCATTATCAGATTGATCGCCATCCGGATCGCCCGTGCCGCCATGATCGCCCAGTGCCGACTTCGGGTTCAGTTGATGCGCAATTTCCCAGCCATCGAGCAATTGGTCGCCATCGGTGTCCGCCTTCAAAGGATCGGTGCCGAGTCTGATTTCCTCGGCGGTGCTCAAGCCATCGGAATCAGGGTCTGGATCATCAGCCAGTTGCACCGCTACTCCTTCCAGAATCACGGGGCCTTCGCCGGTCCCGGTCAGAGAACAGCCTAAAGCCGACGAATCCAATTGGCGGGTTTGCTGGTCGAGGTTGGTGTGGAAGGCGCTGCCGCCAACCACGGCGGCCAGTTTGATGACATCTCCCGGCCGAAGGCCGCCAAATGCGCTGAAGGGAATGGAGATTTCTATGAAGTCGGCATTCTGTTCGCCCTGCGTAGCGCCGTTTTGTGGTGAACGGTTGAACTGCTGCAACCGGGTGCCCCAGACGTCGCTTATCCCTGGATCAAGCAGGAAGATGCCCTGCCCCACATTCAAAGCCAGACCGGGCCGGGCAAAAAACCGGTATGACGCGTCCCCAAACTCATCGCCCAGGAGACAGGCGATGCTCGGGACAAAGTTGGTGAAGGATAGGTTCTCCAGTAAATCCAATCCATCCACCCCTTGCCCATCCGGATCGATCACGCCATTTCCGATCCCCGCCAGATTCGTCACACCCGTTTGCCGCGGTGATTCGATAAACAGAAAGATATTGTTCGTCGGATAGATCATCACTTGGGCCAGCCCGATGTACAACCGGTCCTGATCATTGTTCACGTAAACCTGGCCGAGGTTGGAGAATTGGCCCGCCCGAGTCGGGATCGGCGTGCCCACAAGATCAAATCGCTGGTTGTTGATGTTGCCATCAAAGTCATCCGCCGGCTTGGACTCAATGACGGGCGAATGCCACGCAGCCTGGTACCGCTGGGGCAGTGGCAGCGTGCGCGCAATGGACATGGAATCGAACACTTCGCCTTTGTTATCGACGGCCTGCATTTGCAGGGTGTCGCCATCCAGGACGACTTTGACGCAGTGGTAGCGCGACCAGACTTGAGCGCTGCCAATGTCACGTTGGTAGAGGCTATAAAGACTGGCGCCGCCGCCGCCCGTGATGACGGTGTGGACACCGTTGAGCGGGTTGAGACGTTCGTACAGGTGATCGTGGCCCGTAAAAATGACTTGAACGCCGTAACGGGCCGCCAGCAGGCCAATCGATCTTTGCAGCTCCGCGGTGTCCAGAATGGCATTACGATTATAATCATCCCAGCGGTGCGGTCCCGAACTGCGGATCACGTGGTGAAAGAAAAGGAATTTCCAGGGCTTGGACGTGGCGGCCAGGTCGGCTTCCAGCCACAGGTACTGAGGGCTGCCAACGCTATAGTCGCTGCCGGTCTCCAGATCAGTATTCAGCACCGCGAAATGCGCGTCACCATGCTCAAACGAATAAAAGTGCTCCGTGCCGGTCACCAGGTTGGTGGGCAAATAAAATGCGTTGAAGTAATCCGTTCGATTGGCATACAAATCGTGATTGCCGATGGCGTAGAAAAACGGGGTCGTGCGCATCTGCGGTCCATAGATACTGAAGACGCGAACCTGCTCCTGCCAGGCCTCGTAGTAGGGGTAGATCAGGTCTCCCACCTCGAAAACAAAATCGGCGCCCAGGTTCTTCATCACCCGCGCCACCTCATGCTGCGGCACCGCCCCGGACCCCGTATCGCCCACCACGATGAAACTGACTGGCCCCGTGGTTTCAAAAGTGCGAAACGTAGCCACCGCGCTGGTCGCCGTCTGCTCCGCCGCCGAGCTTTTGATGCGGTAATAGTACGTTGTGCCCGACGACAGGTTGGTCAAAGCCACCACGTGGTTGGTGGTCAATTCGGCCAGGACCATCTCTGATCCCAGATCGGGGCTGGTTCCGAATTCGACCACGCTGCTGGCCAGCAAATGGGTTTTCCATACGACCAGCATGCCGTCAATCGAGGCGCTCTGTAGGAAGGGACCCCGCGTGAAATTCGCCAATAATTCCGGTGCCAGGCAAAAGCTGTAATCAAACGGGCCCGAATTATGCACCTGCAATGCGAGAATGTTTTCCCCGGCCGCAAGCAGATTGGTGAACCCAGAAACGTCGATCTCCTCCAGGCCTTTCCGGTAATGGCCGGCAGCCGTAGCACTAAAGGACGGCGGGGTGCCCGGTGCGCCTGCCAGACCGCGGCGGGCAATCTCCTGTCCATTCAGGTATGCCACAAAGCCATCGTCATAATCCACCCGCAGGATCAGCCACTTGATGGCAGCGGGATCGCTGACGTTGAATTTCTTCCGGAAATAGACACTCGAATATGAGGACCAGAAATCAGTGAGCACGGTCGCCTCATTGTAAGAACCATAATTGGCGGTGAAGGCCGAAGGCCCGGTCAGCCACAAATCATCATTGAAATCAAGCCGTGTCCAGGCTGCCACCGGATTGGAAGGTTCAGCTATCCCCTTGAAATACCGCCAGTTCTCGCTGATCCGAACCAGCGATATGTCGTCTGCAAACGCAACAACTGCCAGGCCTAGAAAGCACGCCAAAATGCGGAGAAGCATAGAGCCACGTTACGAAGTGATAATTGCTGCGTCAAACTTTGTTATGCTCCTCATGAACCGTCTTTTATCGACGACAGGGCAAGACCTACAGCTTGCCGGTATGGCACAGACAGGTGTCGATCCACGGTGTTGTGGCGAGCGGTATTTCAAGGCTCCGCCTGATCTCGCCCTGTCAGCTTTTGGTTGAGGCGCAACCGTGACGTCTGCCCCGCGGCGCGCTTTATTTCATTTTGTTTGCTGGCCCAAAGCCGTCTCCAGGCCGGTTGGGACGGTGGTAATGGCGGGGTCCAACTGCAACGTGGCGCGGAAATGTTGTGCGGATTCTTCGAGCCGGCCTGCTTTGTTCGGGCGCATGGCCAGGCCGTTCAGGGCCGCGACCCCATCGCGTTTGATCCGCACGGCCTCCGAGAAATAGAGCTTGGCTTCCGCCATATTGCCCTGGCTTTCCAAAACATCGCTCAGACTGTCGTAGGCTTCGACGTAATGGGGCATCAATCGGACCACTTCCCGCCACTGGTCAATGGCTCCGCCCGCTTCTCCATTCGCCCGCAGCATCTTCCCGAAATTATCACGCAGCACCCAATCCGCTGGATTCAGGGCAATAGCGCGGCGGTACTGCTCCTTCATTTCCGGCAAATGAGCGCGCATTTCTTTGAGCAACGCCGCCATCTCCAGCCGGAGCTTTTGATGGCGTTCCCGGTGATTCAGTTGGTTCGTGAACGGTGGCTCCAACATGCGCCGCTGCATCTCCGCCAGCACTTGATACCGGTCCCAGGCCGTGAACGCCAGACGCTCGGCGCATTCCGTTTCGGAAAGCCAGCGCGCCTCGGCCTTCGGCAGTCTGGAGGTTTCTTTCGACAGAATTTGCGCCACTTTTTCGGCCAAGGCCCGTCCCAGCAGGTAATTGCCCGCAAAATTGAGGTGAACATGGTCGAAATAGAGTTCATTTCCAGGAAGACCATGCAGGCTGTGCCGGGCGAAGATTGCCTGCGCATCTACAAAATGCACGGCATGCGCCTTCCCCGCCGTTGCCCTCGAGGCGGTTTGGCGGATGATGCCATTAATCCGGGAGTCCGCGCGGAATCGCAAGGTGTCTAAGTCACAAGCCCGTTCATAATGTCGGCGCGCTTCGGCATGCTGGCCTGATGCTTCCAGGCATCGACCCAGACGAAACTGCAGCTCGGCAAAATGAGCATCAATGCGCCCCGCCTCCGCATAACGCTGCCCGGCCTCGGTGAATTTCCGCTCCAATTCCAGCTTAATGCCGGCTTGATAGGCCTTTTCCCATGCGGCATTTTCAACTTTGCTTAAAGGGCGCCCATGCTGCGAAGCGAACGGCGGCGAGTCTTTCAAGTTGACGCCGACGGTGCATAGTATCAGGCCAACGCCAGCCCTTTTCCCAGCCTTCAAAATCGCCTCCAAATTGCTCTGGAAATGATGGTACACCACGGCCATCCGGGGATCGTCGGCCCGCACCCGTTGTTCCATAAACATTTCCATTCCTTCCCAGGAACCGGGCTGCGCGCCGGCCACGCCACCATAGCGAAGCAAATCCTCGAGCCATTGCCCCGTCTTGGTCGCCTGCAACGCCAAGCGGGCGCGGACCAAGGCCAGGCTCGGCGCTTGAGGTCCAAAAAGAGTTCCGCTTCCAAACGGGCCGACCACTTCATTATGGCCCATATAGACAATCCACAAATCACCCTCCAGCTTCGCGCCATCCCGGGCGATGGGCAGAATCGCGTGTGAGTTGATGGCGGTCATGGCGGCATTAACGACCTCGAACCGTGCGCCGGGATATCGCGCGCGCAGCAGCGTTTCGACCATGCGAGCCAAGCCGAAGGCCGGCTCCGGATCGCCCATGGCTGCCGATTCGCCCAAGACAAAAATGCGATAGACGCCGGCTGGCTTCTCCGCCGGCAGAAGCAGCGGCTGCGGCGTGCGCGCCAAGGACGGCGGGAAAAAGCGCCAGCCAAATTTTTCATTTTCGATCACCACTGTCTTGTCTAAGAATCTGCCCTTGAGAAAGAAATCGACCGGAAAGCCATACCCAAAGATGCGCAATCCTGCTTCCAATCCGCTGAAAGCCAGCAGCGGAATCACCGTCACGGCCAGCAGAGCAAACAACCATTTCTGTCTTTTCGGCTTCAAGCGCTTTCGGTTGACAGTATTATGTTCAGGCCCGAATGATAAGACAGATTTTGCACTGTTTGCCTAACTTTTGCCATGCTCCCGTTAAGAGCCTGTTTTAACACTCCATGAACGAGAACACGATCAACATTCTGCTGTTCGAGGACGTCCCCGAATACGCGGATCTGATGCGGGTGATGCTGCACGCCGCCAAACAAACGCGGATTGAGGTGGAATGCGCGGCCTCCTTCTCGGCCGGAGCGCAACGCTTGGTCCAGGGCAACATCGATGTCATCCTCCTCGACCTCTCCCTGGCCGGCAGCAACGGCCTGGAAGGATTCGCAAAAGTGCGCGCCCAAGCGCCGCACCTGCCCATTATTGTCCTCAGCAGTCTGGATGACGAAACGATGGCGGTCAGCGCCGTCCATGAAGGCGCCCAGGATTACCTGGTCAAAGGGGAAATCGACAGTCATTTGCTGGTCCGGTCCATCCGCTACGCCATTGAACGCAAGCGCGCGGAGGTTGCCTTGCTCCAAGCGGAAGAGAAGTACCGCGGCATTTTCGAGAACACCGTGGAAGGCATCTTTCAAACCACTCCCGAAGGCCGTTACCTGAGCGCCAACCGTGCCTTGGCGCGCATCTATGGCTATAGTGCGCCCGAAGAGTTGATTTCCAGCCTGACGAATATTGGCCGCGACCTTTATGTCGATCCGAATCGCCGGTCTGAATTCATCCGGTTGATGGAGAAACATGACGTCGTGACCAACTTCGAGTCCCAAATCTACCGCAAGGATGGCAGCGCGATCTGGATTTCCGAGAATGTCCGCGCGGTCCGCGATGGCCAGGGCGAACTGCGGTATTACGAGGGAACCGTCGAGGATACGACGGAACGCCAACGGGTCGAGGAAAGCCTGCGCAATTCGGAAGCCCTTTATCATTCGCTGGTGGAAACCCTTCCGCAGAACATTTTTCGTAAAAATCTGGCTGAGCAATTCACCTTCGCCAATCAACGCTTTTGCCAGACCCTGGGCAAACCATTGGAGGAAATCGTCGGCAAGACTGATTTCGACTTTTTTCCCCCCGATTTGGCCGCCAAATACCAGCGAGACGACCAAGTCATCCTGGAAACGGGCAAGCTCTTTGAAACCGTCGAGGAACATCAACCGCCCGGCGGAGACAAGATTTACGTCAACGTCGTCAAGACACCTCTCTACGATGCCCAGGGCCAGATCATTGGTTTGCAGGGGATTTTCTGGGACATCACGGAACGAAAGAGATCCGAAGAGCGCATCCGGAGCGCGACCATGGAACTGGCGCGCCACCGGGAGGAATTACGCCTGAAGAACGAGCAGATGGAGGATGACTTGCGCATGGCCCGTGAAATTCAACAAGCCATTCTGCCGCAACAATATCCGACCTTCCCGCGCGGGGTGGCGCCGGCCGAAAGCCTGCTGCACTTCAGCCATCGTTATTTTCCCACGGGCGCAGTGGGCGGCGACTTTTTCAATGTGGTGGCTCTCTCCGATACCAAAGCCGGCGTTTTTATCTGCGATGTCATGGGCCATGGCGTGCGGTCAGCCCTAGTGACCGCCATTCTGCGGGCTTTGGTCGAAGAACTGACGCCGCAGGCCGCCGATCCCGGCCATCTGCTTGCTCAAATCAACCGCGATCTCATGGCCATCCTCAAACAGACCGGCACTCCCATGTTTACGACGGCGTTTTATCTAGTGGCAGATTTGGCCAGCCGAGAAATCTGCTATGCCAATGCCGGGCATCCCAAACCTTTGCTGGTGCATCGCCGCACCGGACAGGTCGAGTTCATGAAAGGCACCGACGCCAAGCCCAGGCCGGCGCTCGGTTTGTTCGAGGGTTCGGTCTATCCGACGTTTCAATGCGCTCTGGCAGCCGAGGATCTTGTCCTGCTCTTCACGGATGGCCTCTATGATGTCGAAGGAAAAGAGGATGTGTTGAGCCCGGATTGGCTCTTTTCCGAGGTGCAAAAACGTAACCGCCTCTCCGCCAGCAGTTTGTTCGATGAATTGTTGGATGAGATACGAAAGGTTTCTCATGGTGCCGCTTTTGCCGATGACGTCTGCCTGCTCGGCATGGAAGTGGCAAACCTGGATATTTCATGAACCGATGAGAGCGGTGATTCAACGTGTTTCTGAAGCCGGCGTCGCCATTGCAGGCGAAGTTAAAGGCGCCATTCGACAGGGTCTGGTCGTGCTCTTGGGCATCGAGGAAGCCGATACCGCCGAAGACCTCGAATGGCTGAGCGGGAAAATCGTGCGGCTGCGGATATTCAACGACGCTGACGGCGTGATGAACCGTTCCGTGCAGGAGGTGCAGGGCGAAATCCTTGTCATCAGCCAGTTTACGTTGTTCGCCAGCACCAGGAAAGGCAACCGCCCCTCTTACAGCCGTGCTGCTCGGCCCGAAGTAGCCATCCCCATTTACGAGGCCTTCCTCCGCAAGCTGACCGCAGACCTGGGCAAGCCTGTTGAAACCGGCATTTTCAGCGCTGATATGAAAGTGTCTCTGACCAATGACGGTCCGGTGACCATCGTGATCGATAGCAAGAATCGCGAGTGAAAGCAGCATCTGCACATTCGGAAACCGCGAAGGCGCTCAAGAAAAGATAGGCGTTCTGCCAATTTGGCAGTAATGTTTCGCCAATATGACTACAACCGTTGCCGCCTTAACGTCACGAGCAGCCAAATCGAAAGCATCGGCGGTTGCCGACGGGCGTCTTTCCATGGAGCAATTAGGCGATTTGCCGGATGAGGCGGCCATTGATGCGGTGAAGCGCGGTCTGCCGGCGCGTTTGGTGCGCGAGATGAGCGCGCGTCTGGAAGTGCCGCTGGATTCATTGGCTGGGCCTATGCAATTGACGCTGCGGACGTTGCATCGCCGGATGCAGGAAGGAACGCTGGCGCAGCCGGAGTCGGAGCGATTGCTGGCGCTGATTCGCGTGTTTTTTCAGGCGGTTCACCTGCTGGGGACGGAGGAGAAAGCAGCGCACTGGCTCAAGTCGCGTCCGCAAGTGTTCCTCGGCAAGACGCCGCTGGAATGCATGGAAACGTGGCTGGGTATCCGTCAGGTGGAAGGCATCCTCTGGCGAATTCAAGACGGCGTTTTCTCATGATTCTGGCCGCCTTTCGGCTTTGCGAGCGCCGACAGGCCGAAGCGGGCCGGGCCTTTCGCGGTGAGGGCGCCCGGATGGCAGGCGGACGCTGGAATCCTCCCGGCCTGGCGGTGGTTTACACTGCTGGTTCGCTGTCACTCGCCAGCCTGGAGTTGCTGGCGCACTTCGACTCCAGCACTGACATGCCGGATTTGGTTTTCTTTCGGGTGCAGTTTGACGAGCGCTTGGTGGCCGGGGTGGACGAACTTCCGCCCAACTGGCGCCAAATTCCTGCCTCGTCCAACACTCAACTGCTCGGGGCGGCGTGGTGGCAGAGCGGACGTTCGGCGGTGCTGCGCGTGCCCAGCGTGATCATTCCGAGCGAGGACAACTTCGTGTTGAATCCATCGCACCCAGATTTCAAGGCGATTACCATCGAGCCGCCGGAGCCGTTCAGCATTGATCCGAGGTTGTGGGGCGAGACGGGTGGCGTGAGCGAAAGATGTGCAAAGAAAAGCAATGCAGTTCCCCACTAACTCAAAGCGACCACGAATTACCGATGAGAGCCGGAACTACGTTGTTTGCGGTCGCTTGGTTGCCGTCGAATATGTCAAAGTCCGACAGACTGCTAGCGGAGCGGGGCGATGGCAAGCGGCGCTTGCGCCATGCCGCATCGCTTCCACGCCAAGAGCAACTCTTGCTGGTGTTCCCGGGCCCATTGCATGACCATCTCCCGCACTTTTTCCGGGGCGTCACCGTTGATGATGCGCACCGGTTGAATGCCGACCAGCACTTCGGAGTCGCCATAAATGGCGTGGAAATGCGCCGCGAACGGCCTGATAAAAAGCATCCGAATGACAATTCCGTAAAACTTCGATAAGACAGGCATAAAATTCAGATTTCCAGGTTCAAACTCAGTTTCAGATTCCCAGGTCGCCCGCAGTCTGACGACATCCTTACAACCCGGTTCAGCCTGCTTTTGTTTCAAGTTTTTCGAAATGGCGAGGAACCACCTTACTGGATCGGATTCCCATCCGGATCGATCAGGCGAATCTCGCCAAATCCCAACTCGCGAACGGCGGCTTCCATTTTCGAGCGGTCGCCCACCACGATCCACACCAGATTGTCCGGGCGAATCACTTTTTGCGCGGCGGCGGACACCAGCGGCAGCGTCAAACTCCTCACCTTTGCAGGATAAGTCCGGTAATAATCATCCGGCAAAGCGTAGCGAATGATTTCGCCGATCGAGCCGCTGACCGAGTCCATGGTTTCCCAAAGGCCGGCCAGTTCAAGCGTTTGTTGCTTCTGCACCTTGCTCAACTCGTCGGCCGTGACCGGCTTTTCTCCCAGGATGCCGCGGAGTTCCTTGGCAATCTCGATCATCGATTCCTTGGTCTTGTCCGTCTGGACCGGCGCATACGCCAGGAAGGGCCGCTGGCCCCGGGCGCCGACGAGGATGGTGTGCGCGCCATAAGACCAATGTTTGTCCTCGCGCAGATTCATGTTGACCCGGGAAGTGAACATGCCGCCCAGAATGGTGTTCATCGATTCAATCGCGATCTCATCCGGGTTGGCTTTGGGCAAGGCCACGTGCCCGGCGAAAATAATGGACTGGATGGAGCCGGGGCGGTCCATCAGGTAAACCACCTGTTTCGGATGGTGCTCCACTGTGCCGATATTCTTCTTCGGCGTCTCACCTGGTTTCCAATCATTGAACAGTTTCTCAATCTTCGGCGCAATTTCGCTCAGAGTTGTGTCACCCACAACAATCAGGGTAGCTAGATTCGGCTTGAACCAGGTTTGATAAAACTTCTCCATGTCGGCGCGGGTCATTTTGGTGACGGACTCGGTCGTTCCGGAGCCGGTGAAGGGATTGCCATAAGCGTGATTCGCGCCGTACAAAAAGCGGGGGAAAACCCTCAAGGCCATCTGGAAAGGCTGGAACTTCTCCCGTTGAATGGCGTCAAGCTGCTGTTTTTGCAGCCGTTTGAAATCGTCTTCGGGAAATGACGGATGCAGAATGACATCGCCAAAGATTTCCAGGGCAGGGTCCAGGTTGGCCTTGAGAGCGGACAGAGAAACACTCGAAGTGTCCAGATCCGAGCCGGCACTGAGGTTCGCTCCCAACAAAGCCAGTTCCTCGCTCAATTGCAGCGCCGACCGGGTTTGCGTCCCTTCGTCCAGCATGTCCATAGCCAGGTCGGCAGTTCCAGGGCTGCCGAATTGGTCCGCTGCGTACCCGGCGTCCACCAACAGCGTGAAAAGGACTTGCGGAATCGAATGCCGTTCCGCCAGCACGATCTTCAAGCCGTTCGGCAAGGTCGTTCGCTGCAGCTCAGGAAATTTCGGCTCCGGCGGCGCTTCCGGTTCAGGCAGCTTGGAGCGGTCCACCTCGCTCTTGGCCGTCTTAAGCTCGGGGAAGGGATGCACTTCCAGAACATAAACGCCGTCAGAGAGCCAGGCTTGCGCTGTTTTTTTCAGCCGTTCTGTGGTCGCCTCGCGGGAGTGTTGCAGACTGACTTTGTAATAGTCGGCGCTGCCGCCGAAGACTTCGTTCAAGGCCAGGATATCGGATTTGCCGCCGAAACCGCCAATACGTTCGATCCCGCGGATAAAGCCGGCGAAATACTCCGTCTTGACCCGCTGCAACTCCTTTTCGGTCGGTCCGTCGGCCAGGAAACGAGCCAGTTCCTCATCCACAGCTTTCTCCACTTTGGCCAGGTCCTCGCCCGGACGAGCGGTGGCCACGATATAAAACTGCGAGCCAATCTCGCGCGCATCAATGTAGGAACTGACGGTCGTGGCGATTTGCTCTCGATAAACCAGGCGCTGGTACAAGCGCGAATTCTTTCCCGACGCCAGCAGGTCGCTGATCAAATTCAAATCATCGGCCTCAACCGAGCGATAGGGCGGCGTGTTCCAGATCTTATAGACGCGGGATTGGGGCACGCGGTCTTCCATGATCTGGCGTTGTGTTCCGGTGCGCTTGGCAATCCAGGCCTCGTGTTTCGCCAGCGGCGGACCGGGCGGAATGTCGCCAAAAAACTTCTCGGCCTTTTGACGGGCCGTGGGCGCGTCGATATCGCCGGCGATGACGATCACCGCGTTGGCCGTGCCATAGTAAGTTTTGAACCATTCCCGCACATCCTCTAGGGAGGCGGCATTCAAATCCTCCATCGACCCAATCGTCGTCCAAGAGTAAGGATGGCCGGCTGGATAGGTGTTCTTGGCGATCAACTCGCGCGTGCGCCCGTAAGGTTGGTTTTCCCCCTGGCGCTTTTCATTTTGGACGACGCCGCGTTGCTCATCCAGGCGCGCCTGGGTGATAGCCCCCTGAAAATGTCCCATCCGATCCGATTCCAGCCACAACACGATATCGAGGACGGATTTGGGCGCGTTCTCAAAGTAGTTGGTCCGGTCCGGGTTGGTCGTGCCGTTGAGGTCCGTGGCGCCGATTCGTTCCATGACCTGGAAATAGTCATCGTTGTAATTCTCGCTTCCGTTGAACATGAGATGCTCAAACAGATGGGCAAAACCGGTCCGGCCCGGCTTCTCGTCCTTGGAACCGACGTGATACCAGACGTTCACGGCCACAATGGGCGCTTTATGGTCTTCGTGAACGATCAAGGTCAACCCGTTGGCCAGGACGAATTTCTGGTAAGGAATGTCGATGTCCTTGCCCAGGTCTGAATCGGCACCGCACGCCAGCCGAAGATTCATCGCGAAACAGACCAGCCAGCCGAGCAATAAGATTTTCAGAACACGCATACAAATATCTCCACGATCGATGTTGCATTGAGAAACAAATCCTGATTCCAAGAGAGCGTTTGCTCCACTCGAACCAAGCCTGCGCTCCCACCTTAGCTTTCAACGAATCGAATTCAATGCGCAATTTTCCGGGAAAAAGAGCTTGACTTTAACCATAGGGAGCCACATAAGCGCGATACGTATTCAGACTGTGGGAGGTGAATTGGATTGTACCTTAGGGTTGTCGCACCTCTCATTAGACTGAACGCGGATGACAAATGAGTGCGATGTTGAAACCAGCAGACCGGCACACCGGTTGTCGGGAACAGGTTTATTTCCTGTGGCAGCATCCAGTTGTGCTGTGCGAGGCAACGCTTTGCTTCCAGCCATCTCAATACCTTCGCCCGCATGCTTTTCAATCAACCAACAGCACAGTCGGCTTAATCGGCAGTTCTCCTGTGCAAACCGGCGACTCTGAGCGATCCAGCCATCGCCTCCACATCTCGACTTTCAATTGTGTCGCGTCATCCAACGGCTTGTTCCATCGTGGAAATAGCCTCCTTCCCTTTGATTCGGCTCCTACATCAATAAGGAGAAGCACTCCCAGGTTAATCCTAAATCATCGCAACTTAAGGAATAATGCTATCGAGTTATGGAAAACCGCTAACTGGCAACGCAGAAGCGCTACCAGGATATTGGAAAGTGCTGCCAGAATAATGGAAAACGCTGCCAGAATAGGAGAATACGCTGCCAGAATAGGAGAATACGCT
>CAYIIH010000035.1:0-33131 GCA_964363225.1 uncultured Verrucomicrobiota bacterium | reverse complement strand
GATGCCCGGAATTACGACCGATCTCGCTCCTCTATGTCAGGAGTTCTGGAATCAGGGTTGAACCATTCATGAAATTATCGATGTAAATGAGGTAGGGACCGGAATCGGTGGTGTCCTCGATCGAGAATGCGATGGCGTCCAGGATGCCAAAATCGCCGTTAATCTGGTTTCCTCCAGAACCGCTCCAAATATAGCTTGTGTCGGTCGGGTTCGCAGGATCCTCACCCCGCAGCAATGTCACCGTTTGCCAGCACGTGCTCGGCTGAAAGATTTTGTCGCCGGCCGGAGCGGTGCCGAAGCCCGAAGTTGGCCCGACTGCGCCCAGCATCTTCAAAGGCAGTGTGGCCGTGCCACCATTCGTCCCGATTGGTCCGGTGAGGGCTGTGTTCTCCTTGATGCTCAAGGCGACACGAATGGCCGGGTTGGGCCCGCCGCCCACCAGAGGGCCGGTCGATGGCCGGCAGCTTTCCACGTTGGAGGCGTCGCTTTGCGTGACGGTAATGGCTTTCCCTTTCTCCAGCGGACTCGTGGTTACCGTGTTGACTCCAGCAACAATGTCCGAGGCCTTTTGTCCGATCTGCACCCCGTCGGCATAGACCGTAACCTTCGTGGCGTTGGAGGAGATATTGGGCACATTGACATACGTTTGTCCGGCGCCCAGAGGGCCGTTCACGGTCGTGAGCTGCGGCAGCCCGCTGAGACACGGGTCACTCGCATTGATAAAGCGGATGGAATCGAAATAGAAACGCCCGGCGGTCGCACTTAAAGCGCCGCTCTGGTGCGTGAACTTAATGATGGGTGTCGTCTGACCAGGGTTCAGGACCAATGTACCCACGCGCTTCCACGTGTTGGCGCCGGCACGTTGAAATGCCGTTGTCGTTTCAGGCAGTCCGGTGCAATTCTCCTGGGTGATGCTCACCACAATGTCCGCTGTCTGGCTGTTCGGCCCCGGAAACGTCACCTCCACTAGGTACGTTCCGCCCGGTGTTTCCAGAGTTGGCGTGATCGTCACCGAAGAACCGGCCGTTGTATTCCATCGCGAACCCGTGCCGGAAAGACCCGCGGCTGAGCTTTTTACGCTCGAATTTTGCCAGTTCCCATCGGCCTCACCGTAGGGCGGATTATCGTTTAAAGTGCCACCGGTCAACCGGCTTTCGACAATGACGGTTTCAGCCATCACCGAAACGGCGCCAGCCAGAACACACGCCCAGAGGATGGCACGTTGCGCGCCGCGGCGTCCTGCGGCTCGCCAGCCATCGAGATCAACAAACGGGGCAGTCCGATAAAGGGAGTTCAAAGAACGTTTCATACGATTATTTCTCAAGGATGTTTTAAGAATACGCTTCAGATCAACTTGCTTAATCTTGAGGCCTAATCTGATGAGGAAAAGGCGCACTGTCAAAGGTTTGTTTCCGGTGCCGGGGGGCGTGCAGTTCGCTCCTCCCGCTCTGGTCCATGGCTTCAGACCGTGGAGACACTGGCATCCACCGCGCCCAAGCCGGAACGATGCAGTCGAAAATGGGGAGCACACCCGCCCTCGCGTGTTCCGACCGGCGCCCTCGCCGGTCGGAGAAGGGCGTGATCCAGTCACCAAACCGTGACGATTCAGTCGAAGGTAGGGCAGCGCCGCTGCGCAGCTCCACTCAGCACTGAGTATTCACGGCTGAGCGTGGCTGGCCAAGTCCGGCTTATTCAGCAATCGCCAAACGCGCAAAGCCTCCGTCGCCGCCCAGGCCTGGGCGTCGCAGCCGCGTTGCTGATGTGGCGCATCGCCATCAACAATCTCGGGAAGCTGCCCCACGCACCCCTCGGCCAGCAAACGATCCATGCTGCCCAAGTAGGCTCGGGCCGCCGCCAGGGCTGGGGCCGAGAAATCCCAGGCGCGTGCCAGCGCTTCGCAAAAAGAAGGAAAGGTCCAGGTCCAGGCCGTGCCGTTGTGGTAGGCGGGTTTGCGCCGGGTATCCTCATCTCCTTCATACCGGCCCCAATACGGCTCGGACGGGTTGTGGAGCAATCGTCCGTCAGGACCGAACACCGGCAACGGCGGCGATACCGGCAATGGCGCCAAGGAACGCAGAGCGCCGGGCACGACCAGATATTTCAGAGCAGCTTCGACACAACGACGCGCTCGCACACCGTTCACCAAGCCGAAAGTGACGGCGAACAGGCCATTGCTCCGCAGCGTGTTGTCCGCCACGGCATCAGCCGCCGGGACACCCTGTGGCGCAATCAACAGATCGGCCAGGCAGCCCCGGTCTTCCAACCAGAAAAACCTGTCGAAAGAGGCTTGAGCCCGTTGCCTGAGGTCATCCCAGTTCTCATCGGAAGATTGGGCGCGCAGACGCGCCAGTTGCCGCAACAGGCGAATCCACAAGACCTGGATTTCCACCGGATAACCCTCCCGCGGCGTGGCGGCCGGGTAGTTCGTATCCATCCAGGTGAAATGTTTCGGACTCCAAATCAGCCCTGATTTCTCATCCATCCGCACGCCCTCGGGTGTGCCGCGGCGATAACCAAGCGCGATGTCACAGAGCACGCCGGCAATGGTTTGACCTTTCGCATCGACGACCACCTCGTACAAGTCCAGCCCGCACACAGCGGCGGCTTCTTCACAGAGGACGCCATACCAGAGAGGAGCGTCCGAGGTCTCGCGGTTGGAGGTGTTCTCGCCCTGAAGGACATTCGGCAGGGTGCCCTGCTCTTCCAACCGCCCAAAGGTGATGAGCAATTGCCGCACTTCCTCCGTCAGGCCGGCCGCCAGCAATCCCCGCGCGCAAATCAGCGTGTCCCGGCCCCAATCCAAGAACCAGGGATAACCCGCCACGATGGTCTTGGATGAGCCGCGGCGCACGACAAACGCCCGCACGGCCTCAGCCAGGCAGCTCCCAAAGCGATCTTGCTCAGGCCAATTCGGAGCCCGCAAGAGCGGTTGGCTTTGGCCACGGCGGGGCGCTGCAACCTCTGCCAGCAGCTCAGGCTCCGGATCTGTGGGATCGGCGCAGACCACGACGGTCACGCCCGCGCCTTTGCTCAAGGGCAGATCAAACCAGCCGGGACTGTAAGCGTCGCCACTGCCGATCTGACCGCGGCTTTGCTCGAGCGGGTGGGGGATATTCTCGCTCCATTCCGCTTCATGGTTGTACAGGCCCGCCGTGCTGAACACGCGCAAGTGGCGTTCGGGCGCCGGGGTGAAAGCGAAACCGATGCCTGGGCGCAAGACGTGGCAATGACGGCGGAAATAATCATCCGCGCCGGGACTGCGCTTCGTTTCGGCATGAAAACTCCGGTCTTCAATATCGAGGCGCACCGTCAAGCGCACCTCGCATTCCGGCGGCAAATCCTTCCCCACCGGGGGAGGCTGCAAGGGCCGGCTGAAATGCAGCACGGTCGTGTTGCGCCCTGCCAGCATGTCCATCACCAACCGGATTTCCACGGCATGCCCATCGCCCGCGGTGGCGGCAAACTGCCATTCGGCCGGCGGACCGGCGGCGAAGGAAACCAGGTTCTCCAAGTTCAGAGGAGAGATAAAGCCGTTGGCATTGACCCATACCCGAACGCGTTTGGCCAGAACATGCCGATCGATCGGCAAGGCCGGATGCAGGTTGGCTCCCAGCAGACAATCGTACTTGGACTTGACGCTGCCCAAATCGACACCAAGCCGCGCCATGCCGCCCCGCCCATTGGTCAGCAACGCGAGCGGAGAATTCAGTTCGAGGTCCGAGGCCTGCCGGATTCTTAATGCCTCCGCCAACCAGGAGGCCATGCCGCTCTCGGGCAGAACCGGGTCCGGCGCCAGAAATCGAACCTGCGCCTGCACTTGGGGCGTGGCCTCTGTGTAGCGCTCCAAGGTCAACCCGGCATCGCCAAATGAAGCGGTCATCCCTGGGGAACCTTTGAATTCAGGGCCGGCAGGCGCATAGCACGCGATATGGCCGTCGCATACCGGCACCGATTCCACATGATGCGGCGGGCTGCCGTCATGCCGGTCCAGCGTGGCCCGAAAACGAACCGTGTCGTGCAGCAACAGCCAATGCTGCGGCGGCACCAAAGTTATCCGCCTTCGGTCCAGCAACCGCCAGGTCACCACTTGCGAAAAACTCTCCTGTTTTCCGGCAGCGTCCAGCGCGGCCAGCAAATCCCGGCGCGCCAGGCTGCGGTCCAGGCGGGCCAGCGCGGCCAGGAATTGTCCCGCCTCCGTTTCCACCATCTTCGCCAGCGCTCGCCAGTCGTGCGGGCCGATCTCTTCGGGAGCCAGAACCTCTCCCAAGGCCTGGATCGCCCACGCAGCTTGGGCGCGCGAACGATGGTACTCATCCCCGGCCAGCCCGAGCGGTGTGACGCTGGCCGCCAGGCAGTAACAAGCTCCCGGTGCCAGATGAAAGACGATCTGGTGGTCGCTCTGCTTGCGCGGTGCCGGAGCGGCCCGTCCCAAGAGGTCAAGTTTGGGCGAACCCAGCTCATGATAGATGCTCTTCTCCAGGGCAATAGACTGCGGGCTGGCTATATCCAGGTTGACCAGGACGAGCGTGTGGTCCTTCCCTTCCGCCGAATCACGGCGCAAGGCATAAACCATGGAATCGAGCGGACTCAGCCGCGTGAGTGTGGCGCCGTCGAAAAAGCAGGGATGCTCCGCCAGCAGTCGATTCAGCCGGGCGAGCTCCGGCACGAGGTTATTCGAGCCGCCCCAAGCCAGACCCCGGCTCTCATGCACGAGGATTTTTTCTGAAGCCAGCCATTCCACGCCGCAAGTGAACCCATAGCCGCCGCTCACGCTCGCCAGAGCGCACAGTTGATTGCGCATCAGCGACCAGGCCCGTCCGCGTTTGGCCAGGCGCTCGTTGTCGTGCGTCTCGCTGTAATGGACGAGCAAGCCGGCGCGCGCGCTTTGCCGCAGGCTGTGATCGAGGTAGCCGGCAGTTTGCACTCCGGAAAAATTCTGGAACAGCTCGGAGTAGGCCCATTGCATGCCGCCTTCCGTCAGCAAATCCTCCGTGGCTTCCCAGGCGCCCCCCAGGCCTTCGAGCAGAAAAATGGTTTCGGGAGACTCCCGGCGCACGCAGGCGGTGATGTACTGCCAGGCCGGGGCCGGCACCTTGTAGCCGGCGTCGCAGCGAAATCCATCCACTCCCCGCCGGCACCAGGTCAAGAAGGCCTCGGCCAGATAATCCCACGACGACGGGTTGCGATGGTCCAATTCCACCAAATCCTCCCAGGTTGTTCCCCAGGCGCCCGGGCTGACAAACAAGCCGTTGGGGCCGCGCAGAAACCAATCGGGATGATTCTCCTGCAAGGTCGATCCCCAGCCGGTGTGGTTGATGACCAGGTCCAGAAACACGCGCCCGCCTTTGAGATGCACCGCGCAGGCCAGTTCGCGAAACTGGTCGATGCCCGTGGTGCGGCGGTCGAACTCCACCAGCGCGGGATCGATCGCCGTCAAGTCCTGGCAGGCATACGGACTGCCATAGCGGCCGAATCGGGCGTAGGTCGTCGGCGTCGGATTGATCGGCAGCAAATGGAGAATACGGCAGCCGAGGGTGTCGAAGATGTGCGGCAGCTCGCGCATCAGATCGCGCAGTTTTCCCGAAGCCGGGATGACGGCATAGCCCAGCTTGTCCAACCTGGCCAGTTGGGCGTCCAACCGTTCATTCTGCGTCGCCACGGCCGTTTTGGTTTCCCCGAAAAGCCGGACAAAAGCGCAGTAAATGGTATTGCCGGCGCGGCCGGCGTTCGGATGAATGGACAGGCCCACATTCGGGCCTTCCGGCCAATGCTGCCGTCCCAGTGGATCGACCGCATAAGCCTTGGCCGCAAAATAGCCGGCTTCAGTCAGCGCCAGCGCCAGCGACCATTCACCATCCTCGCAGGACATGGGGATATCGCGCCAGGCCGCGCCCGCCAGGCGCAGCGTTCCGGCATGGGCCTGGATGATCTCCCGGCGCAGCGCTTGGGCATGGCCCAGGTCGGTGCGGAGAAACGCCCGCCAGTTCTCTCCCAAAGGCTCACCCCCGCCGGCCCGCAACGCAAAGCGCGCCCGGTCACCGACAAAACGCAGCAGGCGTTCGCCGGTGGCAGGGACCATGATAAGCTTAGTGGTCATGAACACTCGGGCATAGTTCTCAATCCCTCGGCTGCAACCACCACCGAAGGCCGCGGCATCCAGATTGCGGATGCGCGAGTATTTCAATTTTGTGCCGTTGAAAACAAATCATTTTCAGACGAAAGTGGGCGTCAAAATTCATGGCGTGCACCTTGCGGATAGAGCAATCTTGTCATCAAGTTTAATGTCGAACCTGATTCCAGAGCCGCTGGCCCAGATTCTGGCCGAGACCGCCGAACTGAAACAGTCTTACCTAGTCGGTGGTTGCGTGCGGGATTCTCTGATGGGAATCGTCCCCAAAGATTTTGACATCGAAGTCTTTGGGGTGACTTACGAACAATTGGCCCAGGGACTTTCACGCTGGGGCAGGACGGACTTGGTCGGACGCTCATTCGGCGTCGTCAAGCTGGCCACACCCGATGGTTTTTCGTTTGATTTTACCATTCCACGACGGGACTCAAAAATCGCCCCCGGCCACAAAGGCTTTGCCGTCACCTTCACGCCTGACATCACTCCCAGCGAGGCGGCGGCGCGAAGGGATTTTACCATCAATTCGCTCATGTACGATCCTCGGCAGGAGCAGGTGCTCGATTTCTTTGGCGGCAGGAGTGACTTGACGCGGCGCATTTTGCGCCACACCAGCGAGGCGTTTGCGGAAGACCCGCTCCGGGTTCTGCGCGGCATGCAGTTTGCCTCCCGGTTCCATCTAAGACCGGCGCCGGAAACCATCGAACTGTGCCGACGCATGAAACCGGGCTATCCTGAACTCGCTCCCGAACGAGTGCGCGAGGAATGGTTCAAGTGGGCCGCCCAGAGCGCTGTGCCGTCGGTCGGTTTGCAGTTTCTGGCCGCCACGGAATGGATCGATCACTTTCCCGAACTGCGCGCCCTGCGCGGGACGCCGCAAGACTCGGAATGGCATCCGGAAGGCGATGTCTTCATTCATACGTGCCATTGTTGCGACGCGCTGGCACGACTCCCCGGCTGGCAAAAGGCCGATGAAGAATCGAGAATTGTCTGGATGCTGGCCGTGCTGGCGCATGACTTTGCCAAGCCTCAAACCACCTGCGCAACGATAAAGGAAGGCCGCTGGCGCATTGTTTCGCCCGGCCACGAAGAAGCCGGCGGACCGCTGGCGGAGAGTTTTCTCGACCGGATCAATGCGCCGCAGGCCGTTCGGGAGCGGGTCGTTCCACTGGTCTCGAATCACATGGCGCACTTGCAGACGATCACGGACCGCTCCGTGCGCCGCCTGGCCAAACGGTTGGAGCCGGAAAACATTGACGGCTTATGCCTGGTGATGACGGCCGACAGCATGGGACGTCCGCCCCATCCTCCCGTGGTCCCGGAGAGCGTGCTCGCGCTCCAGGCCAAAGCCGCCGAACTCCAGGTGCAAAGCAGCGCGCCCAAACCGATCCTGATGGGCCGCCATCTCATCGAGCTTGGCCTGAAACCCGGCCGGGAGTTTGGGTTCATTCTGGACCGAGCCTTTGACGCCCAGCTTGAGGGGAGATTCCATGATTTGGCGCACGCCTGCGCCTGGCTGAGTGAACAAACAGATTTGCCCTTGTCTGAGGAAGTCAGGAGAGTGCTACACGCCCGCCACCGGCAAAAACCGACGGAATGATGAGAATCGTTGCGGAAAAAAGGCTGCGCGCCGCAGCTCCGGGAACTGGATTGGGAGGGACAAGTTCCACCTTGTCCCTGGAATTCATGAACGCGGGGAGGAAGGTCGATTCATGAGGGCTCTTCCCAGGGCGTTGGGCTGCCCGGCGCGCGTGGCCGCTCTCAAGCGGCTTCAATCACCGTGCGAACGGCGCTCCAGGATGGAGTCTGGGCTGCGTTCGCCGGGGCGGGCGACTCGTTGGCGGAGCGCCGGCTGTCCTCCTGCAATTGCAGCACTTTCTTTTGCAGTTGATCGATCTGTTCCTGTTGTCGCTGCAATTGTTGTCGCAACTACTCGTTTTGCTGCCGCAGCAGGCCGAATTCTTTCCGAAGGTCGGCGGTCTCAGCGGCAGCCAAACTCCCGGCCAAGCAAATCATGGCCCCCATTGCGCCGACCCCCACCAGGCAATGTGTCGCATGAGGCTGGGTATGGTACCTCTCATAACATGTTGTGAATTGACCGCAAGATTAACACGGCCAAGGGCCGGGAGCCAACGTTTTTGTCTCAGGCGCCAACCGGAATATTTCGCAGCGCGGCAGAGCCGCCACCCAATGGTGGTAGGCGAGACTCCGTCGAGCCGTGATTTCTCTGAGCGCGTTCCCCGGCTCGAAGGAGTCGCGCCCTACCACTTTGCGCGCGGCTGCGCTGCGCTGTACCGCCTTGATCGAGATCATTCCAAGCTGGCCATCGCCGCAGGATTGTGGTCTGATCGGGTTCGCAGTCCCGCCAACCGTGAGACGGGTCTTTCGGCTGGCCGGGTTGCTTGAGTCAGTGTGATTTGTTGGGTTTAGTTGAATGCGAGACAGCTATGATCGCGGATGATGCCCGGCAGGAGGCGGCAGTGCAAACGGCCGGCCAGTTTTCACGACCACGCACTGGAGCGTGGTGCTGGCGGCCCGAGAGGAGCAGTCGCCCCAAGCGCAGGCGGCGCTCGAACAGCTCTGCCGCACTTACTGGTATCCCCTGTACGTCTATGTGCGCAGCTCCGGACACACGCCTGAGAACGCCCAGGACCTCACGCAGGAATTCTTCGCCCGCCTGCTCGCCAAGCACTACCTGACTGCCGTGCGCCCGGAGGCAGGCAAATTCCGGTGGTTTCTGCAAGCGGCGGTGAAGCGCTTTCTCATCAATGAACGAGAGCGGGCCTCCGCGGCCAAGCGCGGGGGAACCAGCCCCCACATCCCCTTCGACGGCCAGAAGGCCGAGGAGCGCTATCGGCTCGACGCCGCGGATCAACGCACGCCCGACAAGCTGTTTGATCGGGCGTGGGCGACGAACCTGATCCAGGCGACGTACCAGCGGCTGGAAGAGGAGTACGCACTGGAAAGCAAAGGGAGGCTCTTCGAGCGGCTCCGAGTGTTCCTGTCCGGTGATCGGGCCGACCTGACTTGTGCGGAAGCCGGAGCCGAACTGGGGATGACCGAGGGCGCGGTCAAGGTGGCGGTGCATCGGCTGCGTCGGCGCTATCGGGACCTGCTGCGGGAACAGGTGGCGCAAACCGTGCACACCGCCGCGGACCTGGAAGAGGAACTGCGCAACCTCAGGGCGGCGTTCTCCGGGTGACCGGTAACCTTTGTCCATTTTTCCGTATTACCAGGATCAGGATCGTTCGTGAATTCAGCCAAGCCGGGTGACCGATGAGCTCGACGCATACTTGTCCGCAATGTGGCATGGCGTTACCCGCCGGGACGCCACCTTGGGTCTGTCCCCAGTGCTTGCTGGACCACGCGACTGCGGGCGAGCCGGGTGCGGCGCCGGTTTCGTCGGGGACTCCCGCAGCAACGTCGGTGTCCACTGGCCCGCTGGGGGGCCCGTTGCCGTGTCGCCTGGGCGCCTACGAACTGGTGGAGCGGATCGGCCAAGGCGGTATGGGGGTGGTGTACAAAGCGCGGCAGATCAGCCTCGATCGCGATGTGGCGGTGAAGGTCCTGTCGTTGGCCGCCCTGGCCGGACCGGAGGCCGTGCATCGGTTCCGCACGGAAGCCGTTACCGCCGGCAGTCTGCGGCACCCCAACATCGTGGTGGTGCACGAGGTGGGCCTCGCCGAGGGCCAGCATTACCTGGTGATGGACTATGTGCCGGGGCCGACGCTGGCGGACTTGACGAGGAACGGCCCGCTGCCCGCCCGACGGGCGGCGCAATACCTGCGCACGATTGCCGAGGCGGTTCACTTCGCCCATGAGCGGGGCATTCTGCACCGCGATCTGAAGCCTTCGAACGTGTTGATCGACACGAACGATCAGCCGCGCGTGACGGACTTCGGCCTCGCCAAACGGTTCATTTCGGGACCGGTAGGGACGCTTTCCACCTCGTCCCACTCATCCTCCTAAGAAGTTGGGACGCGGGTGGAACGCGTCCCTACCCACGTCGAGGATGACCTTACGCTGAGCGGACAAGTGCTGGGCTCGCCGGCGTTCATCCCGCCCGAGCAGGCGTCGGGTCAGCGGGGACGCGTCGGGCGCCGGAGCGACGTGTATGCGCTGGGGGCGATTCTGTACCAGTTGCTCACTGGGCGACCTCCGTTCGTGGGCGAGGCCCTAGCCGACACGCTGAGACAGGTGCTGAACGAGGAACCGCCGAGGCCGCGCCTGTTGAATCCCACCGTGCCCCTGGAACTGGAGACCATCGGCCTGAAGTGCCTCGAGAAGGAACCCGACCGGCGTTACCCGACCGCGCAAGCCTTGGCTGAGGAGTTGGGGCGGTGGCTCGAGAACCGGCCGATCTTGGCCCGCCCCGTTGGCTTGGCCGACAAGGTCTGGCGGTGGTGCCGGCGCAAACCCGCGCTGGCGAGCCTCGGCGCTGGGGTGATCGTCCTGCTCTTGGTCGTGGCCATCGGGTCGCCCCTGGCCCTTTATCACATTAATCGGGCGCGATTGGACGCACTCGAACAGACGCAGCGCGCCGAAGCCGAAGCGCTGCTCACCCGGCGAAATTCCTATGCGGCGGACATGAACCTCGTGCAGCGCGCCCTCGAAGAGAGCGACTTGAGCCGTGCGCTGGAATTGCTCGATCGGCATCGACCCCTGCGACAATCTGAAATTTCAAATTTCAAATTTCAAATCCCAGCCGATCTGCGCGGCTGGGAATGGCGCTACCTCTGGGCGCGCTGCCAGAGCGATGAGCGCTTCACCCTTTGCCAATCCTCGAACTCCGTGTCGGCCCTGGCCTTTTCGGCGGATGGCCAGTGGCTGGCCGTGCGCCACGAAGACGGAGTCGTGGCGCTTTGGGACACCTTGGCGAAGCGGTCGGTGACCAACCTGCCGGCTCGCGCAGTCCGTTGGCGCTGGTGCAACAAGGCCTTGGCCTTCTCGCCACGTGAGCCTCTGTTGGCGTGGGGAAACACGAATGCCAGTGGCGCGCCCATCCTCAGCCTCCGGGATCTGGGTGAGCAGAAGGAAATCGCCCGGCTGCCGCACTCAGCCGACGTGGTGTCGGTGGCATTCTCGCCCGACGCCAAGGTGCTGGCCACCCTGGACTACGACGGGACCGTGCGCGTCTGGGACGTCGAGTCGCAACAGGTCGTGACCAACTTCCCCACGGCGCCGGTCGATGTCTGGGCCAAGCGATTCGCCGCCGCTGCCCAGGGGACGTCCACCTCGGTAGTCGGCGGTATCGCCGGCCCCGGGGAACCCAACTCGCCATCAGTCCGGCCTCGCCTCTCCGGGTCTAAGATGAACGCCGACCACTACGGCTGTGTGCTCTTTTCGCCCGATGGCCAGTGGCTGGCCATCGGGGAAGCCGCACCGCGCATCCGGCTTCTGAACCGGGTCACGGGCGAACTGAGGGAGATCCCAGTGCGAACGGAGGCCGACGGGATCACCGCCTTGGCTTTCTCGCCCGACAGCAAGCGGCTCGCGGCCGGGTTTGGCGCCGGGGACAACGACGTACATGTCTGGGATTTGGGGACCGGCACGGAAACGCGACTCGCCGGGCACAGCGGTTGGATTGTCGGCCTGGCCTTCTCACCCGACGGGCAAACGCTGGCCTCGGCCAGCAGCGATCAGACCCTGCGTCTGTGGGAGGTGACTCGGAACACGGAGCGGCGGCGGTTCCACGGGCATACGGATGAGGTCTGGGCCCTCGCTTGGTCTCCGATTGGTCAAGACCTCGTGACGGGCGGCAGGGACGGCTCGGTGCGGTATTGGGATCCGGCGGTGAAGGCGCCGGTGCCGTATGCGGTCTTGCCCGCATCGGTCCATTTCTGGGGGCTGGCCTTCTCGCCGGACAGCAAGACCTTCCTCACTGTGACCCTGCCTGGGGGCGCGGTGGTACAGTGGGACACCGCCAGCTTGCAGCGGGTGGAGGAATTGCGATTCCTCGGGACCAACCACTTGGGTGTGGACCTCTCGCGAGACGGTCGCTGGCTGGCGCTGGGCGACAAGGTGGGGAACACCCAGGTTTGGGATTTCCTTGGGCGTCGGCTGGTTACGAACTTGGTCTCTCAGGAAACCTCGGTCTTCGCCCTCATTTCCCCCCCCGGCGGCAATCTCCTTAATCGCGGCGCGGCTTCCTCGAATCGCCGCACCGTGCCCAAGCTCTGGCGGGTGGACGGGTGGCAGGAGATTAGCCTCCAGGGCATCAACCTCGAGAAGCTCTTCGAGGCCGATTGCTCCCCCGACGAAAGAACGCTGGCCATCGCCTATGGCGATGGGACGGTGGCTTGGTGGGACCTCGCGACCGGACAGAGGCAAGCCCAGTTCGACAGCCAGTATTCGCACGGTGTGCATGTGGCGTTCTCGCCGGACGGAAGGCTGTTTGCCACCGCGGGGTTGAACGGCCTGATGAAAGTGTGGGAGGTCGCAACTCGACGCGCCAAGCTGGTCGTTCGCGGCCACCGCAACGCGCTGCACGACCTGGTCTTTTCACCCGACGGAAGCCGTTTGGTCGCCTCCGGCACCAGCCTTCAAGGCCCGGTCAAACTCTGGGACGTCGAGACCGGCCGTGACGTGGCGACGCTGCCGGGCGAGCCTGGGTGGTACGGCCACATCGGCTTTTCGCCGGACGGCAACACCCTGTTCGCGGGAAGCCTCGAGGGCACGGCGTTGCTCTGGCGGGCGCCGTCGTGGGAGGAAATCGAGGCGGCAGAGAAAACACAGAAGACTCCATGAATGCTCACAGGCAACGAAGGGAACGAAGAAGGCCAAGCCGCAACCATTCAGCCTGGAAAAAGCAGTTGAAACCGCGAAATACGCGAACCACGCGAAAACAGAACGGATTGGAGAAAAAGATGGATTCACCCAACGGGAGAACGCGCTTTTCGATTCAACTCCTTTTCCTTTCGCGTATTTGGCGTGTTTCGCGGTTTGAACTGCCGGATTTAGGTTCAGTCGGGGAGACCGCGAAATACGCGAAATACGCGAAAAACCTGTGGAACCAACGGCCCTCCCCTTTTCCCCGCGGGTCGCCGTCCAGTGACCCTGCGCGAGGCGCCTGCGTGGTCCGTCGAAGCGCCGCCCCGCCGTTTCATCCTTTCGCGTGGTTCGCGTGGTTCGCGGTTCCTTCGGCCTCGTCACGGCGAAGCCGGCTCGCAAGGCGGGGACTCATGGCTGAATCCCCTTCGTTAACTTCGTTTCCTGTGAAAAGCATTCCTGTCTCTTTTCGCGCCTTCACCCTCATCGAGCTGCTCGTGGTCATCGGCATCATCGCCCTCCTGGCTTCCCTGCTCTTGCCCACGCTCTCCAAGGCCAAGGCCAATCCGTCCTTGTATCGGCTGGTGGGCTACCCCGGCAGTTGCCACAACGGCACCGGGAACTTCAGCTTCGCCGATGGCCACGCGGAACCCCACAAGTGGCTGAACTCCCGTACCAAGCCACCGCTGCGCCGAGGCCACCCGATTCTCAGGACGATCGAGGGCAATCCCTGTCCGGGCAACCCGGACGTGCGCTGGATCCAGGAGCGGACGTTCCAAAGGGAAGACTGAGCGGCCTCGAACCTTTCCGAGCTCTTCACGGTAGCAGCGGACGTGAGTCCGCTCACTTTATTTCGTCCTCCAGAGGTCAGAGCGAACTCACGTTCGCTGCTACGGTTCGGGGGGAGCAAGCCCGCGCTTTGAGTTTGTCGGTGATGATGTTGCTGCAGTGGCTGCAGTGCAAAGGGGATGCTGATTGCCTGTAACCTTTCCGAGCTTTTCCTGATTTCTCCTACTATGAAAACACGCATCGCAAGAACTATCCTGAACCGACGGATGATCTGGCTCGCGGCGGTCCTGGCCTGCTGCCTTTGCCACAACCTCCCTTTGGCCCTGGCCGCCCCTGGCTCCTGGACCCTCAAGGCGCCCATGCCCATGGCCTTGGACGCCCATGCCTCCTGCGCGGTGGACGGAATCCTCTATGTCATCGGGGGCCACAAAGACCCCGGCATCTACACCCAGCTCCCAACCCTGTTTGCCTACGATCCCAAAACCGACTCGTGGACGAGCAAGAAGGACATGCCGACGGCGCGCCGTTGGCCGGCGGCGTCCGTCGTGGACGGGATCATTTACGTCATCGGCGGCGGGTGCATGTTCAGCCCGGCGCTGGACACGGTAGAAGCCTACGATCCCAAGACGGACACGTGGATGACCAAAGCCCACCTCCCTGCGGCACGGAGCAGCGTGGCTGCTTGTGCGGTGGATGGGATCATCTACGCGATTGGCGGCCTGGTCGGCACCATCAGCGCTGGTAACATGCAGCGCTCGGCGACGGTGGAAGCCTATGACCCGAAGACCAACCACTGGACTCCCAAGGCCAGCCTGCCCGAGGCGTCGGCGTTTCACACCGCCAATGCCGTGAACGGGATCATCTACGTGTTCTTCAAAAAGCAGACGTTCGCCTATGACCCGCAGACCAATCGCTGGACCTACAAGGCCCCTATCCCTACCTGGAGCCTCAATAGCTTGTTCACGGCTTCCAGTGTGGTGGATGGGATTGCGTATCTGTTCGGCGGCTCCTCAGACGACGGTTGGACGACTTATGATCTGACGCTTGCCTACGATCCGGTCCAGGACAAATTCACCGCCAAACGGCGAATGCCCGTGACGTGTGAAGCCGCGGCCTGCGCGACCATCGCTGGCAAAATCTATCATTCCGGCGGGGTCAACCAAGACCCGATTGTACGTCCCGCCGGCGCTGTTTACTACGACACCCTGTGGGTGTTCGATTCACAAGGCGGCGTGACCCCGCAACTCCTGAGTTTGAACCGCGAGAGCCCCGACCGCGTTCGGCTGGCTTGGCAAGGCGAAGCCGGGCGCCTCTACGGCGTCCAGTCCACGCTGAATCCAGTCAAGGGCCCTTGGACGCGCCTCAACCTTCCCCTCACCAATACCATCCTGGCCACGAACGAACTGGTGGAGGCGACCTGCCCCGTTCCGTCGGCAGATACGAACCGTTTCTTCCGGGTGCTCGAGGCTAACTGACCGTCGTTGCGGCGCGAACGACCTCTTGCGCCCCATGCGCCGTGCATAGTCATGTCCTGCTCCACAGCAGGCTGGGCACGGTCCTCGGTCAGACCTCAACGCCACGGAATAACAACCTGTAACCTTTTGGAGCTTTTCCTGATTTCTACCAGTGCGGCCGGTGGACGCGACGCGCGGCCGCCCTGAAGAACAACGCCGCACAACAAAACAAGCTGGGAACTGACGATGAAAACTGAACTGTATCACTTGATTGCGACAACACCCGAACGCAGGCCGTCGCCGGCCCGACGATTCCCCCTGGCCCTGTTGGTGTTGGGCGCGTTGCTCTGGGGCGCACCGGCCGGTCTGTGGGCGCAACCAAACAGCCCGGAGGAATACACGTTCCTCACGCTGGCCGGACCGGCGGAGAGTGGTCCAGGCGCCATCGACGGCGCGGGCCGCGCGGCGCGATTCAACAGCCCGAAGGGCGTGGCCGTCGATGGCACCGGCAACGTCTATGTCGCCGACACAAGCAATGGCACCATTCGGAAGATCGATCCGACGGGGATGGTCACGACCCTGGCGGGCCTGGCAGGGCAAAGCGGCAGCGCCAATGGAACAGGGTCGGCAGCGAGGTTTCGCGAGCCTGCTGACATCGCGGTGGACGGCGCCGGGAATCTGTATGTGGCAGACGCCTATAACCACCTGATCCGGAAGATCAGTCCGACCGCGGAAGTGACCACTCTGGCGGGCAATGCCTCTGTCACCGATGAATGGGGATCTCCGGCCGGTGGCTACGTCAACGGGATGGGCTCGGCAGCGCGGTTCAATGGGCCTACCGGCATCGCGGTGGACAGTGCGGGCAACGTGTACGTCGCGGACGCTTGGAACTCCGCGATCCGGAGAATCAGTCCGGCGGGGGTCGTGACGACCCTGGCGGGCCTGGCAGGGCAAAGGGGCAGCGCCAATGGAACTGGGTCGTCAGCGAGGTTTCGCGAGCCTGCTGACATCGCGGTGGACGGCGACGGGAATTTGTATGTGGCGGATACCTATAACCACCTGATCCGGAAGATCAGTCCGACCGCGGAAGTCACCACTCTGGCGGGCAATGCCTCAGTGACAAATCAATGGGGCAGTCCGGAAGGGGCTTTTGCTGACGGGATGGGCGCTGCCGCGCGGTTCAATTCGCCTTCCGGCATCACGGTCGACCGTGCCGGCAACGTGTACGTGGCGGACGCGGGGAACCAGACGATACGGCAGATCAGTCCAGCGGGGGCAGTGACGACCCTGGCGGGGCAGGCGGGAGCAGGTGGCGACACCGACGGGACGGGCCACAACGCGCGCTTTGGGAACTTCCGCGGTGGCCCTCAAGGTGTCGCCGTGGATACGGCAGGGAACGTCTATGTGGCAGACACATCGAACTGCGCGATCCGGAGAATCAGTCCGGCAGGGGAAGTGACGACGCTGGCGGGACAGGCCGGAGGCAATGATAGCGCCGACGGCGCGGGCAGCGCCGCGCGGTTCGGCCTCGCCAGTGGCGTGGCGGTGGATCCTGTGGGCAACCTGTATGTGGCAGACCATGCGGCCAACACAATCCGCAAGATTGGACCGGGGGGGGTAGTCACGACGCTGGCGGGTCTGCCCGGGGAAGGTGGGAGCGCCGATGGGACGGGCAGTGCGGCGCGGTTTTGCGGACCTGCGGGCATGACCGTGGACAACATCGGCAACGTGTATGTTGCGGACTCCTGCAACTCCACGATTCGGAAGATCAGTCCGGCGGGGGAAGTGACGACGCTGGCGGGCCAGGCTGGGGAATCTGGGAGCACCGATGGGCCGGGCAGCGCGGCCCGCTTCAGCGGTCCAGAGGGCGTCGCGGTCGATGTCACCGGCAACGTTTACGTGGGGGATACCGGGAACCACACGATTCGGAAGATCAGTCCGGCGGGGGTCGTGACCACCCTCGCAGGTTTGGCCCTCGACACCAACGGCGATGGCGATCCCGACGGAGGCTATGCGGATGGGACCGGCAGCGCGGCCCGCTTCAACTGGCCTTATGGCGTGGCCGTGGACAGCGTCGGCAACCTCTATGTCAGCGACGGGAGGAACAGCGCGATACGAAAGATCAGTCCCGCGGGAGTGGTGACGACCGTGGCGGGCATGGTCGGGCAGATAGAAAGCGCCGATGGAACGGGCAGCGAGGCGCATTTCAAGCTAGTGCTCCGGAGTTGGTGGGATTGTGTGTGGGCCGGCATCGCGGTGGACAACAGCGGCACCCTGTATGTGGCCGATGGAGGAGGATGGGGTGATTGGGTGACTTTCACGGCCAGCACCATCCGCGTTGGCTTCAAGGCGTGTGCGGATCGTCCCGTTGTTGACTTGGCGCTCGCCCCGGTAGGGGTGACGCGGCAATTGGACACGGCGCCACAATCTGCCACCGCCTGGCAGTGGAGCTGGGTTCGACGTCCGGCCGCCTCGCGGGCCGAGTTGTCTTCCACGACCGTTCGGAATCCCACTTTCACACCAGATGCGCCCGACCTCTACGTCTTACGCTTGCTGGCCACCAACCAGGTGACGGGCGAGGTCAGCCTCCGCACGCTGGAACTGGCCGCTGTGCCCGCCGCTGTCGCTGTTCTCGCTTCGCCCGAGCGGCTATTCGACGGCTCGTTTCAGTTGAACCTGATCGGCCAGACCAACCAAGCCTACACAATCCAAGTCTCGACCGATCTCTCCGCGTGGACCGACTGGACCAACGCAACGCCAACGAGCTCGAATGCAACTTTAACCGATCCTGAGGCCGCTCTCCACCCGCAGCGCTTTTACCGGGCCGTGAAGCAGTAGAAGCCATCACGAGGGGAGATAACGAACCACGAAGTATACCGGCCCGGTGCGGCCCTGGGACGACCTCGAAACTCCCAAAGGATCGGCTGGCGATAATGCCGCCGCCCGGTCCCAGAGCATTGCCGCGAGACGCGAAACGGGCAGGAAACAGTCAAACGAAGACTCACCGACTATGAAAACACGCAGCGCAGGAACCATCCTGAGCAGCCGGGCGACCGGATTGGCAACGGCCCTGGTTTGGCTGCTGGCCGCCGTCGGCACTGGCCTGGCCCAGCCCACCGTCCAATTCACCGCCAGCAGCTTCAGTGTGAACGAAGCCGCCGGGGCGGTGACGCTCACAGTCCAGCGCCAGGGTGATCTCGCCACGGAGGTTGGTGTGGACTATGCCACCACCAACGGGACGGCCACAGCGGGACTAAAGTACACGGCGGTCGCCGGGACGTTGGCCTTCGGCCCCGGCCAGGCCAACCGGAACTTGGTGGTACCGGTCTTGAACGACGGCTTCGCCGATGGCACCAAGAACTTCCGTGTCAACTTGAGCAACCCCACCGGGGGAGCGGTCCTGGGTGCGCGCGCAACCGCCACCGTGTCCATCGCCGACAACGACTCTGGAATCCAATTCCGGTTTGCCAGCTACTCCATCGCCGAAGAGGCAGGGACGGTCTTGATTGGCGTCGTGCGGGGCGATGATGGGAACCAGACCGTGACGGTGGACGTGACCACCAGCGACGGGACCGCAACCAACGGAGTCGATTACACGGGCCTCGCCAATACGCTCGCGTTTGGGCCGACCGAACGGCTCAAGGTGGTCGCCGTCCCGATCCTCAACGACGGCCTGAAAGAGTTGAACCGGACCTTCCGGGTGACCTTGAGCCATCCGACAGGCGGCACGTTGGGCGGGACGCGGACCACCACGGTCACGATTGTTGATAACGACCAGGGCCTGCAATTCGAGTCGGCCAGCTATGCCGTGGCCGAAGATGCGGGCACGGTGCTGATCGGCGTACTGCGGGGCAGCGATGAGAACAGCGCCGCCACCGTGGACTTTGCCACCACCGACGTGACCGCCACGAACGAACTGGATTACGCGGCCACCAACGGGACCTTGTCCTTCGCGCCCGGGGAGAAGCTCAAGCGGATTGCCGTCCCCATCCTCAATGACGGGGTCAAAGAGGCCATCAAGACATTTCAGGTAACGTTGAGCGGTCCAATGGGCGGAGCCGTCCTGGGCACTCGGACGAACACCACCGTTTCGATTCGGGACAACGATGCCGGGGTCGGTTTCGAACTCACCAGCCAGTCGGTTTGGGAGAAGGCGGGTGCCGTCACCCTGCCAGTCTTGCGTGGCAACGACGGGAACCTGGGACCCTTCACGGTGGACTATGCTACCAGCGATCTGACGGCCAAGGCGGGGGAGGACTACCAGGCGGTCGCCGGGACCCTCGAGTTCAGGGAAAACGAGACGGTGAAAAGCATCACGATCCTCATCCTCCCCGACGCGGTGGCCGAGAGTGCGGAGCGTTTCGAGGTGATCTTGAGTCAGCCGACCGGCGGGGTCACGCTGGGGACGCCGACCACCGCCGTGACCATCGTGGAGAACAACGAGACGTTGGCGCCACCGTTCGATTCCAACCTGGCGATCCGGCGGGACGGCAGCGTGAACCTCCTTGACTGGGCCGGAGGCGGACAACTCCAGAGAGCCGACCGGGTGGAGGGACCTTGGACAACGCTGGCGACAGCCCGGAGTCCGTTCACCGTTCAGTCGCCGGTTCCGGCAACCTTCTACCGGGTCAAGCACCCCCGGCCAGTGGCCCTCTACGTCCCTTCCAGCTACGACGGCCAAACGCCCATGCCCCTCGTTATCCTGCTGCACGGGTTCGGCGGGAGCGGGCAGGAGGTCGAGGACTGGATGCGGTTTCGTCCCCTGGCCGAAGACCGGGGGTTTCTCTACTGCTACCCCGACGGCTCGCTGAATGTTCTGGGCTATCGGTCCTGGCAGGCGACGGACTACGCTTCCGATGCCGCTGCCGATCTGGGCGGTTCCCTCGTCGATGACGCCGGTTACCTGCGCGGTGTGATTGAAGAGATTGCACGACGCTTCGCGGTGGACCCGAAGCGGATCTACGTGGTCGGCCATTCCAACGGAGGCGCCATGGCTTACCGGATGGCCTGCCAGTCCGCCGACCTGATCGCCGGCATTGCCAGTATCGCCGCCGGAACGTTCTTCGACCCCAGTCTCTGCGCACCGTCTGAACTGGTCCATATCCTACAGATTTGGGGTACCGACGACGTGAATGCCTTCTACTGGGGCTGTGCCGTTACCATCGCTGGTGGGTTCGTTGCGAACATGGCTCCGCTGCCTGGCGCGGTGCGGAGCGTCCAGACTTGGGCCGGCTACAACGGGGCCCGCGACCCGGTTACGGACCCTGGGCCTTCGCTAGATCTCGATCTGAGTGTGCCCGGGATCGAAACGGTGGTCACCCGCTATACGCAATATCCGCCTGGCGGCGCGGTCGAACTGTGGACAATCAATGGGGGTCTCCACCGCCCGACGTTTTCTCCGGAGTTCGGGCCCCGGTTCATCGACTGGCTCCTCGACCATCGGAAACCGTGAGTGGTGACCAATGGCAATTACGCCACCGGCGATGGGGTGGTTACTTGACCAAGAAAGCACCGAACCAACAAAACAAACAGAAAGGAACAGTAACATGAAACGCATAATCTGGATCTTGGGCACGATCGGTCTCCTGACCGTGCTCTCCGGCCCCGCCTGGGCGGGAGGCAAGAAGACCTGCTTCACCACCACGCTGGACCCCGTGTCGATCCCGCCAACCGGAGTCACATTCACCGATGGGCAGAAGATGTACATCATGGGCTCCGAATCAGCCTATATGGAGACCGCAAGCGACCCGCGCGTCAGTTGTAGGTCAGTAACGCAACGCCTATGATTATTTCGCGCTCCGTGCTTCGGCCTTCCCGGCCGCGGGGAGGCTTCACGCTGATTGAACTGCTGGTCGTGATCGCCATCATCGCGATCCTCGCCAGTCTGTTGCTGCCGGCCTTGGGCCGCGCCAAGCTGAAGGCCACCGGGGTGGTCTGCTTCGGCAATAACAAACAACTGCTCTACGCGTTTCTGATGTACGCCGACGACAACGGCGACACCATGCAACGTTCCATGGACGCCAGTGGGTGGGAATGGGATTACATCGGCGGAGGATACTGGAAAGGCCCGGTTCCGGGGCCTGACTTGCCGACCGGGATTTCCACGACCGAAGCCCAGAAACGCGTCGAGGAGGGGTTGAAGCGGTCTCCGCTCTTTGTCTATGCCTCCGCCACGGCGGTGTACCACTGTCCCGGCGATTTGCGTTCCAAGCGGCTCCGAACCGGAGCGGGTTGGGCTTATGACAGCTACTCCAAGGCGGACGGAATGAACGGCACGGGCGCGGCGGGCTGGGAGTTTGAACCCTTCACCAAGATGAGCCATGTGGATATACCCGCCCAAGCCATGGTCTTTATCGAGGAAGCCGACACCCTCCACGGCAGCCCCTGGGGCTTCCCCTGTGGCTTCAACCGCGGCACCTGGGTGATCCGGGACCGTCCGCCGGGTTGGGAGGATGCGTTCGCCATTTTCCATGAGCAACGCACCACGTTCGGCTTCGCCGATGGTCATTGCGAATCCCACAAGTGGCAGGAAACCTCCACCATCAAAGCCGCCACCGCCGCTGCCAAAGGGGACGTTTCGCAGGAGTTTTTCTGGACCGGCGGCACCAGCAAGACGAACCGGGATTTTGTCTGGGTATGGGACCGGTTCCGGTACCTCGGTTGGTATCCCCTCAAGTAGCCTTCTTCTTGAAGGTTGTTTTTGTCTTGGGCCGGTGTGGGCGGCGTGCAAGGGCGATTCGTTCCTGTCGTTTCGGTCGTTGACTCGGATGCATTCCTCCCACCCGGGAGGCGATCCGTTCAGTCACCCATCTGGGGCCATCCGGCCAAAACGCGCCTCGTCTTGGAAGACCACCCGGGGCGAGCGGCCCTGGACCCCCTCGGCTTTCAACAGGGTCGCCAGCACTTCCGGAAGTTTTTTTCCAGTCCTCCTGGACTTGCGGGTCGCTCTTGGGATGCCGCGTGTCCGGGGCCACCTTCCGCCATCCCTGCCGCGCCAGGAACCGATACACGACCGAGGCGGCCACCGGTCGCCTCAACCGCTGGGCCAACGCCGCCAACTACTCCGAGGCCACGTTCGAGCATTCCTGCCCCACGCCACTGCTCACCAACGGCGTGGGGAACATCGACACCGACCCGCGGCTCGTGAACGCCGCCGGTGGCGACTTCCGCCTGCGCCCCGACTCACCCTGGATCGACGCGGGCACAAACCTCACCGCGCTCAGCTCCACCGACCTCCTCGGACTCCCCCGCATCATGGACGGCAACGGCGACGGCATCGCCCGCGCTGACATGGGGGCTTACGAGTTCAACCCGTATCGGTTCGAGCCCGCCCTCGAGCTGACCGCCAACGGGCTGGTGTTTACAGTCAGGGGTGAGCCGGGCAAATCGGTGCGCGTTGAGCGCAGCCGGGACCTGGCAACTTGGGAACCAGTGGCGACGGTGCCTATCCCGGCCAACGGTCAGACGCTGATCGATCCCGCGGCCACCACTGAACCGTTCCTGTTCTACCGGGCGGTGACGGTGCCGTGACGCCCGACCCGCGCGACGCGGGTGCTACCCGATGGGGGTTCCTGGCCATCGGACGAGTTGACGTTTGAGGCGAACGCCACCTGCCTGCCACGCCAGCCTCAGCGCAGCCGAGCCGCAACCAAAAGCTGGCAGGGCGAGACTCCGTCGAGCCGTGACTTCTTGGCGGACGTGATTCCGCGGCTCGCTGAGTCTCGCCCTACCGTGAAAGAAAAACCTCACGCGGCCTCCAGAACACGCGGGACAAGCCCTGCAAGGAGACCGCCCGGGATGCCAGCGTTTCCGCTACTGGGCGCACCAGCCGCCATCGATCAGGATATCCGTGCCCGTGATGAAATTGGCCTCTTCCGAGCATAAATAGACCGCCAATTGGCCGACTTCTTCGACCTGGCCCCAGCGGCCCAGCGGGATTTTGGCAATGAATTGCTGGTTGAGTTCGGGATTTTGCAGGACCGGCAGATTCATTTCCGTGGCAATAGGACCTGGGCTGATGCCGTTGACCGTGATCCCGTCAGGCGCCAGTTCCAAAGCCAAGGCACGCGTGAAACCGAGCAAACCCGTCTTGGTGGCCGCATAAGCCGTGCGCCCCGGCAGGCCGACATGGCTCATGATGGACGTCAGGTTGATGATCCGGCCATAGCCGCGGCCCTTCATCGACGGCACGAAAGAGCGGCACATCAGAAAAGCGCCGGTCAAGTTGGTTTGCAGAACCCGGTTCCACTCCTCGAGCGTGAATTCGGTGACGGCCTTTCGAATGTTGATCCCGGCGTTGTTAATCAGAATGCTGACCGCGCCGAATCTGGCGATCACGTCCTTCTCCAACCGGCGGACCTGCTCTTCCTCCGTCACGTCCGCTTGAAAAAACTCGCAGGCGGCCCCGGCGGCACGAACCGTTTCTGCCGTTTCACCGAGCAATCTGGCATCCCGTGAAGCCAAAGCGACCTGCGCGCCGGCCTTTGCCAACGCCAGAGCCATGGCTTTGCCGAGGCCTTTGCTGGCCCCCGTGATCAAAGCCACTTTCCCTTCCAAATTCCTGTTTTGCATGCGGCGATGCTAGTGAAACGGCGTGAAGGAGGCAACCGGTTTGGCGATCAGACGCGACAGACCAGGCCGAGGACGGCAGCTCTTTTGAACAGTCGCTATGGCCGGCGCCTCCCAGCCTCATCTCAACCCAGGCCGCTTGGGAGGCGGCTGGTACTCTTTGTGCCAATAAAGCTGCCAGAGCCGTTCCAACTTCACCAATTCCACGTGGCCGTCGTAAAACGACACGTTGATCGCCCCCGGAAGCTTGTTCTCCGGTCGATGATTGGTCGGCACCCGCTGCGGTCGGGAACCATGACGAGGGATCGTCAGGGCGCCCATACCCCCGTAAGGGCCGCGCAAATAATCGCCTGTGACCAGGTTCGTCGCCGGAATATCAACCGCCCTGGGCGTCACCCACCAGAACCGCACGCCATCGGCAAACACCGGTGTGCGCGAGGGCTGCCGAATCTCTTCTTCACTGCGAAACGACGCCTCCGACAGAGGACCATAATACGACGACGCCCACCAGTGACTCCGTCCGCCTAACCACTGGTTCTGAGCATAACTGCCAGCCCTCCGCAGTGGAGCGCTGCCTGGCCCGGGCGGCTCCGGATACCACCACCAGGAACCAGGCCCAGACACAACCCAGGCTGAGTCAATCGTCCCGGCGTACGACCACGGGAATGGGCTTGGCAAGCGGGCGAGTTTGTTGGTCGGCACCTCGGGCGCGCTTGGGCAAATCCACCCTTCGTTCGTCCGCCCCCAGCGATTCCTCCACCACTCCTGCACGGACGAACCGACATAGTGATAAGGATAGGGACCGTTAAGATATGGATAATCGAATCCAAACCGCCCGGAATCATTGTCGATGTGTATCTTGTAAGTCATGGTGATCTGCCGCAGGTTGCTCAGGCACTGGATAGCGTGCGCCTTCGCCTTGGCCCTGGACAACGCCGGCAGCATCAGACTCGCCAGCACCGCAATAATCGCGATGACGACCAGCAGTTCGATGAGGGTAAAACCAGGCCTCTGGCTCGCACGGAGCCGATGCGTAACGGTCCGAGGGCGTTCTTGGGCCGTCCGACTCAAGGAAGACCAGATGCTCAAGAACCAACCCGTCCGGATAGCGCCACCGGAACGGAATAGCCGGCGACTTCTCATAATGTCACTGAGACACTGCAATCCTGTTTTGTCGAGTGAAAACTCTGTGAGCCGCCTTTGAAATAAAAACCTTTGCCTTCGGCCTGCTTTGCGTGAAAAGAGTCGTGTGCAAACGCGCTTTTTGCTCGGACCGGCCGGCAGCGGCAAGACCTTCCGTTGTCTGGCGGAAATCCGCCGCGCTTTGCTGGCGTCGCCAGCGGGGCCGCCGCTCGTCTTCCTGGCGCCGAAGCAAGCCACTTTTCAACTCGAACGCCAATTATTGGCTGACCCGTCGCTGCCAGGCTATGCCCGGCTGCACATTCTTTCCTTCGAACGGCTGGCTCAATTCATTCTCACTCAATGCCAGAACGGCGCGCCGGAAATGCTCAACGAAGAAGGCCGCGTCATGGTCCTGCGCGCGGTGCTGGCGCGAAAACGGAATGAACTGAAGCTGTTCCGGGCCACCGCCCGGCTGCGTGGATTCGCCCAACAGCTCAGTCTGCTGCTCGGCGAGTTTCAGCGTTTCCAGGTCTCTCCCGGCCAGTTGACGGCGCTGGCGGCGCAAGTCCACCCTGCGGACCCGTTGGCTCTCAAGCTGCAGGACCTGGCCTCGCTCTGGCACGCTTACCTCGACTGGCTGGAGGAACACCGGTTGCAGGACGGAGACCGGTTGCTCTCGCTGGCCACAGAAGCCCTGAGCGAGCCAAGTCCGCAATCCGCAATCCGCAATCCGCAATCCGCAATCGATCTGGCCGGCCTTTGGCTGGACGGTTTTGCGGATTTGTCACCGCAGGAAATGGAATTGCTTTGCGCGGTCCTGCCCCGCTGTCATCACGCCACGCTGGCTTTCAATCTCGACCGCGCCGCTGTCGGAGGCATTTCGTGGCTTTCGCCCTGGTCGCTGGTGACACATACCGTCCGCCGGCTTCAAGACCGCCTGGCCCCTGTGCCCGGTTTGGAGGTCTTTGAGGATTGGCTGGAGCGCGAGGTGTCCCGCTCGCGCTTCGCCAATAATCCTGCCTTGGAGCATTTGGAAAAACATTGGGCGCAACCAAAACCCTTTCCGGGAGGGACAAGTTCCACCTTGTCCCTGACTTCTTCGGCAATAAACGCGATCGAGTCCAGTTTCGACTCCCACCCGGAGAACGAGAACGGCTTGGCAGCCGCCCCTCCCCAATTAGCTGAAACGTTGCGCCTGGTGGTCTGTCCGAACCCCGAAGCCGAGGCCATTCTGGCCGCCCGCGAAATCCTTCACTTCGTTCGCACCGGCGGACGTTTTCGAGAGATCGCAGTCATGGTGCGGAATTTGGAGCGCTATCACGATTCGGTGCGGCGCGTTTTCCTGGCCTACGAAATTCCGTTCTTCATGGACCGCCGCGAACCGGTGGGGCATCACCCTTTCGCGGAATTGACGCGCAGCGCGTTGCGCACGGTCGCCTTCCGTTGGCAGAACGAAGATTGGTTTGGCGCTTTGAAAACCGGCCTGGTCCATGCGGATGAAGCGGCCCTGGACCGGCTGGAGAACGAGGCGCTGGCGCACGGCTGGCAAGGAAAGGGTTGGCACCAGCCGCTCAGTGTGCCTGACCAGCCCGACCTTTCTCTTTGGCTGGAGCGCCTGCGGCGGCAGTTGCTGCCGCCGTTTCAGAGCCTGGCTATGACCCTCGGCTCAGCCCCGTCCGGGCGCCAATTGGCCGAAGCGCTGCGGCAATTCTGGGAGCAATTAAGAATCGGCGAACAATTGCAGGATTGGACGGCTGCTTCCACCAATCCGCTGCACGCCGCCTTCTGGCAGCAAATGCAAGAGTGGCTGGACAACCTGGCTCTGGCTTTTGCCCACGAATCGTTGCCCTTGCGGGAATGGCTGCCGATTTTGGAAGCCGGTTTGGCCGGCCAGACCGTGGGCATCATCCCGCCGGCCTTGGACCAGGTCTTGATCGGCGCCATTGATCGCTCGCGCAATCCCGATTTGCAGATGGCCCTGCTGCTCGGCCTGAACGAGTCCGTGTTTCCGGCCACACCGGTCGCGCCGAATTTGCTGACCGAAAGCGACCGGGAAGGAATGGCACAGTTGGGCGTGCGTCTGGAGGCCGGCACCCGCGCCGCGCTGGCCCGGGAGCAGTACTACGGCTACATCGCCTGCACTCGTCCCAGGCAACGGCTCGTGTTGACTCACAGCTTGCGCGACCAGAATGATCAGGTCTTGAATCCATCGCCGTTTCTGGCGCATTTGAAACGCCTTTTCCCCTCGCTCCGGGAAGAAACATTTGCCGCGGCGCCACATTGGCTGGAGAGCGAGCACGCCTCTGAACTTGTCGCACCGCTGCTCAAACAACAATCGCTGCTCGGTCCCCGGTCCGACGAGCTGGCCTCGTTGCTGGCCTTCCCGGCGTTCGCAGCTTTGCGCGGACGGCTGGAGCATTTCCGATCGACCGAATCGGCGGAGAGGCTGGCGCCGGCCCTGGCTGAACAACTTTACGGTTCGACCTTGCGGACTTCAGTCAGCCGGCTGGAACAATATGCCGCCTGCCCGTTCCAGTTTTTCGTCCGCTCTGGATTGCAGGCTGAAGAACGCACCCTCTTCGAATTGGATGTGCGGGAACAAGGGACTTTTCAGCATGAGGTTTTGGCTCGATTCCATGAGCAGGTGCGGCAGGAGAACAGGAACTGGCGCGACCTCGCTCCAGCGGAAGCGCGCGCACGGATCGGACAAATCGCCGGCCAACTCATTCCCGCCTTCCGTGAGGGGCTTCTTCTGGCCACCGATCAAAGCCGGCTCACCGCCCGCTCCTTGCAGGAGTCGCTGCAAGACTTTATCGAGGCCATCGTCGATTGGATGCGGCAATACGAGTTTGATCCCTGCGCGGTCGAGCTGGCGTTTGGCCTGGAAAACGCCGCGCTTCCGGCCTGGGAAATCGACCTCGGGCAAGGCCATGCGCTCTCGTTTCGCGGCCAGATTGACCGCGTGGACCTCTGGAAGCAGGCCGGCGGCGAGGAAGGACTGTGCGTGGTAATCGACTACAAATCGAGCGGCAAGAAGCTCGATCCCATCCTGTGCGAGCAAGGCGTGCAATTGCAGCTTCCGGCCTATCTGAACGTTTTGCGCGATCTCAAGGACCCGCGCTCTGTTTTCGGCGTGGGACGGCTGGTTCCCGCTGGTGTCTTTTACGTCAATCTGCGCGGCGCCTATCAAAATGCCCGGACCCGCGTCGAAGCGCTGGCGGCCCGCCAGCAAGCTCGAAGACTCGCTTATCAACACGCGGGCCGATTTGACGGCCAATTCCTGCGCCGGCTGGATAACCGGCCGGGAGCGATGGAAGGCGACCAATTCAAGTACCGGCTCAAGAAGAACGGCGAACCGTACCAACGCGGCACCGACCTTTTGGATGCGGGAAGCTTCACCGAAATGTTGAACAAGGTTGAAGTCAACCTCCGGCGCATGGGGCAAGAGATTTTTGCCGGAGTGGTCAAAGTCGATCCCTACCGGAAAGGCTCGCTGCTGGCTTGTGACCAATGCGATTTTCGCTCCGTTTGCCGCATCGATCCCTGGACGCATGAATATCGCGTGCTGAAGAAAACGGATGAAGGGAGCGCGGACGCCCACGCCGGCCTCGAGAATCCGGAATCCCCTTCCAAGCCGTCAGAGTCCTCCGGCACAGCCAGGGGTTTGCCGAGATGATTATGAGCCGCTTCACTTCCAACCAGACCAGGGCGATTGTTGCCAGAGGCAATGTGCTGGTGGAGGCCGGCGCCGGCGCCGGCAAAACCAGCACCCTGGTGGAGCGCTGTATCGCTTGGCTCTTGGAGGGAAAGGCGCGACATTCGCTCGACCAGATACTGATGGTGACCTTTACCGAGGCCGCCGCCGCCGAAATGCGCCAGCGCATCCGCGAGACCTTAACGGCAAGACTCGAGAAACAGCCCAGCGATGTCCATCTGGCTGAACAACTGGCCCTGCTGGAAACGGCCCACATCTCCACCCTGCACAGCTTTTGTCTGCGCCTGGTCCGCGAACATTTCTACGAGCTGGAGATCGATCCGCAATGCAGCGTGCTGGCCGAGGAAGAAACCCGGTTGCTGGCCGAGGAAACGCTGACCGCCCTGCTGAAACGGCATTACGCCGGCGCGACACCCGCTGCCACGGCCGTCCAGGAATTGATCCAAAGCCAGGCGCGAGGCCGGGAGCTGCCCATCCGCAAGCTGGTCCGGCGGGTCCACGAGTACACGCAGACATTGCCGGACCCGGCGGGATGGTTTGCCCAACAGCAAGCCGCGTTCTCACAATCCGAGCCGGCGCACTGGCGCACCTGGCTGATTGATGGGTTGAAATCATGGCGCGCCCTGTGGCTGCCGGTGCTGCGCCGGCAACCGCCAGAGAATATCAACGCCCGCCAAGGCGCGGAAGTGCTGGAGCAATTTCCACTTTCGGAAAGCGACATCTCAGCGCTGTCACCGACCTCCGAGGCAGAGGCCGGGTCGCCTGCGGTCGCAAGCACCGCCCAGCTGGCGCCAGCGCAAATAGCCCTGCTGCTGGCAAGAGTTCTGGCATTGGACGAAACCTGGCCTGCCAAGAAGAAAACTGTTTTGCGCAAGCCCCTGGAAAAACTCTTCGAAGAAGCCGCCTTTTTTCATTCGCTGGCTTCGTCAACGGAGAGCGCCGATCCGTTGGGCGAAGACTGGCAATGGTCGCGCGGACAGATGGCGACGCTCCTGCAACTCACGGAGGAGTTCGGCCGCGATTTCGCCGAAGCCAAACGCGAATTGGGCGCCATTGATTTCCACGATCTGGAACAGCACGCTTTGCGTCTGTTGTGGGATCCCGCGCTCCAACAGCCCAGGCCTTTGGCCGAACGCTGGCGGCAAAAGCTGGAATTGATTTTCGTGGATGAGTACCAGGACATCAACCAGGCGCAAGACACCCTCATCTCTGCCTTGAGCCGGGACGGAAACCAAGCGAACCGCTTTCTGGTGGGCGACGTGAAACAGAGCATCTACCGCTTTCGCCTGGCCGCGCCTCACATTTTCCAGAGCTATGTCAAAGCATGGAACGACCATCCGGCTCGCGGCCAGGTCATTCCGTTATCGGAGAATTTTCGCAGCCACGAAAGCATCCTGAATTTCATCAATCCGTTTTTCGCCGGTTTGATGCGCGCAGAAATCGGCGGCGTGGCCTACGAACAAAATGCGTGGCTGGTCTTTGGCAACCAGGAAGGACGCGGCGCGTTGACCGTGGCTCAGGACGCGACGCCGCGCGTTGAGTTGCACTTGCGTGCCAAGGATAAGGACCAAGCCGAGGGCGCAATTGACCTTGAGGGAACAGAATCGGAAGGCGGAAGCAACTTCGCCGGCCAACGCTCCGACACCGAGAAGGAGGCTTTGCTCGTCGGGTTGCGGCTGCTGGAGTTGAAATGCGAAGCCTATCGTGTTTGGGACAAGGAAGCGCAAAAGCACCGGCCCGTGGAGTGGAAGGACATGGTCATTTTGCTGCGTTCGCCGCGGGGCAAAGTCGAAAGTTATGCCAAGGAATTCGCGCGCCTGGGTGTGCCGTTGCAGGCCGGCCGCGGCGGGTTTTTTGAAAGCGCCGAAATCCTGGACCTGGTGAGCTTGCTGACGTTGCTGGACAATCCGCTGCAAGATGTGCCGGCGCTGGCGGTGCTGCGTTCGCCTTTGGCCGGATTGACCTTGGATGAACTGGCTCAGATTCGGCTCGTCCAGCCCAAAGGCCATTATTGGACCGCGCTGCAACGGTTTCACCGGGAAACCTCAAATCTCAAACCCCAAAGCTCCTGCGCCCAATCCGCCTGGCCGAAGGTGGAAGCCTTTTTAAAATGCTTCGCCGAATGGCGGCGCTGTATGCGGCAGGCCTCGCTGTCGGAATGCCTGGAGCGAATCCTGAGCGACACGCAATACCTGGCCTGGGCGCTGACGCAGCCTCGGGGCGAACAACGGCTGGCCAACGTCAAACGGTTCCAGGCTTGGGCCCGCGAATTTGACCAGTTCCAACGCCAGGGCCTGTTTCGCTTTCTGAAATTCATCGAGGCGCAACAGGCGGCTGAAATCGATCATGCGCCCGCCCCGCTGGAAACGGAGAATGCCGTTCGATTAATGAGCATTCATCAAAGCAAGGGACTCGAGTTCCCCCTCGTGGCCGTGGCTGATTTGGGCAAGCTTTTCAATTTCGCGGACTTGTCCGAGCAAATCATCTTGGACGAACGGTACGGGCTTTGTCCGCAGGTAAAGCCGCCCATGACCGAACAGCGGTATCCCAGTCTGCCTTATTGGCTGGCCAGACGCCGCCAGAAGCGAGAACTGCTGGGTGAGGAGATGCGCCTGCTTTATGTGGCGATGACTCGCGCCTGTGATCTCCTCCTCCTGGCCGGAACGGCTGCGCGCACCACGCTGGTCGAGCGCTGGCCCGACTCCTCGGCCCAAGGCCGTGAGACGCAGCAGGTTTTGGCGGCCCGAAGCGGCCTGGATTGGCTCGGTCCCTGGCTGCCGGAGGCTGCCGGAAGCTTGGATTGGGCGAAACAAACTCAAGGGCAAAGCGCTTTACTGCGCTGGCGCATCCACGATGACTCGAGTCTGCAAGGTGCCCTGGAGCAACTCATTGCCAACGCGGCAGCAGGACCGCCGGAAGCTCCGGCGCCAACCGATGCCGCAGCCTGGCAAAAGCTCCAGGAGCGCTTGTCCTGGCAATATCCGTTTCTGCCCGCCACCCGCGAGCCTGCCAAAACGTCCGTCACCGCGTTGCGCCGGCGCCTGGCGCTGGCTGTGGACGACGCGGCTACGACGGCGCCCTGGGTTGCGCCCACCGTTTTCAGGCCGGAACGCAGGCCTGATGATGGAACTCTCACTTCAGCCGAGGCGGGCACGGCGCATCATCTCTTTTTGCAGTTTGTTTCCTGGGACTGTCTGGAGAGCGAGGCGGCCCTGCGCCAGGATGCAACGCGAATGGAAGGTGAGGGACTTTTGCTGCCGAGCGAATGCCAGGCGCTCGATTACGCCGCTCTGGCCGCCTTCTGGAGCTCCGATATCGGAAAGAAAATCCGGGCCGACCGGAGCTGTGTCCACCGGGAATTGCCTTTTACCGCGCGGATCACAGCCGCGGATTTGGCCGAGTTTAACTTGTTGTCCAAAGCGCAGGCCTTGCCCGGCGAGTTTGTCGTGGTACAGGGCGCGGCGGATTTGGTCGTGATTCTGCCCACGGAACTTTGGCTGCTTGATTTCAAGACCGATGCTGTCGCTGCTGCGGATTTTGATGAAAAGGCCGGATATTACGCGCCGCAGATTCAGCTTTATGCCCTGGCCCTGGGCCGGATTTACCAACGGCCTGTCACCGAGTGCTGGCTGCATTTCTTATCCCTTGGTCGCAGCCAAAGGGTCGCCCGTTAACGGTTGTATGGTTGCGGCGGCAGTCGCGCCAAGCAATCCGTGGCGGAAATGCCGGCCGTGACTTTCAGCCCCGCAGGGCTTACCGGCCACGGCCGGCGCCGCGTCTTGTCCCCGGCTGCTCCGGGGCGTGGGGCGGGCGGTTAGGTGACCTCTTGGCTCTGGCCGGACAGGCGTACCCATCCGGCATCGCGCCCATTTTTCGGTGGTGCCACCTTGGAGCCGAACCGCCCAACCCCACCACACAACGAAACCCGTTGTTCTGGTTGCGATTGTCGGGCGTGTCGTTGTTGCGATACGAACAGGACAGGTTCGCGGCATTGTCATTGGCCCACGAACCGCCCCGCAACACGCGCTTCGGCCACCCGCGCCACTTCCGGCATGGCCGCCCTGAGGGCGGCGCGGCCGAAAGCATGGAAAAAATTCCGCCGGGGGGGGGGGGGGGGCGCCCGGAAGAGCCGCAAGCAAAGCCAGAAGTCACGCGCCCTGGGCCGACCGGCATCCGGCCCCACCGATAACTCTTGCAGCGAACGAGGCAACGAGGCTCACTTCGCGAAAATGAACCAACACCATCCATCACAACCGCGCCCACAGGTTGCACATTCTGTTGCCGGTGATTTCTGAGAGGACACTGTACCCTGTTCGCTGAACAAGGCGGGGGAATTGCCCGCGAGAAGTTGATTCAAGTCAAGGCGCTTCCTTGGGTGAGTTGGTTTACGATCAGCGCGTAATGATCCTTCCTGTCCCTGTCACGTTCCGCGTGGAACTGGCCGGGAAGGATTGCGCAGAAGTACCGGGACGATGAGGGAAGCTGGGCGTTGTGCTCCGGTTTCAAGAACGGCTTGATCGGCCGCTGGAGCAGCCGCTCCTCACCTTTCCGGCGGCAGGAATGCCGGGCAGACAACCCGCGAGTTGCCAAA
>CAYIIH010000034.1:3380-33257 GCA_964363225.1 uncultured Verrucomicrobiota bacterium | reverse complement strand
GTGAGTCGGCGCTGATTTCACCGGATGGCAACGCGCGCACCGTTGCACGATCATTCGTCACTAAATGGCGACCGGGAAATTCCACAATGATCGTCATGATGCCCTCGTGGTAACCACGGATTTCACGGATGACACGGATGGAAAAGGAATTCCGACGTACTCGGCTTTCGCTGGGCGGTGAGTCGGGCTTCCGGTTTTGCCGGAAACAAGTTCCCCGATCCGTGCCATCCGCGTCATCTGTGGTCCAGTTCCACTGCCGGTTTCCCAGAACGGAATCGCCATGCCGTGCGCCGCGCAGTCCAGCGGATCAGGCCGCGGGACGAACAGCCAACTCCGGCTGACAGAATCATAGGGTCAGAATCATGAGGAAAAGCAGCTCCTGCTTCTATGATTCTGTCATCTCTTACAAACAGGCAGATCCGGCGCCCGTTTCGTGGAAGAGCGAGCCGGGAAACGGGTCCGCCGCAATTACTGCGTCAACGACCAAAGCGTGAATTTCCCAGGAAAGCCTTTCATGGCGACGCGCTGGTGCCGCTCCCATCTCAGATGCTTGTACTTGACAGCCCCGATCCGGTCTATGTCCTCTTTCGCCCGCTCGCTCAACCAGATTTCCGCGCCCTGGATGGCTCCGATGACGCGGGCAGCGAAGTTCACGGTGCCGCCGAATACATCGCCTTCCTCCACGTGCATCGGCCCAATGTGGATGCCGGCGCGGATTTGCAACTGCGGATGGCCGGTGTTCCCCTGCAACGCCCGCGCGTAGTCAAGGGCATCGCCCACGCACTTGAACGCCGCCATGAAGCTGTCGCCGATGGTCTTGATCTCCCGGCCTTGGAACTGGCCAATCAGCTTCCGGCTTTGGGCAAAGTGCGCCCGCCGGACTTCGTTCATCGCCTCGTCCCTCTTGCCAACCGCCAAACACGCCAAACACGCGAAAAGAATTTCCAGACCAAAGCTTTCGCGTATTTCGCATGGTTCGCGGTTCCTGTATTCTTCCCGCCATGAATACCGACCTATTGTTCAAAGAAGAAAGCTACAAAATCGTGGGCGCATGCTTCGAGGTTTACCGCGAGAAGGGCTGCGGTTTCCTCGAACCTGTTTACCAGGAATGCATGGAGATCGAACTGCGTTTGCAGGGCATCCCCTTCGTGGCGCAGAAGCCTTTGGCACTGCAATACAAGAGCTGTCCGCTGCGCTCCAAATACGAGCCAGACTTCATCTGCTACGATCAGATCATCCTGGAATTGAAAGCAGTGACCGAATTGACGGACGAACACCGCGCCCAAGTTCTGAATTACCTCAAGGCGACTGGACTGAAATTGGGGCTGTTGGTGAACTTCGGACACTATCCGAAGGCCCAAGTCGAGCGGATCGTGGCTGAGCGGGGACGCTATGCGGGGAAGGCTTGAGGATGGGCAACCGCGAAATACGCCAAACACGCGAAAGGGAGTTCAAACGAATATTTTCGCGTATTTCGCATGGTTCGCGGTTCCTTCGGCTTTGGCCGACATGACGAACGCATCGAAGTCCCGTTGCCGGTCGGCGGATTGGTCCATCGCCTCGACTTTCGACAGGAAGTGAATCCGCTCCTTCGGCTCGGCCAGTGACACCGTCCCGCCGCAAGGACAGTCGGAAAAGCCGTATTCACCGCGAACCACGCGAACCACGCGAAAACAGAACAGAATGCCGACGAAACCACCTCAACCGTGAGGATGGAGGCTTTTGCTGGCTCAACTCATCTTTCGCGAATTTGGCGTGTTTAGCGGTTTGAACTTCCGGCTTCAGAATCAAGCGGCCACGCCCCTCTGTGAACTCGTGCAGGAACAGCCCGCACTTGCCGCCCGCCCTGGCGGTGAACACCGCCGCGTTGCGCCACATCTCCGCCCGCCCGGTGGTGAACAATCCGCTGTGACCCAGCCGCACCGCCAGCGTCGAGTAAAGGCTCTGGACCGGTCCGTCGAAGGTGATCGCCACCGCTTTGCCCTTCGGCTCAGGCGCGTCCTCGTAGTCGCGGTTGAACTGCGACGGAAAGACCAGGTAGCGCCCGTCATCCGCGTTCTCCCGCAGCGCCAGGTCGTGCCGAACCAGTTCCTCCACCGTCGCGTGCAAGAGCAACTGCTCCTGGCCGGGGTTCGTGACCTTCTGCTCCTTCGGCACGAAGAACTTGCCGGCCAGCGCGATTTCTTCCGCAAGCGTGCGGTTGGCTGACTGGGAAGGGCTGAAAGCCCGGAAGAAAATAGCCCTGGGCCAAGCGAGTCGGCGAGCGACGCCCTGGGTCAACCACCCACAAGATTTCCAAGCCCTGAAAGGGCGGCAAAATGCCCCGCCGTAAATCATTTGCCGCCCGCTGCTCGCTTACGCTACGCTCCGCCCGTCAGAAACGACAAATGATTTAGCGACAACCAAACATTTTATTTTCGCGCAGCTTCGGCTGCTGTCCGCATCGAAACGTGGAAATTTCGCATTCAAGGACAGTGCTCGAGGCGCGCCCCAACCGGGGCGTGCCGAAAGCGCTCCTTGAAAGGCATCCACGTGCCTGATGCGGGGCGTTAGTAGGTTCGCCCCCTTCTTTTTCAGGCACGAGATTTCTTTCAAGGATAGCCATCCCGCAGACAGGGCTGATTCGCGCGCGAGCGAACCACGCCCTAAATGAACAACTTTGAAGTTCCGCTCAACGAAGACGGAAAGATAATCGACTTTCTCACCGAGGCTGCGCTTGAGCCGAAGCCAGAAGAATTTGTCCGGCAGCGTTATCTGCGAACGCTCCATTACGAATATCAGTATCCCAAGAATGTGCTGTCGCGCGAAATCCCGATTTACTACGGGCGAAAGGAACTCGTGGATAAAGAGGGAAATCCTGTTCGCGCTGACATCGTCGTTTATTGCAGCGCCAAGGCGTGTAGCGAACGCGATCAGGGAAAAATTGAGTTCATCGTCGAGTGCAAAGCGCCAACAGAAAAGGACGGCTACAATCAACTCGTCTCCTACGTTTTCAATACGAGCGCAAACGGCGCGGTCTGGTTCAACGGGAGCGTGAAGTATTTCCGGCGGTTGAGCACGCCGACGAACGAACTGATTGATTGGATTGGAATACCACGCAAAGGCGAAGCTTGGGACGCACTCGGTCGGCGCAAGAAGTCAGACCTCACTCGCCCGCGAGACATCAAGGGATTGCTCCGCCTCTGCCACAACAAACTGCATGGACGCGGAATTGATGGCGATGAGGAAGACCTGACGATGGACATGGTGAGGCTGATTCTGGCCAAGGCGATTGACGAAGAAAAAACAGCCGCACTTCCAGAATTCTACTGCTCGCCGGAAGAATACCGCAGCGACTCCGGACAGAAAATCGTTGCTGACAGAGTGCAAGCGCTTTTCAAAGAAGTTGCGTCTGCAAACCCAACGGTCTTTTCAGCCGAGGAGCGAATTACAGTTGGCCCGCGTGCTATTTGCGATGTTGTCACGGAACTTCAGGGTTTCAGGATGCTCAGCAATCTGCACGACTCACACGATTGGGACATCATGGGGCATGCGTATGAGCAATACACTGCGACATACCTCAAGCGACAACAGGGCCAATTTTTCACGAACCGTTTGGTGATCGACTTGATGGTCGCGATTCTCGACCCGGAATACCAGGACATCATTTTAGATCCGGCTGGAGGTTCGGGCGGATTCCTCACCGGCGCGATGCGTTACATTCGCCGAAAGATTTTGACGGGAAGCGGCACTGAAATTTCAAAAGAACGCCAACTCGACAAACACCGGACGAACCTTTTCATGGTGGAGCAGAGCAAGCGCTTGGTGAAAATTGCCAAGACAGCAATGATTCTGAATGGAGATGGCCACGCTGGCATGACGCAAGGCGACAGTTTAGGGCCGCTGGAGCTGTTGGATGACCACGTCAAAGCGAGGGCGGGAGATGGCAAGCCAACGGTAATCCTCACCAACCCTCCTTTTGGCGGCGTCGGTGAGGGGCGGATAACCGACAAGCGTATCCTCGACAATTACTCATGCGGAATGAAGTGGACAGAACGGGAAGGCAAGTATGAGCAGTCGAATGAAACTGTGGAAGACGGCGTGCCGCCAGAGATGCTTTTTTTCGAGCGGTGTCTGAATTGGCTCGCACCCGGAGGGAAGATGGGAATCGTCATGCCGAAAAGTTTTCTCGATACGCAGACCTACTATCCAGTCCGGCGTCAGTTGTTGAGTGGTTATCAACTTCTCGGTGTCGTCAATTGCCACAAGAATACGTTTCAACCGCACACCGGCGTGCGCACCTGCTTGGTGTTCGTCTATCGGCCAAAGCAGGGCGAGATCGTGCCGAAGGATTACAGCATTTTCATGGCGGTCTCCCGGAAAGTTGGCCAGGACAGCGAGGGAATTCCAATCTTCAAGCGCGACGAGAAGAATCAGCCGACAGACGTAATTGACCACGATCTCGACGAAATACTTGCGGACTACAACGCCGCGCGGAAGGGACAGCTCAAGAGTTCCGAATATCGGTTCACGGTCAAGCGTTCACAAATCCAACAACTGCTTTGCATCAATCCGCAGTTCTACCTTCCCAATTTGAACAAGACGATCAAAGACATCGAGGAGATTGACGGCAAAGATGGCTGGACGGTCACGACCCTCGGCCAGATCGCACAGGACGTTGTCATTTTCAAAGGTCCGCGAATCAAAACAGAAAATATCATCGTCGAAACACCGGGCGACGGTGTTGAACGCTACTTTCCGCCAATGGCCGTGCTCCAAGAAAAGTCGGAGAGCGCCAAGCTCATTGACACAAAACGAGCCTCCAAGAAACAACTGCACACAATCAAAGTGCTGCGGGTTCAAAACGGAGACCTGCTCATCACTCGTTCGGGAACGATTGGCAGGGTTGCCTATGCCACGAAAAGACTCGTTGGCGTTGTTGTTTCCGACGACATGATTCGGGTTCGGATAAAGGACGAGACGATCAGATTTTACGCCTACGCATACCTTCAGTCCTTCGCTGGCTACAACCAGATGCTGAAAAACGAGTATGGTTCGGTCCAACAGCATCTCGAAGCAAAGCACATCTCCACCATCCTCGTGCCAGTCCCGCCAGAATGGGATGACGTGAAACAAATTGTCGATGCCACCAGAGCCGCTATTGTCGCCCGCGAAAAGTTTGAGCAGTCGTTCCTCTCGTTGATGGGGGAAACAAAGACGCTTCTCACCACATTGATTGACGGCAACAGCAAGAAGAAAAAACCGTAGAAGTAACCGAGAAGTCTCTTTCGCCCCTTCGGGGCTTGGTCAATTTGGTATTTGTGACCCAGGGCGACGCTCATTTCACTTCGCTTGCCCTGGGCTATGTTCTTTCGGGCTTTCAGCCCTTTCAGTTTGCAGCCCACTGACGTCGGCCATAGGGCAAGACGCCGCAGCGTGTCCGGGAGTTTGCAGTCGGCCAGCAGGAGCGGGATGAAGCGGCGACCGGCGTTGGACGGATTGCGATACAGCACGGTGCTGCGCTCCAGCGCCACCCAGTCCGATCCTAGCGCCGCCTGGGATAGGCAGAGCACCAGCGTGCGCGGCGCCTCCAGCCCGCCCGCCAGGGAAGGATGAATGAAGAAGGAAGAATGCAGATTTTCTGCATTCTGCCTTCCACATTCTGCCTTTGGTTTCCGCCCCGCCGCCCGCAGCCGTTCCGCCAACCGCCGCACCCGCGGCTTGTCGGCCGAGTTGTGACTCAGGAAAACGTCGTATTGGAAGTCGGTGGTCATGCTTTCACTCCTTTTCCTTGTCTTCGGCTGCGTGGAAACCGATCTGGCGTCGCTTTGGCTCCGGCTGTGGTGGGGGATCAAGGATGTCCATGACGCGCTGGAGGACTTCGACGATGGCCGTTTCGTGAATGTCGAGGCGGCTTTTGAGTTCCTTCTCCAACTGCGCCAGCTTGCGCGCCAGCGACTTGGTATCCGAAAATGCCGAACGCATCTTCACGAAGGCCCGGACGACATAGACGCTCATCTGCGTGGCCTGCGGGCTGTTCAGAACGTTGGCCGCCATGATGGCACCGTGCTCCGTGAAGCCGAACGGGAGGTATTTGCGATGCTGTCCGCGCCCCCTACTCGAAGACGCAATTTGCGACTTCAAGCCGCCTCCCGAACCGGTCGCAAAATGCGACCAGTTGTCCACCTTGTTTAAGGTCGCAAATTGCGACCTTAAAGAATCGACCTCAGACCGGGTGAGCTGAAACAGAAAATCCGGCGGAAACCGGTTCAGGTTGCGCTTCACCTGCTCGTTGAGCCGCTTGGTGGGGACGCCGTAAATGCGGGCCAAATCCACGTCCAGGATGATCCTCTCGCCGCGCACGACCCGGATGAGCGGCTCCACTGGTTCCAGCACGTCGGTTCTGGCCATTTGTTTCATGGTGATTCAAGGTCGCAAATTGCGACCGGTTCCTTGTGACCATCCATGTCAGCCGCAACTGGCGATTTCGCTGGTGGCGTGGTCGAGCACATCGGCCGGGCCTCCTACAGTCCAAGGCAGCGACGAACGGTGGCTTCCACTCGTTCGAAAGTGGCGCCGGAAATTTTGCCGGCGGGCGGACCCAGGAAGCCTGGGAGTTGGACCGCCATCAGCGCCTCTCCAATCCGTCGGCTTCAGTGACGCCAAACTCGGCGTTGATGCGACTCAACTCGCGTTGCACCTCCGGGTCGGCGGCCATCGCGGCGAGGTCGGATTCCCAGGTGTCGCCGCCCGCCACCGTCACGCGCGCGCGATGGACGAGACGTTCCAGCAAGCTGAGTTGAGCTTCGGGCGACAAACGCGCAAACTCACTTTCGATTTCACTGAGAATTGCTGTTGCCATAGCGGAGTTATTCTCCGATTTTCCGACGCCATGTCAACGACTTGTCCCGCGGAAGCAGGAGCGGGATGAAGCGGCGTCCGGCGTTGGCCGGATCGCGAAAGGGCAAGTTGCCCCTCCCAACGGTGCTGCGCTCCAGCCCCACCCAGGCCGACCCCAGCGCCGCCTGGAAAAGGGCCGCCTCCGGCGGAAATCCGAAGTCCGAAATCCGAAATTGTCTTGGCGCCGCCCCGCCGCCCGCAGCCGTTCCGCCAACTGTCGCACCCGCGGCTTGTCCGCCTGGTTGTGGCTCAGGAAAACGTCGTATTGGAATTCGGTGGTCATGGCGGTTGATCACAGCGGATTCTCGGCAATGCCAGTGGCCCACAGCTTCCGACAGAGGCCGTCGTCGAGGGTGGCCAGCCTGAGGCCGTGGGCACGAGCGAGTTCGATGAAATACGCGTCCGTGACGTCGGCATGGCTGGACAGAGCGGGCAGTTTGGCGGCGGGAAGGTCTGCGCTGACGAAGCGGGCCTGCTGGCGGGAGGCGATGCTGGCCAGCGCCGCCAGGGCATCCGCGAATGTCGCCCGATAGCCCGGACTCAGGCTGACGCGAAGGAAGCCCAACTCGGAGAGCGGGCAGAGGGTGAAGTCCGCCTGAGCCTCCAGCCAGGCGCGGGCCGCCGCGTGCTTCGCGTGCGAACTCCACCCGCAGGCCAGCAGGAAGTTGACGTCAAGCAGATGGCTCATGGAAAGTCGGCCAGGAGAGCCTTGACCACTTCGAGAGTCATCGGCGGTGCTCCGGGCGGAGCGACCAGAACTTTGCGACCGTGTTTCTCGACCAGTTTGGCGTGTCTCCGTTCGTCGCGCTGCAGGACGAGCTTCTCTCCTTCAATGGCAAACGAAATCTTGTCGCCCGGCTGAAGATGCAAGGCCTTGCGGAACCGGTTGGGGATGACCAACTGGCCTTTGGTGGAAAGCGTTGCTGTGCTCATGTCGAAAGTCTTACCTGGCTTACCGAGGCTTTCAACTCATTTTCCTTGGCCGGAGGGCTCCTTCCTGGCACCAGACGCGCAGCCCTGCCGCCCGCCGCCCGCCGCCCTGCCGCCCGCCGCCCGCAGCCGTTCCGCCAGCCGCCGCACCCGCGGCTTGTCCGCCTGGTTGTGGCTCAGGAAAACGTCGCATTGGAAATGGTCAAGCATGGTTTCTTTCTGCGTTTTCTTGAGAGTTCACTACCTGATTCGGACCCGATGCACTTCCACGAGAAACAGTTTGCCGTGATACTGAGCAGGCCGCAGGATGGACTACGGAATGCATAGCCACAAAAAGGCACAAGAAGACGCAAAAGCCCCGACTCTTGCGCTTTTTGCGCTTTCTTGCGGCAATTCCGGAAAGGGAAAGGTGTCTTCTATCCTGCGGCCTGAGCAGTAGAGCTCCTGCGCCGGGTGCATGTCCAGAAACGCCAGCAGCCGCTCCATGAGTTGCGGGATGAGTTCCGGGTGGTTGTGCAATTGAATGGCCACGATGCCCCGGTAGTTGCCGGGCGGATAGGTCACAATGTCGGCGAAATCGCCATTGAGGGAGAGGAGGATCGCGCCCAGTTCCTGCGCCTTGCCGATGACCACCGGGTCCAGCAAGCGGATGGGCAGGACTTCCCGCAACAAGGTGACCTGGTGCCCGTGGCGTCGGAGGGTGTCCGTGAGCTCCGCCGGCACACACTGGTCGCTGAAGAAGCCCAGGCTCATGCCGTCACGGCTTCAAAGTCTGCCAGTTCGCGGGCGTAGTCCAGACACGCGGCTACGTCTGCCGCCGTGAGGTCGGGATACTCCCGCTGAATCGCAGCGGCATCGCGTCCCGCGGCCAGGTAGCCCAGAACAAGTGCCACGGGAATGCGAGTGCCCTTGATGCAGGGTTTGCCACGGAGGATTTGTGGGTTGCTGAGGATGTGGTCGCGCCAATTCATAGGGTGGATTATGTCAGAGGATTGCGTGAAGGCGAGTTCTTTGCCCCGGCCAGCAGGAGCGGGATGAAGCGGCGTCCGGCGTTGGCCGGATCGCGGAACAGTACGGTGCTGCGCTCCAGCGGTACCCAGTCCGATCCCAGCGCCGCCGGCGGCAGGCAGAGCACCAGCGTGCGCGACGCCTCCAGGCCGCGTTCGACGGCCAGGCCCTCGCCCCTGACCCCTCTCCCATCCGATGGGCGAGGGGAACCGCCCGGCTGGATGACCCATTCATCGAACCGCACGCGAGCGTCGCCGGAAAGTCGAATTGCGGATTTCAAGTGCATGGCTTTGGCTGCGGAGAATGCGCACGATGTTCGGGACGAACAAGGTTTTTTCCCCGCACCGAAGCCCGGTTGACGCCACTTGCGGCCCGTGCTAACAACCTTGCCATGTTCAACAGCCGAAATTCGACCGGAGTGCCCGGCCTCCGGATTTTCCTCGCGCTCTCTTTCCTTTTTGCTGCCGATGCGTTCGCGGCCGCCGCAGTCCCTTCCCCCGCCCAGACGCGTCTCCGGCGCCCTAACATTCTGTTCTGCATTGCGGATGATTGGTCATGGCCGCATGCCGGCATTTACGGAGACACAGTAGTCAGAACGCCCACCTTTGATCGCGTCGCCCGGGAGGGCGTGTTATTCACCCACGCATTCTGCGCCGCGCCCTCGTGCACTCCTTCGCGCGGAGCGATCCTGACCGGACAATGGCCGCACCGGCTGAAAGAAGGCGGAAATCTTTGGGGTTTTCTGCCCAAGCGATTTCAGGTGTATCCGGACCTGCTGGAACAGGCCGGCTACGCCGTCGGCGTCACGCGCAAAGGGTGGGGCCCCGGCAACCACCAGGCCGGAGGCTGGACACGCAACCCGGCCGGGCCGACCTGCAAGAGCTTTGCCGAATTCCTTAAATCCGTGCCGGATGGAAAGCCCTTTTGCTTCTGGTTTGGCAGCCAGGATCCGCATCGGCCTTACGAAAAAGGGTCCGGCCTCAAGGCGGGTTTGAAGCTGGAGAACGTCGTTGTCCCGCCTTATTTGCCGAACACCCCGGAAATCCGCAGCGATATCCTCGATTATTATGTCGAAGTGCAGCGGTTTGACCGTGAAGTGGGCGAGCTTCTGCAACTGCTCGAAGCCTCGGGACAATTGGACCGCACGCTGGTCGTCGTGACCAGCGACAATGGCATGCCTTTCCCCCGCTGCAAAACGAACTTGCACGATTCCGGTTCGCACATGCCGCTGGCGATGCGAGGGCCCGCCCTCACCAAAGGCGCTCGCGTGATCGACAGCTTCGTCAGCCTGACGGATATCGCCCCCACTTTTCTGGAAGTGGCCGGCCTTAAATCTCTTCCTGAAATGACCGGCCGAAGCCTGCTACCGTTGCTCGACGGAAAAAGGCCCTCTGGCCGCGACCGGGTTTTTGTGGAGCGCGAACGCCACGCCAATGTCCGCCAGGGCGATCTTGGCTATCCCGCGCGAGCGATTCGCACCAAGGAGTTTCTCTACATCCGCAACCTCCGTCCCGACCGCTGGCCGGCCGGCGATCCTGAGATGTGGAAGGCGGTGGGCGAATTCGGTGATTGCGATAATTCGCCCAGCAAGGAGCAAATCCTGGCCAACCGTGACCAGGCGGCCTTTTCCACCTTCTTCAACCTGGCCTTCGCCAAGCGTCCAGCCGAGGAGCTTTATGACCTGGCCAAGGATCCTTTCCAAACCCACAACATGGCCGACAAGGCCGAATACGCCAAAGCAAAAACGAAACTCCAAGCTGCCATGGACCGGTGGATGAAAGAGACCGGTGATCCGCGCGCCGGCGGCGGCGGTGATCTCTTCGATTTCTACCCCTATTTTGGCGACGCCAAACGAATGCCAACTCAGGCTGGAAAAAACACGGGGCTTCGTTGAGACTGGCTCATACAGTCACCGGCATGAAGGGCACAACAAAGTACGACTTAGGCTGGGGCACACTCTCCTTTCTCGGAGTATTGCTTTTGTTTTTCGGTGCCTTTCTCTTTTATCCAATCAGCTTCATGCTGAAAGAAGCCTTCTGGCAGCAAGGCACCTTCACTCTGCAATACTTCAGCCTCCTGCTGCAAAGCCCGCTGCAGCGGCAATCGCTGTTCAACAGCTTCCTTCTGGCCTCCTTGACGACCCTCCTGACCACGCTGCTGACGATGCCGCTGGCGCAGGTCATGACCCGGTTCAATTTCCGGGGCAAGGTGTTGCTGAGCGGCCTGCTTTTGGCCCCCATGATCATGCCGCCGTTCGTTGGCGCGATTGGCCTGAAACAATTGCTGGCCAAGTTTGGGTCGCTGAACCTCCTGCTCATGCAGCTCGGAATCCTTGAACCCGGCCAACCTATTGATTGGCTCGGCCAGGGCGGCTTTTGGGGCATCGTCCTTTTGCAGGTCATGAATCTTTATCCGATCATGTTTCTCAATGTCTCGGCGGCGATGGCCAATATCGATCCGGCCTTGCGCGAAGCCGCCCAGAACCTAGGGGCCGGTGGCTGGCGCCTCTTTCGCACCGTGACGCTGCCGCTCATTTTGCCCGGCTATTTTGCCGGGGCGGTCATCGTGTTTATCTGGGCTTTCACAGACTTGGGCACACCCTTGATCTTCGGTTTTTCGAGAGTGGTGCCGGTGCAGATATTTGATTCCATCACTGAGATCAATACCAACCCGATGGGCTATGCCCTGGTGGTTTTTGTCTTGCTGCTGACCTTGGCGCTCTTCCTGGTCTCAAAGAGATTCCTCGCCGGCAAACGCTATGAAATGATCGCTCGCGGCCACGTTGCCGGCGCAGAAGTTCAAGCCACCTGGCGGCAGACGATCGGTCTTTGGCTGCTGATCGGCGGCATCATCGCTTTCGCGCTCCTGCCCCATGCGACCGTGATGGTGCAATCCGTTTCCGAGCGTTGGTTTTTCAGCGTGTTGCCGGAGGCCTGGACCGGGGCCTTTTATGCGGAAATTTTCCGCCATTCGCTGACGGTTTCGAGCATTCGCAACAGCCTGTTTTATTCGAGTTTGAGCGCGCTGGTGGATTTGGTCCTGGGCGTGATCATTGCCTGGCTCCTGACACGCCGGCGCATTCCCGGGGCTGCTTTTTTGGATGGGTTGGCCATGCTCCCCTTGGCGCTGCCGGGATTGGTGCTGGCGTTCGGATACGTGGCCGGGTTCGATTTCAAAATCTCCTGGCTGAATCCGCGCCAAAACCCGACGTTGCTCTTAATCATCAGCTACAGCGTGCGCCGCCTGCCCTACATCGTCCGCTCGGCTTATGCGGGCTTCCAGCAAACCAGCATTACGCTGGAAGAAGCTTCGGCCAATCTGGGAGCGACGCCGTTCCGCACGTTGCGGAAGATCACGCTGCCGCTGGTCATGGCTCATTTGATCGCCGGCACGATTCTGGCCTTTTCGTTTGCCATGCTGGAGGTCAGCGACAGCCTGATCCTGGCCATGCGCGAGGAGTTTTTCCCCATCACCAAGATGATCTGGCAAATCATGGGACGGGTTGATCCCAGCGCGCCCAGCGTCGCCTGCGCCCTCGGCGTCGTTGGCATTGTCATTCTGACGGCAAGTTTAATGGCGGCCTCCAAGTTGCTGGGCAAGAAGATGGGGCAACTCTTTCGCGTGTAAATGGCCTGTATCCTCGGTCGGCTGGCTGCCGCCGTGCGAGGTCATGGCTGTCCGGTAGGTGCCACGCGCAAACGCAAGCTCTCCCGACCGCTTCGCGGCACGAGGCGATCAAACTCAGCATCGATCACCATGCCGATCACCTGCGCATCGTGCGGATCATGGACCGTGCCACGCCCCAGCCGGCTCAACGCATCTACTCCGGCGCGGTTGTTGGCGCGGACTCGGAAGCGCCATCGTTCACGGCTTCGCCGCCAGGGAGGCGCAGACCAGTTCCTCGTCGTTGCGGGCAAAGACATGACGGTTCGCATAAGCCGGCGGGGTCCAGGCGCACTTTCTATCCCCAAAAGGCGAGGTCGGTTCCAACAGACGCGCGCGGCTGATCTCCCGGTAACCCTGGGGAGTGAGTTGCGCCCGTGCTACGGCACTATCAAACTTTGCGAGCCCTCCGGCAAGCCGGAGAGTTTCCTGATGGGCTAATGGGTTCCTACCCGTCGTCGATGCCAAAGCCGCCCGCAAAGAGAGGCTTGCTTTCGTGCCGGCGCTGGTTTATGCGCTGGGGTGCGTTCGCTGAGACAATCCGGCAGCAACCACGAAATACACGAACCAGACGAAAGAAACACGAAGGGAGACTTCGGATAAGGCTGGCGGCTTTGGAGTCACTGTCCAGAGACGGCATCAAGGTCTCCGGGACTTTGGGCGGAGGCCCGTCTTTTCGTGTCCTTTCGTGTGTTTAGTGGTTCCTCGACTTCTGGATACGGCTTAGCGGAGGCCAGTCAGTATGCGATCATGATATGCAAGTGGTAGGAACCAGTCTTTACCGGCTCGTGCGCTGGGTTCTCCAAACCGCGCTCGGATTCTATTTCGCGCGCATCGAACGGTTTCACCCGGAGCGCGTGCCAAGGGACGGCCCGGTGCTGTTTGTTTCCAACCACCCCAATTCCGTGAGCGACGCGTTTGTCATCGGGACCTCCGTGCCGCGCAAGGTCAATTTCGTCGCCACGGTCCGGCTTTTCCGCCTCAAACCGGTGCGCTGGCTTTTGACCCAGTGCGGCGTCATCCCCATCAACCGCGTCAAGGACGATCCCCGCGCCATGCGGACGGTCCTGGACAGCTTCGAGGCCTGTTTTCGCGTGCTGGAGCGGGGCGAGGCCATCGGCATTTTTCCCGAAGGAATTACGCACGATGATCCGCAGCTCAAGGCGGTGAAGACCGGCGCGGCGCGCATGGCGTTGGAGTTGGAGCATCGTCATGGCGGCCGGCTCGGACTGCACATCGTGCCGGTGGGGCTGACCTTTTCCGCCAAGGAAATCTATCGCAGCGAAGTGCTGGTGAACTTCGGCGAGCCGATCCGGGCCGCGAATTTCCTGCCCGGCTACCCGGAGAAAAAACGCGACTGCATCCATGCGCTGAACGGAGAAATCGAGCAATGCATCCAGTCGTTGATCCTGCATCTCTCCAAGCTGGAGCGCGCCCGCATCGTGGAAGCGGTCAAGCGGCTCTACTTCGATCGCTTGCTGGCGGGCAACACCGTCATTCACGAACCGGTTACAGCCAAGGCCGAGGAACTGCTGCTGACGCAAGCCATCGCCAACGCGGTGGATTTCACCTTCGACAACCACCCGGAACGCGCGGCAGCGTTCGTGCGCAAGCTCGATCATTACGAGCGCCGGCTGCAACGGCTGCAGCTCTCGGATGAAGTGCTGGCGCATTTTCCTGCAAGGCAACCTTTGGTCTGGCGGAGCATGGCTTGGGCGCTGCTGGCTGTGATGGTGGCGCCGCTGGCGGCGTATGGCTGGGTGCATCGGCTGGCGCCGTTCGCGCTGATCCGATGGGCGGTGCGGCGCCATGCCAGGGCGCCGGGTGACAAGACCCACGTTTCCACGGTCTCCGTCCTGGCGGGGGTGGCCGGCTTTGGATGCTTTTACGGGCTGTTCATCGCGATTTTCCACCAGTTTTTCGGCTGGCCGGCGACTTTCTGGTACGCGTTGTCATTGCCGGTGGCCAGCCTGGTCGCTCACTATTATGTCCGCGGACTGCGCCGGTTTGCGGCGGGATGTCAGGCCGCTCTTGTCCTCATGCGCGCGCCGCTGGCGGCGCGGCAACTCCTGGACTTGCGCTCGCAACTGATTGCCGAGATTGAAGCGGAGCGGCAGGAGTTCAACCGGGCGGCGGGCCGCTACGAAAGAAAGGAGGGGCCATGAAGCCGTGGCTGCTGCGCGTCGTTCTCTGGGTGATCACACACACCTTGTACCGGATCGAAGTGCTCAGCTCCGACCATATTCCGGCGAAAGGCGGGGCCTTGCTGGTGAGCAACCACGTTTCCTTTGTGGACGTGCTGCTGCTTCTGGCCAGCACGCGCCGTTTTGTGCGGTTCCTTTTGCCGCAGAGCATCTGTGACCGACCCTGGCTCAAACCGTTCTTGCGCTTCCTCCGCGTGATCCCGCTTCCGCCTGAACAGCGGACCCGTGAGCTGGTCCAGGCCCTGAAGCAGGCCGGCGAAGCGATCCAGCAGGGAGAGGTGGTCGGGATTTTCGCCGAGAGGCAAATCTCGCGCATCGGGGTGATGCTGCCGTTTCGCCATGAGTTTGAGCGCATGATGAAAGGTGTCGAGGCGCCGATTGTTCCCGCCTGCCTGGATGGCGTCTGGGGCAGCATCTTCAGTTACCAGCAAGGGCGTTTCTTCTGGAAGATTCCCCGGCGCATCCCATATCCGGTGACGGTCAGCTTCGGCCAGCCGCTGCCGGCGACCGCCACCGCCTTCGAGGTGCGGACCGCCATCCAGGAATTGAACAGCGAGGCCTGGCCGCATCGCCGCCAGACCATGCAACCGCTGCACCGGGCCTTTGTGCAACGGGCGCGGAGTTGTCCGCTGCGGTTCGCCCTGGCCGATGCGCGCGTGCCGAAGCTGAGTTTTGCCGGAGCGCTGACTCAGGCGGTTTTCCTGGCGCGACGGTTGCGGCCGCACTGGGCGGAACAGAAGATGGTGGGCATCTTGTTGCCGCCTTCGGTCGCCGGAGCGCTGGTTAACTATGCGGCGCTGCTCATGGGCAAAACGCCGGTGAACCTCAACTTCACCTTGTCCGAAGAGGTACTGGCTTCGTGCGTCCGCCAGTGCCATCTGGAGACCATCCTGACCTCGCAGGCTTTCCTGGACCGGCTCAAAGTCAAGATGCCCTGCCGGACGGTTTTGTTGGAAGACATCGCCGCCCAGCCGCGCTGGGGAGAAAAGCTGCGGGCGTTGTTGCTGGCGTGGTTCGCGCCGGTGCGATGCCTCGAGAAAGCTCTCGGCCAGACCCGCGCGACCACACTGGACGATCTCGCCACGGTTATTTTCTCCAGCGGCAGCACGGGCGATCCGAAAGGAATCATGCTCAGCCACTACAACATCGCCTCCAACGTCGAGCAGCTTGGCCAGACCTTCGACTTCGGCCCGCAGGACCGGCTGCTGGGCATCCTGCCGTTTTTCCACTCGTTTGGTTTCACGGCCACGCTGATGGGGCCTGCTCTGCTCGGCGCCGGCGTGGTTTTCCATTCCAATCCGCTGGAAGGCAAACCCGTGGGCGAGTTGGCGCGGCGCTACGCGGTGACGTATCTGATGGCCACGCCGGTTTTTCTGCAGATTTACCTGCGCAGTTGCGAAGCAGGCGATTTTGGCAGTTTGCAACTGGTAATGGCGGGCGCGGAAAAACTGCCGGACTGGCTGGCCTCGGCCTTCGAGGAGAAATTCGGCATCCGCCCGCTGGAAGGCTACGGATGCACCGAGTGTTCGCCGGCGGTGACGGTCAACACGCATGATTTCCGCGCGGCCGGTTTCCGTCAGGTGGGCAGCCACCGTGGCAAGATCGGCCATCCATTGCCGGGCGTCAGCGTGCGCCTGGTCGATCCGGACACGCGCGCGCCAGTGCCATGGGGGCAGGCCGGACTGCTCCTGGTGCGCGGCCCCAACGTCATGCAAGGCTACCTCGGCCAGCCGGAGAAAACCGCCGAAGTCTTGCGCGACGGCTGGTATGTGACCGGCGACATCGCCACCCTCGATGAGGATGGCTTTCTCCAGATCACCGATCGTTTGAGCCGGTTCAGCAAACTGGGCGGCGAGATGGTGCCGCACATGAAAGTGGAGGAAAAACTCCACGAATTGGCGGGCGTGATGGAAACCACTTTCGCCGTCACGGGAGTGCCGGATGAAAAGAAGGGCGAGCGGCTGGTCGTGTTGCACACGCTGCCGGAAGATCGGTTGCAGGCGCTCCTGAAAGACCTTCCCAAGCTCGGCTTGCCCAACCTGTGGATGCCGCGGCCGAACGGATTCTTTCGCGTGGCCGCCCTGCCGCGCCTGGCCAGCGGCAAGATGGATTTGCGCAAAATTCGTGAGTTGGCGATCGGCCTTTCAGCCGGACAGCCAACCTCAGGCGATCAGGAATTGAAAGAAAGCAGCTAGCCGACTCACGATGATAGGGCCAATCTCCGGCAAGGCCAGCAGGGTGATCCTATTCTCGGCGGCAGCTCCGGGTGTGGCCGCGGCGGTGACTGCGCGGCTGATTCCGCCTTACTGTTCTCCCATCGTGCGGGCTTTTTCCAGCAGGGAGGGCCGGGCTTCTTCCATCATTTCGCGCACGTCTGAGTAGCGCAGGGTGCGTTGTTCAAAAGAGCGCTTTTCCAACATGCCCAGAAAGCGGCCCTCGAACTCTTCGAAGTACGAGCCGTAAATGTGGTAGCTGTCCGCCACCTGGCAATAGCGGCCCACCTGGACGGTTTGGTCCGTGAGTTCCGAAATCCGCGCCGCGATGCGCTGCTGCAACTGCACCAGGGCGAAAATGTTCATGAAGGCGGCCTTGTAAGCGTCGTTGGAGCGAAAGCGCACGTTCATGCTCAGCACCGGCTGCTGGTCCGCGGCGATCATCCGGCACCAGACGCTTTGCAGGCAGGCCGGATCGTAACAGTCGTTGTCTTCCCAGACTTTCCAGGTGATCGCCTGGGCGCGGCGAGTGTGGGGCGTCTGGGCCAGTTTCCGGCAGAGCAAGTCGATCTGGTCAAAAGCCTGCAGGGAGGGCACCTGATAGGCGAACAGCCGCTGGTGGTACGTGTATTCCCAGCGCGTGTCTTTGGGGTCCGAGGGGTCCCGCACCAGATGGTCTTTGATGCCGTCGCAAACCTCCATGACATATTCCTGCAGCTCGAGCGGGCCGCCGGGAAAATCCTTGTGAATCATTGGTTCACTCAACGGATCGGTGATGGTGATGATCATGGTGGCATCTTTGCTCGGCGGGTCTTCCGGCTTGTCATATTCCGTTTTAAGATTGCACCCTTTCTGATGCAGTTCGATGAGTGATTGTTCCCAGGCCCGCGCAATGCAGCCGGCCTCCACGTGCAAGACAGGTATTCCTTTCATGGTTTCTGTATATTCGACCGTCGCGTCCGTTGAACACATTAACAACGGATGGCCTGAGCGAGCGGTTTTTTCACAGCACAATTCCGGAGCACGGATGCCCGCTCCAGCCAACGGGCCGTAGATTCACGTTCCGGCCGGGCTTTGACAACAAGATAAAAAGGACATTGCGAAAAGCCGCTTACGCTCACCATCCGCGAAGCTCAGCTCTGCCTCGAAGCCGTGCATAAGCACCAGCGCGTGCTCCAAACCGGCAGCCAGCAGCGGTCCGACGTCTTTGGCCAGTTCCGCTTGGCCTGCGAATTGATCCGCAGCGGACGCCTCGGCCAAGTGAAGACCGTGCAGGTGGGCGTGGGCGGGCCGAGCCGCTGGTGCGATCTGCCCGGAGAAGCCCCGGAGCCGGGCCTGGACTGGAACCTGTGGCTGGGCCAGGCGCCCATGCGGCCCTATCATTCGGCGCTCAGTCCGCGGGGCATGCACAACCATTTTCCGGCCTGGCGATCTTATCGCGAGTATTCCGGCGGCGGCCTGACCGACATGGGCGCGCACCATTTCGACATCGCCCAATGGGCCTTGGACATGGACCAATCGGGACCGGTTGACATCATTCCGCCCGAGGACCCGCGCGCCACAACCGGTGTCAAATTCGTCTATGCCAGCGGCGTCGAGATGTTCCATGGCGGGCCTGGTGGATGCGTGTTTGCAGGCACGGCAGGCAAGCTTCGCATCGATCGCGGCGTGCTCACGAGCAAGCCAGCCGGCATCGTCAAAGAACCGCTGGGCGAAAAAGAGGCGCATTTGCCCAAGTCGCCGGGTCATCACCGGAATTGGATCGACTGCCTCCGCTCGCGTCGGCGGCCCGTGGCGGACGTGGAAATCGGGGCGCGCAGCGTCACCGTTTGCCACCTGGCCAACCTTGCTTACTGGTATCGCCGCAAGCTGCGCTGGGACCCTCAGACCTGGCGGTTTGTCGGCGATGACGAAGCCAATCAGTGGCTGGACCGCCCGCGGCGTGAGCCGTGGCAGTTGCCGGCGGCGTAAACGCGCTGCGCTCATCGAGTGATTCCGCTTGAATCTTGAATGCGGCAGAAAGATTTCTCCTTGCACTCTTCTTAAGCTGGAGGAATTCCGACCGCAAGACTCTCGTTGAGTTTGGCTCCCTCATCGAGTAGGCTGCCACCGGCGATGAAGAAAACAAAGTCCACCACCGCAAAACCGAGCCAGAAAACCATCGGGACCCGGATTGTCGATAAGTACCGGCGAAAGATGAACAGCCTTACTGAGGCAGAGCGCAGGCAACTTTTGGAAGAGGGCTTGGCCATCATCTACCGCACGCCCGCCGAAACAGACGATGCTCATCGCCGTTGACACCAACGTTCTGATGGATTTGGCCGCCGAGAGTGAGTCCGTGGTGGACGCCTTGGAACTGGTGCGGCGCAGGATTCACGGTGCCCGTCTGGTAGTTCTGCCAACCGTCATCCAGGAATTGAGGTTTATCGCCAAGTACGGCGAGACCGAGCAGGACACTCAATTGGCGCTCACGGCGCTCCAAAAGTTGACTGAGTGGGGCTTTGAGCCAGTCAACTTTCTGCCGGTGGAATTCGGCATTACCGAACAGATTGGCCTCAAACTCCGCCGGGTTGGGCTGTTACCGGAGACTGAGATCAATGACTCTCTCATCCTCGCCGAAGCGGCGCTGCTGGGCTGCGGGCTTTTCTTGACCAGCGATTTCCATTTCGCTGATGTGGACCTCCAACTTCTAACGCTGGAACTGAAGGCATCCGATGTTTCGGTCCCTGCCATCGCTTTGCCCCGCGACATCGTGCGCATGTTCTTCCGGTAGAAGATGCAGGAGGCCACAAGCGGGCATCCTGAATTCGCTCATGCGAAACGCCAACGCTACGTTTGTCATTGTTTCGAGACGCCATCACTGGCGGGAGGGGGTGACGTGCATTTTAGCCCCGAGGTGGGCAGGGTGCTGCTCCAGCGCTTGTCGAAATCGCGCCTCAGCCTCGGACGGCTGGCCGAGTCCGTGATGGCCCAAGCCGGTCAGGTAGTGGGCATGGGCCTTGCGCACACGCTCGCTCTGCTTCTCGCCGAACTTGGCAAAGTAGTCGGCAGTTTCGCCCTTGGTGAGTTGCTCTTGGCCGGCTTTCACCAAGCGCTCAAAGATTGGCTTGGCCTCGTCCGCGCGGCCAAGCTTCTGGAGCGCAAGGGCGTGGTAATACTGGCTTTCGGAGGGCGAACGGTCTCTTCCGGCCACGGCTTTCTCGAAGGCGGCTTTCGCCTGGGCGGCGTCGCCCAGGCCCTCGTGGGCGGCGCCGATGTGATATTGAATTTGTGCCGTGCGCGGGGCGCGGCGGGCTCTCCCAACCTCCAGGTTCGCCGGGTATTCGAGGGCGGCCTCGTACTCGCGCAACGCCTCGCGGTACTTCTTCCCGGCAAACAGGTGCTGGCCATGGGCGAGGCAGGCATCCACATAGACGCTGTGAATCTGGCTGCTGCCTTCCCAGTTGCGGAAATGCCGGCCCCGGAGCAAGGCGAGCGCGCGGTCGGCCTGGCCCGCGACCGTCAGCAGTCCGATCTCGCGCGTGAGGGCATCGTCTCGCTCGGACACGGTGTCGTGATGGCGCATGAGCATTTCCAGGCGCTGGACCACGGGCGCGCCGCCGGCTTCGTATTGCACGTCGAGTTCGTAGAAGAAGCGCGGCTCCTTCGGGTCCAACTCAACGGTCTTCTCCAGGCTGGCGATGGCTTTGGCAATGTTCTTCTCGTGCTGCGCGTAGGCCAGGGCGAGGTTGCGGTGGACGAGCGCGAAAGAATTGTCGCGCCGGCGGGATTCCTCCCAAACCCGGATGGCGTTTTCGGGTTGGTTGTCGTAGAGCAGGCAGCCGAGCAGATACGCGGCGTTGGCGTCTCTCGCATTCACCTCCATGGCTCGACGCAGAATTGGCTCTTCCTCAAAGCGCGATGGGAAGCAGAAGTTCGGCGGCGTGCGGGCGGCCACGGCATACTGCTGCGCGGCTTCGTCAGCTCGTCCGGAGCGTTCCAGAGCGGAGGCGAGGAGATAAGGCTCCGTGGCGACGATCGTGGTGCTGCCCAGCTCAGCGGACGCCACCTGGTCGCGCATGATTTCAATTACCTCCGACCATTGGCCCGCGTTGCCCAAATCGATCGTGTTCTCAAGAAACGCCTGCGGGTTGCGTCCCATGAGCCGTCGTAACTGCGCCACATTCTCCCGCCACTCCGGCGCTCCGCGTTGTCGCTGCGCCAAGATGCGCTCCGAGGCGGCGCGGACGTTCAATGGGTCGGCGCCCAGTGTTTCGTCCGCGAGTTGCTCCGCTGCTTCCGGTTGGCCGAGCTTTCGCAGGATGGCGGCCTTCAAGTTCCGCGCTCTGGCATTCTTGTACGCCGCCGTCAGCGCCAGGTCGATGTGCTGCAAAGCTCCTGGGAAATCATGGCGTTGCAGATCGATCTCCGCGAGTTCGCAACCACCGGCTGACTGCCACGTTGGACTCCACATCGCCCTCTGAAACACGTCGTAGGCAGCATCGAACTTGCCTTGGGCCTTGAGCACGACGCCGAGGTAATAGAGCGCCTCGCCCTCTCCAGGGCGGATGTAGTTCGCCGTCGCGCGCTCGAGGGCGGCGCGCAGATGTTTCTCAGCCTCGGTCCAACGCCATTGCCTGCCTAGCAGGATACCGAGCGCAGTGTTGGCGCGGTAATCGCCGGGATCGCGGCGGAGAATCTCTTCGTAATAGGGCGCGGCTTCAAACGACGGGCTGTAGAGCTGCTCGATGCGCTGGCCAGTGAAGTAAAGCTCGTCGGCGGTCGCGTAGTCCTTGGGTGGCTTCGGGCGCTGAACGGGTTGTGGCATCGGTGCGCCTTTGGGCTTGGCAGGTTGAAAGGCCACGAGTTCCTTGCCTTCCGAGTCGCGGAGCAAAACGCGCAGACTATCGAGCGGCACGTCGTTCTCGAGCATGATCGTGACGGTGAACGGCTTCGCCGGGCCGAGGTCCACGGTTTGGTCAAATAACAGGGAGCGCACGGGTCCCGCGTGCGCCCGAACGGCGTCCTCGCCGTTCGGCTTCGTTGCCACTGACTTGTTCAGAGCGGTTGGCGGGGCGCCGACCGCAGCAGGCGAGACGCCCGCGCTCCCCAACTCCAGCCGCACCTTCGCACCCTTGAATTCCTTCGTTGCATTGACTGCGATTTTCGCCGTGCGGTCCGTCACTTCCAGGTTCACCGCCGCGTCGCGTGTGGCCGCCTTCACGCCGCCCAGGTTCCGGATTGGATACCACCAGTGCTTCCACTCGCGCGTTTCGCCGGGCTGAATCCAACTGTAGTCGGGCTGGTTGTCGGACCACGCGCCGGCCATGAGTTCGAGATACGGGCCGTCGTCATCGGTCAGAATCTTGGTCCACATCTCGCCCTCGGTGCCGTTGCCCCACTCGAAGAATTTCTTGCCCGGCACCACGTGGTGGTCGGCCCAGTGGACCACGCCCGCCTGCCGCCCGTGATCGTAGCCGCCGAACCAGTCGTCCTCGTAGTTCCAGGCGAAGAACGACACCGGCGAGGGATGGTTCTTCCACCATGAAATGTCCACCCCGCGCGTGTAGTCGGTGCCGCCATAGACTTGCCGCGCGACGGGCCAACTGGCGAACTCGGGCTTGCTGTGCTGCGTGGTCCATTCGGTGCCGGGCGGGAAGAGCACCTGGTAATTCGTGTTCGCGTGGACGGCGGGGTTGATCCAGAAGAGCATCGGGTGCGAGAAGGGTGTCCGGTTAAAAACCTTGCAGGTGAGTTCGAGGTAAGAGCGGTCCGGGTAGAGCGTCAGGCCCACCAGCCATTTCATCCGGTGACGCAATTCGATTTCGCCGACCCATAAGGTTGCACTGCCATCGGCGTTCGTCGTTGTGATGCAGTCCACTGGCATGAAGCTGCTGGCGCGATGGTGATGCGGCACGTTCCACTCGACGCCGCCGCTGATCCACGCGCCCAACATGCCAATGAGGGCCGGCTTGATGACGTGCTGGCGATAGAAAAAGTCGTAGCCGTTGCCCTTGTCCGTGGCGGAGAAGATGCGCCCGCCCAGTTCGGGCAGGACGGAAATCTGGAGGTATTGGTTCTCGAGGAAAAGCGCCTTGTAGCTCTGGTTCGTCTTCACGTCCGTGAGCACGTCCTGGACGGGGTACGGATAGAACGTGGCCTTTGCGCCCTGGTAGGTGCGCCCCTCGTAAAATCGCGGCACCGGCGACGGTGGCGCGGCCAGGTAGGTGGGGATGACGAGGTTGGTTTCGTAGAGGTGAACGGCGGGGGCCGTGGCGAAGCAACTGCAAGCCGAAGCCAGGAGCGTAAACAGCGCGCGTGTTTTCATGCCACGGATTGAACTGCTGATTTGTTCAGACGCCAAGCGCGAAAATCCCCTCGCGTGTTCAGGTCAATCCGGTTCTGGGGACGGCGGGATTGATCCAGAACAGCATCGGGTGCGCGAACGGCATGCGGTTGAAAACGGTCATTGTCATTTCGAGGTGGCTGCGGGTGCGGCGGCAGGCCTGCCGACCGCGCTACGCTTGGCGCAGGCAGGGATCGAGAATGGTCGAGGTGGCCTGGGAGCAGAGCACGGCGGGTCGAGCACGGCGGGGTAGGCCAGGCTGGCGGCGTCAGCCACGCGCCGGCTGGCCACAATCTCCTCCGGGTCGTGTGATTTCTTCACCGGCGCCAGCGCATCGGCCACGAGGTCGGAGGCAAACCCGATGCAGAAAGAGGAAAAGATCCGCAGCGCCACCGGAGCCAGCACACGGGTGATTGTAGGCAGCGCGCTCCCGTCGGGAAACGACGACCTGCCTGCCGGCAGGCGGGTGACGCTGGCGTGGATTGCCGGGCGGCTGCGGATGGGGAGCAAGACGCACCTGGCACATTTGCTCTGCTGGGAGGAGCGCGCGAAGCGGTGTTTGACCCCGATTCACGACGCATTATTTCGTGGCTTCTGTGAACTTTCCAGCGCTCCGCCGACACGTATAAGATAAGGGCCGGCCCGTCCGGCCCCCAGTGAATGAAACAAGCCGAACCACAGAAAATGGACCTCGAAGCCATCTTCCGCGAATGCGGCCATGACTTGAGCGCGTATTTTGCCCGGCGGCATGGCGGAACTGAGGCGGCGGCGGACCTCGTCCAGGAATCGTTCCTGCAACTGGCGCGACGGCTTCGCGCCGGGCAGACCGTGTGCTCGCCGCGCGCATATCTCTTCGGCATTGCCCGGCACGTCAGTCTGGCCTTTCTCCGCAAGCAAGGGAGCGCTGCCGAACCGCTGGACGCCGCGTCCGAACAAGCCGTGAGTGCGGAACCGGACGCCCGATTGGAGGCCGCCCGCGAAATCATCGCCTCGCTGCCGGCGCTCCAGCGGGAGATTCTGGACCTGCGCTTCGCGCACGGCTTGTCCTACGCGGAGATTGCCATCGCCTTGGGCATCCCGGTGGGCACGGTCCGCTCGCGGCTTCACCACGCCGTGGCCCTCCTGCGGCAGCGGTTGGAAGCTGACGATGTTGACGGCGCCCCGAACAGTTTGTCACTCAAAGCTAGCGACATTTCCCGACATGAAACCTGAATCACTCCACGCCTTGTTCATCGACCGCGAATTGGGGGAACTTCCACCCGAAGCCGTCGAGTTGCTCGAAGCCTGGCTGGCCGAGCATCCGGAATCCACCGCCGCCGTCCCCTCGATCCGCCGAACGCTTGAAACTACCAGCGCCGCGGTCCGCCGTTTTCCGGTACTGGCCCGGCCGGAGTCCAACGTCATCGCGCTGCCTGCCCCCCGCTTCCGCCTGATCCCGCTGGCGTTGGCGGCGTCGATTTTGACTTTGCTTGCCAGTACAGCCTGGCTGGGCTTTCGTGCCGGCCAGGAATCTGCGCAGAAAGCGATGGCCGAAAACCATCGTGAGCCTGCGACCGCTCCTCCGGCAAACGCCGTCAAAAACGGTGGCCCGTGGGCGCGTTATGCGCTCGCCTCCGATCGCCGCGGCGGACTTACCGTCGTGCGCCGCGACATCAACCCTCAACCCTGAACCTTGTTATGAAGAAGCACATCCTCCCTCTTGTCATCGCCGCGGCGGCCCTGTTGCTCGGCGGCTGTTTGCCTGAAGAATTCATCTGGTGGTCGCCCGACGGCCAGACGGCGGCCGTCCGCACGTCTGACGGCCTGCGGTTGACCGGCACGAACGGCCAGTTGTCTGCGGTCATTCTGCCCGGCGAGATCCAGTCCGCCTCCTGGCTGCCGGACGGTTCGGGACTTATCGTGAGCCGGTCGTTCAAGCTGACGAATTGGGCCGCGGCCGAGAAGATGATTCCGCGCGGGGAGGCTGCGGCGACGATGCAGATGGCTCGCGCCATTCCCGATCTCTTGAAGGCTGGTCTCACGGCTTCCGGGGGATCGTGGGATAACCTCGAGGAGAAATTCCTCAAGCCGCTGGGCATGACGGAGAGCCAGGTTCTGGAGCCGGCCTTGTCCTGCGCGCTCAGCCTGCACCGCGAACAGATCGTGGCTGCCATCGCCAGCTTCACAAACGCCGCCGCGCTGGAGGCCGAACTTTACTCCGCCGAGACCAACGGCATATCCGTTTACGAGATCTCTATCCTCTCCATGCGCAACGACCGTCCTGCGGGCGAACCCAGGGCGCTCATCCGGAGCCTGCGCCCGCTTTTGGATCCTGTCCTGTCGCAGCGCCACTCGATCCTGGCTTTCCGAACCGGTGAGGGAGCACTGAAGGCGATGACACTCGACGGCAAGAGTTCCCTGGTCGTCGCCGGCGAAAACGTGCCCTCTGTGGTTTGGTCGGCTGACGGCCGTGCCTTGATCCATGTCGTCATGGGGAAATCAGACCAAGTGGGTGAAATCCGCTCCCGCACCGTGGTGAGCGGCAGCGGAGAACTGCTGCCGGGCGCTCCGCAGGCAGAGACGTTGGCAATGGCGGCTTTCGTTGCAAGCGCTTCTCCCAGGCTGCGCGTCCTGCCGGATGGACGCATTTTGTTCGCCTCGGTGCCGATCACGCTTCCGGCGCGGACAGCCTCTATCCATCCCGGCGCGCAGTTCTTCCTTCTGGACCCAGCCAAGCCCGACATGGCGCCTGTCGCGGTGGCGATCAAGGAAGGCTCGTTGCCGGACGACTTGAGCGCTTTTGCCGCCAGCCCCGATGGCCGGTTCGTCGCAGTGGTGGAAGGTGGCACCGATGTGGTCGCCGTCCTCGAACTGGCCACAGGCAAAGTCAAAATCGTCTCGCCGTCGCATGCCGATGGGAAGTCCCGCATGATTCCGGCTTGGAGAAACCATCGCGAACTGACTTTCGCCGCGCTCCCTACTGCCACCGCCGCTCGTCCCGAGCTGATCCTCTGGCAGGCAGATGCGCCCGAGCGCACCCTGAGCAAGGACTGGCCGGACAATGTCGTCAGACCCTGGCTCGAAGCTCCCCGCACGGGCGGCGACCAACCGGCCAAGTGAAGTGCAGCATGAAGACGACGTAAGACAAGCCGAAGCTGACGACCAGATAGACCACCAAGCGTCCGACTGCCTCCCAGCCCGGCACCACGCCCACGGTTAACAGAAAAAGCACGATACCCGTGACCTGCTATGGCCGACATTCGCAGGCAGCGACCTGTAGTTGGCGGGAAGCGAGCCGTTGCGGCGCATCCGCAATACTGCCCAGAGCAGATGACGCGATCAAACGGATTCAGCAGATTCCGGACTCGACTCTCCCGCTACCATGCAGCCCGGATTAGATACCGCGTTGGAAGTGGCCCTTCTTCTTTGCCTGAATAGCCAGCGATCGTTGTGCCCATTGGGAGAGTTCATCCGGATTCTCCAGGATTTCTGGCGGAATTTCGTAATAGGACATGACGGTAGTTTTGACTTTGTCAGGATACGGGTTGAAAGGCGATGATCCTGCTTTCACGAAATCGTCGCGATTGGAATCATCCACCTTGAGATAGGCAACGTCGTCGGCAATCAAGCCGAACATCTTGCCCTCACGATACAGCCCTGCCCCACCAAACATCCGGCGGATCGAGACCTGGCCCCATCGGGACAGTTGGTCCACGACAAAACTCACGAAGTCATCGGATACAGCCATGTGTCCTGCGCGTCTTTAGCCCATTCCAAAGAGTGCGGAAGCACGCTTCTTCATCTCCTCCGGGGAGACGTCTTCTTTGTGCGTCGCGATCGTCCATTTGTGCCCAAATGGATCGGTGATCGAGCCGCTGCGGTCGCCGTAGAACTGGTCCTCCACTGGCTTGAACAACTTGGCGCCGCCAGCGACCGCCCGGGCGACGAACGCATCCACATCGTCCACGTAGAGCATGATGAACACAGCAGAGCCGCCAATGGTCTGCGGACTGCGCGCGTCCCATTCCGGAAACTCGTCGGCCAACATGATCCGGGAATCGCCAATCTGGATTTCGGCGTGGCCCACTTTGCCGTCCGGGAGCGCCAGACGCGTGAGTTCCGTGGCTCCAAACACTTCTTTGTAGAACTCGATGGCTTTGGCGGCGTTGGTGATAATCAGATAAGGCGTCGCTGTGTGGTAGCCATCCGGAACCGGTTTTATCTTCGTTTTCATGGTTTCTTTGTTTGTTTGTGTCGGCGCCGGTTCAGGACTCGGATGCCGTCTGGCACCCGGGTGTCCGTGTCCGTGCGACCGCAAGTGGTCTTCGTTCTCATAAGACGGGATGCAGTTTGTCACGAGCTACTGACAACCCTATGTCAGGATACTTTTTGCGCTGTGCGTCGCAACGTGCCCTTGAACTCGCCTGCGGCGTCATGATGCCGGGGTCTTGGCATAGAGCCGGACCACTTCTTCAGCTTCCGCTTGGACCAATTCGCGCAGGCGCTTCGGTGCCACCGCTTCCGCCTCATCGCCGAAGGACAACACCCACCGCCCCAGCCATTCCAGCGAGAACGTCAGGAAATCCATTTCCACTCGACCACCAACCCAGCGTTCTTCGACCCAGCCGGCAAAGCATTCGCTCCGCGCCCGCTCGGCGGCTTCACGAGTGAACCGGACCCGGGCGAGAACCGTGTCTTCCTTTCGCACCGATTCCGCGAGATGTGCCCGCAGCGAAAAATCGCGCCGCGGCTCGAATGTCGCTTCGCGCATGGCCAGATGCCGGATGCGATCCAGCCGGAAGTGCCGGAAGTCCGCCCGCAGCCGGCACCAGGCGATCAGATACCAGGCGTTGCCGTAGTACACCACACCCAGAGGCTCCACCTCCCGCGGCGTCGCTTGCTCGCGTCCCTTCGTCTGGTAATCCAGGTGCAGCACGCGATGGAGCGCCACGGCCCGCTGAATGGGCAGCAGGATCTCCCGATCAAGATGAGCCGGTTGCCGGGGCGTCTCGATGACGGCCGTGTGCTGGAGGACGCGTTCGGCTTGATCGCGCTGCGCACGAGGCAGCACGGCGCGGATTTTCAGCAACGCCGAATCTACCGGCTTGGCCAGGGAGGAATCGGCGAACTTCTTCACCATCTCGCCGCCGATGAACAGGGCGCTCGCTTCCGCTTCACTGAACATCACAGGCGGCAGATGGTATCCCTTGAGCAAACTGTAACCAACGCCCGCCTCGGCGGCGATGGGCACGCCGATTTCGCTGAGCGCCGACAGATCGCGGTACACCGTGCGCACACTGATTTCAAAATGCGCCGCGATCTGTTCTGCCGTCACCACCCGGCGACTTTGCAGCAGCAGGACAGTGCCCAGCAATCTGTCAATCCGGTTCACATTGAATCGTTCCAAATATGACGTGGCCCGGCCCAATCCACAATGCAAAGATGGGCATCATCATCGCCACACCTACGCCACAATGGCGCTGGAAAGCAGCCTTCGAAAAAAAGTCTTCGTGGCGGACAATTGCGCGTTGCTTGCCAATTATGCCTTTGATCCCACGACGGCCTTGAACGGCTGCTGGGCGTTACTGGGCGTGCTGGCAAGTCTCTTGGGAATGGCTGCCCGCCGCCATCCGAAATCAAAAGGCCGTCAGCGATGCCGACGCTGAAATCGCCCTGTCCATGAACCAAACGAAACTCCGGGAATGGGACGAACGGGTGAGCCGATACAGCGCCGAAAGCGTGACGCTGGCCCGGCGATCCGGCCTGCCGGTCCTGCTCCTGACCCAGGCGGTATTGGGTCGCGACTCCGCCGGCAAGCCGCGTCTCGATGACCACGGTCTGGACAGCATGGTCGCGCCGTTGGCAGGTCCAGGCGTGCTGCTCCTCTCCATGAAGCAACTCCTTGAGCCGCTGGCCTTTGAAAGCCTCTTTGCCGACGGCTCCCATTTGCGCCCGGAGGGCCACCGGATGATGGCGCAAGCCATCGTGCAACTCTTGCTGCGCGAAGACTTGGTTAAAACCAACCGCTAACGGCTAACACTGAACGTCAAATCCGTTCCGTGCTTATGGTGTAGCTGCCCCCGCCTCTTCTATGCGCGACAGATCGGCTTTGAATGGCAGTGAAAACGTGGTGGCCGCGCCGTTGAAAGCCGGTCAACTCCGCGAGGATGCGGTGCTCCTGTCCCCCCAGCCGAGGGAAGATTCCGTGTGCGCAATGTGCCAAGACACCGTCATTTCGTCCGGAGGAAAAGATGCACTTTGTCATCCCGCCGACACAAGTGGAAAGACCGGTCTGATTGGGAGAAGGGAAAGGCCTTTACGGAAGCACGACGCGATAAAAGCGATAGCGGAAGGCTGCTGACTCTGGGTCGCTGAACTGGACCTGGCCGGTGGTGTTCGTGAACGCGCCCAGGGACCCCCAATCCTTCAGGTTGGTGGAAGCCTGAATTTCGTAAACCAGGCCCGGTTCGCTGGAAATTCTCAATTGCAGGCCGCCGGACGAAAGTAATGCCGGCTGCAAAACCGGAGGCAGTTTGCTCGTTCTTTGTCCGGTGATGGCCTGATTCTGCCCTCCAAACGAAACGACGCCCACAAACTTGGCTGGAGTAACGAAATTCGTTAGCGGCGTGACTTGATAGGTCAACACGAGCGTCGGCCCGCCCAGAAATGGCCCCCA
>CAYIIH010000034.1:0-3280 GCA_964363225.1 uncultured Verrucomicrobiota bacterium | reverse complement strand
AAGCTGCCGGGCAACTGGCGCCGCGCCACGCCGCCAATTCCGCCACTTAATCCGGTTTGGCGCTGGCCAGAAATAGCGAGATCAGCGCCGTCGAACGACGCTACCCCGGCAAAGACCGCAGCGCCAAGCGTGTTCGAAGCCGGTGTCGCCTGGTAAGCGAGCGTTCTCGCAACGCGGTCAAAAAACGGTCCCCATTTGACCTTGCGCGTTAAATCATCCCAAAGTCCATCGCTGGTAATCTGGGAAACCAACCAGCCGTCCGGCGGTTGGTCCTCAACCGCGTAAGCCGTGACGTTTGTCTGGGGCGTCACCGTAATACTCACCGTGATATTCGTCCCCAGTTGATATTCCGCCGGCAGATCGGCCACAGCCGTGCCACGATTCGCAGGCGGCGACCCGGGTGGAACGGGTGGCCACGGAGGCGGAACAGCGCGGTTGGTCCAAGAGGGGGGCGCGGAGTTGGTTTGAGGGTCATATTGATACGCTTCGCCATGCAACCACAGCGCAATGGCATTCGCCAGAAAGCTGATTGGGATCGGGCTCGGCCCATTGGGCCAAGGCCGCTCCAATTTCCAAGCCGACGCATAAGAAGTGAGTTCTGCGATCGTGAGGTAATTGTCACCGGCCGGAACGTTGTCGGCGGGATGAAAGGGAATCTTGCCCAGAGTATGGGCCCCGCGGATGACGCTCCAGAGCACATCGGCATTAACCAAACCGCTGAATTGCACAACATCGCTTCCCTCCAGCGGTGTCACATCGTAGGTTAACGTCCTGGGATTGGCATCAAAGAATGGCCCAAATTCTATGGTCCCGCTGGCCGCGTCAATCAAGCCGGCCACGTTCTGCGTCATGACCAGCCATCCAACTGGTGGCTGGTCTTGGACCACATAAACTGCGGTATTCGTTGGCGGTGTCACAAACAAAGTCACGGTGAATTTCAGCCCCGGAGTATAGCCGTTGGGCAACCGGCGCTCGACGAAAGCGGGCAGGTCCCGATCTGCCAGCAGCATCTGGCGCTGCCCGCCTATTGGCGTGACGCTGTTGTCGAAGATCGCGACACCGGCAAACTCAACGGTCCCCGTGGCACTCACCGGCGGGATAATTTGATAGGTCAGGTTCGATCTGCTGGCGCCGTCAGAGACAATCTCTGGACCCCATTTGACCTTTCGATTCAAGCTGTCCCATACTCCATCGCCGGTAATGGTGTTCGTCACTACCTCCCAGCCGGTCGGCGGTTGGTCCTCAACCGCATACACAATCGTGTTCGTGTCGGGCATCACGGTGATGCTGACACTGAACTGCTTGTTGGTTTGATAGCGTTCCGGCATTTCGGCCAGGGCGAATCCGCCATTGGTGCCTGATCCCGAGGATGAAGGAGAAACCACGTCCAGCGGCATCTGGCTCGGAAGCGAGTTGGTGTTGAACCAGGAAAAAGGCGCGGCGAAACTCGCGTCATAAGAATACACTTCGCCACCGCGCCACAAAGCAATGGCCCGCGCCAGGTACTTGACAGGTATGGAAGTCAAAGGAACGTCCCCAGGCGCATTCCGCCAGGTTTGGCCACGCTTCCAGGCCAGGTCATAAGCGACGATCTCCGCAATGGTCAACCGGTTGTCCATCGCGTTCACATCGGCGGGATGCAGCGGCACGAGCCGAAGACTGCTGTCGCCGCCGATAAAGCTGTCCCGGCCATCGGCCGAAGCCGACCCGCTGAATAATTCTGTGCCGATCTCGGTAATGGGCGGCGTGACGAGGTACGAATTGGTCCGCGGCCTCGAATCGAAAGAGAATTCAAATCCCACTTTGTGGTGCGCTGCGTCGTACCAACCACCTGCGCTCACCATTTCCACTTTCCACCCGGCCGGCGGCTGCTCTTCCAAGAGATAAAGGCCGACCGTGGCCGGCGGCCGGGCCACCAAATTGACGAGGCGCTTTTGTCCTGGAGAATAACCGCCGATTAACTGGCGCTCCACAAAACCCGAAGCCGTATGGCGCGCATCACGGCGGAACATGGGCCAAGGGGTGTTGGCCAATCCAGCGCTGCCCTTCAGCGCATACACTCGGCCGTCATCAGAGCCAACATAAACCGTCCCGTCCGGACCTATGGCCGGCGAGGAATACGTGATCGCCGCCTGCGTGGTTGCGGCCCATTTTTTGGTGCCATCGGCATTAATGGCGTAAAGTCGGCCATCCACAGCCCCAATATAAATGGTGCCATCCGCCGCAATCGCCGGAGAAGAATAGGCAATGCTGTTGGTCGCGGTAAAAGTCCATTTCGTCGTGCCGTCGCCGTTAATCCCGTAAAGTTTGCCATTGCCGGACCCGACATAAACGGTGCCATCGCCGCCGATGCCGGGTGAAGAATTCACCGGGCTGCCCGTGTCAAAAGCCCATTTCTGCGTGCCATCAGGGTTGAGGGCGTAAAGCTTGCCGTCTCCGGACCCAACGTAAATGACCCCTCCGGGACCGACCGCAGGCGAGGAATCAATCGGACCGCCCGTTTCAAAGGGCGGCCATTTGGTGGTGCCGTCGGGCTTCAGGGCATAAAGCTTGTTATCACGAGAACCGCAATAAATGGTTCCATCCATGCCGATCGCCGGCGACGAGTAAACTTCTCCGCCTGTCGCAAACGGCGTGGGCCACTTCTTAGTGCCATCGGGATTGATGGCATAGATTTTGCGATCGACCGATCCGACGTAGATCGTGCCATCGACGCCGATGCTGGGCGAGGAGTGAATCCAAAACCCGGTGCGAAACGGCACCGCCCATTTTTTCGAGCCGTCGGGATTGATGGCGTAAAGGTTGTAGTCCTTTGAGCCGACATAAATCGTGCCGTTAGCATCGACGGCCGGTGAAGGGCCGATAAAATCATTAGCGGCAAACGTCCATTTGGCAGTGCCATTAGGATTCAAGGCGTATAATTTGCCGTCCAAAGACCCGACATAAATAGTCCCATCCGGTCCAATAGCGGGCGACGAATACACGCTGTTCCCGGTCTTGAACACCCAGTTGGTGACGGGCTGTTGCGCCTGCAGGCTAATACCTGCCAATGAAAACAGGACGGCCGCAAATAAAAGGCTTTTGCTGATCAGGCAAGGGGTGATCTTAGGCAGAAGCTCTTGAACTTGGAATTCTCTTTCGCGCATGGCTAAATGCAAGCAAACACATTACAAATAACGAAAAAACAGGCGGTTAAATTCAAATTAACCGAACCGCAGCCATTGGCGACATATCTTTGTCGCCATGCTAATCCTGGCCAAAATGCGGCCAACCGGACCGT
>CAYIIH010000033.1:0-33772 GCA_964363225.1 uncultured Verrucomicrobiota bacterium | reverse complement strand
CCACGCCAATACACTACTGGTTGTGGCAGGTGGAGTCAACAGGATACCCACATTAAATTAATCATTACCTGCCGAAACTCGACCGCATCGACATACAGTGGCAGCGGGACCACCGCCAATTGGCTTCGGATTTGCACCCGCCGCGGCAGGATCTTGCGGGCCAGGTCGGCCACGTCCGTGACGATCTCGTTCAGATCGTGATAATTTCGCTCACCGGTTTTCCCGTGGTGCAGATTGATGATGCGATGCACCAGTTGGCAGGCCTGCTGTGAATTCTGCTTGATGAGAGACAATCCTTCGTGAAAGGGGTGGTCGAGATTCACCTGGTGCAGGAACGATTCACTCAAGGAGAGAATTCCGGACATGATATTGCTGAAATCGTGCGCCAAACCCATGGTCAGCACGGCCAGGGTTTCCTTCCACGCTGCGGATGAAAGCCGGTTCTCGGCAATGGTCTGCCGCGTCACATCCAGCCACACCCCTTCAGAGCCGAGCAGCAAGCCGTTGCTGGTCAGGATGGCCTGGCGATGTTCCAAAACATAAGTGACCCGGCCCGTTTGAGCGTTGCGAATCCGATAGGTGCTGGTGATGCCTTTGCCGGTCTTCGTGCAGCTTTTGATCTGCTGCTGCAATTCCTCGGCATCCAGTTCATGCACCACCTGCCAAAAGCGCTGCGGTTGATCGCGCCAATCGGCCAGGGGCACTCCCGTCAGTTCCACAATCTTGGGGCTGACAAAATAAAAGGTGAAATCCGGGCGCTGGCTGAAAATCACCCCGGGCCAGCGTTGCATCAGATTATCCAGTTGCGCTTCCGCGCGCAGGAGGCGGACAAACATCGAACGCCGCGCCGACTCGTGTTCCAGATGCTCGTCCCAGGCTGCTTCCTCCAATTCTGTCAGCGGCGGCAGGACCGAATTGAGCCGGACAAAACATCGGTCCCCGCTTTGGGCCAGGTCCAGTTGAAACCACTGGCGGACATTGCCCTTCACATAACTTAACTTGGCCTGCCGGAAAGTCTGCGCATTGGCGCTGACGTCCTGGAGCGCACTGGTCCAGTCCGGAAAACGGGCGGCGAGCAAATCCCAGAAGTTCTTCCTGATCAACCCTTCCGGCGTTGTCTCCAGCCAGTCAGCCAGCGGTTCATTCGCTTCAATCGCATGGCCGTCCGCCGCCAAAATAGCCATGCCCCCGTCCAACCAGTTTTGTGACCAGGCAAAGCTGATTCGGCCAGGAAAAGGCTGGTTGCTTCCGCTGACTTCTTTCATGCAAACGTCGGAAACCATGGCAACCTCGAGAATGCAAATGAGTCTCTTTGCCTATCGTGAAAGAAGACATTCCCCGCTACTGGGTTGCGCATGCAATAGGCTGAGGAATGCATTATTGCCAAACTTAACCAGAGTTACCATAGCTCAATCAAGGGTTTATCGGCAATCCGAGCCCAATTCTTAAGCTTTCTCGACTGCCCTTGATCAAACCATCAAATCCACTTTCTGTAAACTAAACAGTGCGGCGGAATAAACCTTGACGCTGGGGCGCAATGCCTAAAACTCGAAGGCGCCATGAGTCCGCCTTTGATTGTCGGCCAGAAAACCAGTCAGCCAGGCAGTCCCCTTGAGCCGCCCGACCAAGTGACGGCATGGTCGGAAGTCTTTGATTGCGTTGGCGAGGCCGTCTTTTTCTTAAACGACCAGGAAGAAATCGTCCTCTGGAATCGGTCCGCCGCCAGCATTCTTGGCTGCGGCAAATCGGATGTTCTGGGCAAATCCGCCGCCTCGATCCCGGTGGTGAACTTCATTTTGAAGCAACTGAAATCGTCCTCTTCTGATTCCGCGGCCACCCAAGAGGCGCGCCGGATAGATGCCACTAATCCCAATGGCCAGGCGCTTTCTCTGGAAGCCTCATTGATCAGCCAGCAGTGTGGGCCGAAGCTGTTTCACATTTTCGTGGGCCGAGACTTATCGCGCCGGCAACGACCGGGGCAGACTCAAGGTTCGCCACCCCAAGTCCGGGCTTTGCATGTGCTCCTGCGCACGATGGCCCATGATTTGAACAATATTTTTACGGCCGTCCAGTCCCACCTGGACCTCATCGCCATGTCCGAGCTGCCGCCATCAACTCGGGAGCATCTCACCGTCACCATCGCCGGCATGCGTCGCGGCATGGAGTTAGTGCGCAGCTTATCCAGTCTGCATCGGTCTTCGGTTCTCTGTCTGGAACCGCTCGACTTGGCCCATTTGGCCAACCGATCCATCGCCGCCATCCGGCGCAGCCTGCCAGCCGATGTCACGATTCGAATCGAGTTCCCGTCCGGTCCATGGCCTGCCCATGCCGATGGAAATCATCTCCTGCAGGTTCTGATCAATCTTTGCCTGGACGCCGCTGCGGGCATGCCCAAAGGCGGCGAGATTGTGCTGCGGATGCGAAAGAAGGACGGTACGTCTCGTCCTGACGGCGCGCCGCAAAGCCATGGGGGTTTCATCAGATTGACGGTTAGTGATTCAGGCCAAAGCATTTCTGTCGCACAGCAGAAGCAGATTGCCGGAGCGGGCCTGGACCGGCAGGATCTCGCAGAGGACCGATCTCAGGGATTGCGCTTCGCGCAGCAAGTCCTCTGTGATCACAAGGGTTGGCTGCAGATTGAGCCGGATTGTTGCCAGGGAAATGACATTCATTTGTTTCTCCCGTACGGGGAGGCCACCGATAAATCATCCGGCCAATCGATGGAGCTTGAAGAGCAAGCCCTGGAGGGAAAAGAAACCATCTTGATCGTCGATGATGAGGAAGACATCCGCATGATCATCCGGGCCGCGCTCGGATACCGCGGTTACCAAACCATCGAAGCCGCCAACGGGCTGGAGGCCGTGAAGGCCTACACCGGTTCTGCGCAGCCCATCGATCTCGTTTTAATGGACCTCGATATGCCCGTCCTAAACGGCTGGAACGCGCTCATCCAAATCCGGCAACGGAATCCGCAGGCCAAAGTCATCCTCCTCAGCGGCAGCATTATTGAGGATGAAGTGAGAAGGGCTGCGCAACTGGGAGCCGTCGGATTCTTTGAAAACCATTCGACAACCGGGAACTCGTTTTGTTCGTTCGCAAGACCCTGGATGCCGATACAAAAACGGCGCAATGAAGCAGCCTCTTGTGGGGCAGAGATCAGGACTGCAAGCGGGTCCGGCCTGATGGAGGCTGTGATCCCCGCCATGCGCTCCTCTCCATCACGCCTGCGCAAGCGCCTGACATCAGGAATACGACTGCCAGAGCACCGACCGCTGCGGGGCGTAGGAGCGCTGAATCTGCCGCAGATTGCGGTGGGACCTGTCCATCTCCATTTGCTCTCGTTTAGCAGACTGCCGTCGCACGGCCAAGAGCTCCCCATTGCGGGTTTCGAGGAGGATCAACTCGCCGATCAACGTCCGGAATTGGCATTCCAGCTCTTCGCGGTTCAACTCATTGCAGACCTGCTCGGTTTGAAATGCTTCGGTCGCTTGAATGATCTCTTGCTGCAGTCTGAATTTGGCGTCCTGCCATTCGCTTAATCTTCCCCAGGACGCGGAACGGATGGCTTCGGCTTCGGCTTCAGTCAAGCCCCGCCATTGTTCGTAAAGATTCCACAATTCCTGGCGCGCGCTCATAGAATGACTTTGGGTTGATTCAATTAGGATGATTCGCGTAGCTGAGATGACGGGTCGTTGACAGCGGCTGGGATGGGATTTCCCCGCCCAGCATTTCTGCCCAGGCGTCCCGCAAAACCGTCAGGCGGGCCACGACCTCCTTGATGCCGCTTTCTTCCTTGCCCAGGTTGCTCTGCTGCAAACGGCGGTCGAAATAATCGTAGAGCCGCCGCATATTGGATGAGAACTCGCCCCCCTGGCTCATGTTCAGGGACCGGTCGAGCTCATTGATGATTTCCTGGGCGCGCTGCACATTATTGTTGATCGTTTGATTGAACTCGACCGGGTCCTCGCTGGCAAAGCCGAGCAGCGCCCGCTCCAAAAACCGAATGGCGCCGTCATACAGCATCAGGACCAATTGGCCCGGAGAGGCGGTTTGGGTGGCAATTTGGCGGTAGGACTGACACGCCGTCAGTTTTCTGCTCATACGAAATGTTGGCTTTTATGCGTCTTCGTTGCCGAGGTTAATGGCCAGCAGCGCCGAGATGCGTCGGATGGTCTGGCGCGGCGGATAGTCAACCTGGCCGATCAGATCTCTGGCCCGCGCCACCTCTTCGGCTCTGGAATCGGGCGCTGCCTTGAGGGAACGATTCAGGGCCTCCGCGCCCGCCAACGAAACAACGTCACGCGCCACCTTTGACTCGCGGCTGCCGGTCGGCACGCGATGGACCCTGCCGATGGGGCCTAAACTGAAATTTGGATTGATTTCCATATACTACTGCTTTGGTTCTTGTGGCAGGCAAGCACGGGTTCAAACTAATCTTTTTGCACGATTTCGGATAGGTATCGGCAACATTCAGAAAAACTTTAGCCCCTCTCACCGGGCCGGAAGCGTCGCCAGTATCTCGCCAAGCGTATAATGCGCAAAACGTTGCGGCGAGCCGAGGATGCTGCGGGAATCCGCCAACGATGGCGCCGTTTGAAAATGTTCCTGGTAATAACGCCGCGCCCCATTGGCCACCATCTGATCGCCTCCATCGAACACCTCATCCACAGCCCACCAGATGCGGCCTTCCGCGCTCTCCACCAACTTCAGACTCCATCCCATCATGACAGGTTGATAGGGCTGAAACTGGGTCAATTGGCAGAACAAGATTCCATCACAGCCCAGCTTCTCCCGGAATGCATCCAGAAAACCCGGAGGCAGCTTCTCTTCCGCTTTCTAACTGGGCCGGCCTGTCCACTGCTTCATCTGGCTTGGCGAGACAAAAATGACCTCGAAAGCCTTCGCCCTGCCTAACTCCTCGTAAAGCACCGGCTGCAGCGTTTCCTGGCCTGCCTGTAGGAGCGCATCCTCCCTGCCCCTGGCCAGCGGCAGCACCGCCACGCGCCGCATCCCGGCAGGCAAAACGGGGCTTTCCCGGTGAACGTTTTTCGGCTGGTAACTGGGACCGACGACACCATCCGAGAGGGCATCAGAAAACCGCTCTGTTGCGCAACCGCTGAAGAACAGCCAGAGAATAAGCGCCAGCAACAAACGGCCCAGCATCCCGATCAGGCGCTTGGCCAGCGCCACCTGGCGCTCATGCTGCGGCTGCGATTGGACTGTCATGCACTCTTGCGTAGTCATGTTGCCGGTTCTCCGGCTGTATTATCAGCATCGGCGGAAATCAAGCGGAGGTTGACCTCAAGCCGAGGCGCTGCTGGAGAAATTGCAATTGCTGATTGATCTGCGCCTGGGCCTTTTCCATGGAGATGAAACTCGCGATCATGCGTTCGCGGTTCGACTGCACGACCCTTTCCAGATCGCTGATCTGCGTGTCTATCGCGCTGGCCTGGGTCGTCAAATTGCTTTGTTTGGTGACGAGCGTTCCCTTCTCGCCAATCGCGCTCTCCAAATAGGCATCCAATTTGACCGCAATCCCTGCGGTGGCATTGGTGAAGAGATCCTTCACGCCGCTTAAATTGGCCGCCAGCGCAGCGTCCAGCTTGGCGCTGTCAGCCAGAAGCAGTGTGTCGTCATTGCCGTTGGAATCAATCCCCAGGCCGGCCAAATGCTTGAGCGTGCCCGCCAATCCCGTCGCTTCGGAATACACCGTGCTCCGCAAGCGCGTGGCAATTTCACCGGCGTCGCTGTCGTTGGCCAAAATGCCCGCCGTGACCTTGCCCTTGGCATCGGTTGAACTCGCCGTCTGGGTGTTGATCAAGGTCTGGGTCTTGTTGTATTCGCTGAGGAAATCATTGATGGCGGTCTTGATCTTGGCCGTGTCACTCGAGACGGTGACCGTGGTGGAAGCTTGCTTCAGCGCCGTGACCGACAGGCCCGTCAATCCCGAACTGGCCTCGGTCAGGGTGTTGGATTGACTCACCAGTTGGCCTCCGCCGTTGATCGTGTAGAGCAGGTTCTTGCCGCGCTGCAGCGCGCTGCCCGAAAGCTGTGTCGCCGCCAGAAAATTGCCGGTGACATCCTGCAGGCTGATGCCCATGTCGCCCGTGGATTTGTTTGTCAGCAGAAAACGATCATTGACCGCGTCGTAGGTCGCCGTCACGCCGGCCGTTGAATCGTTAATCCTTTGCAGGACATTGCTCATGCTGTCCGCGCTGGCACTGAAACTGATGGAGACCCCGTTGATCTTGAACACCCCTGCCCCGCCGCCGCCATCCGAGATGGTTGTGGCCAGGTTGGCGCTGGAAAGGACGCCCGTCAGTTTCACGCTCCCGAGCTTGGAGGCGCTGGCCACCGTTCCAGTGCCGTTATTGTAGAGTTTGGCTAGGGAAAGAAAATTACTCGTGTCGGTGGCGCTGCCGAGAACGATCGCGCTGGCGCTGCTCAAGGTGATCTTGTCGGTGGCCGCATCATAGCTGGCGGTCACCGCGCCGGTGGTCGCGGAACTGATCTGGTTGAAAACCGCTTGCAGCGTGTCGCTGGTGGCGATGGTGATGGTTTTGCCATTGACGGTGAATGTGCCGGCCGTCACGTTGGCGGCAAAGCCGGCGCTGCTCAGCACCAGCGCGGAAACGTCGTTGGTGGCATTGAGCGCTTTGCCGGCATCGGCGGTCCCTTGTTGCACGGCCGCCGTTGCCAGTTGGGTGAAATTGAAAGAGTAAGTGCCCAGGGCCGCGCCGGCGTCGGCCGTGACCGTCGCAATCGTCGAGTCCGCAACCTGGGCCAGGCGGCTGTCAAAGATCTTTGCGTTGTTCAGCGTCGTGACACGATTCCTCAGAACTCCGAGCTGGGTCTGGATGCTGCCGTAGGCGTTTTTGCGGCTTTGGAGGCCGCTTTGTTCCACGAGCAAGCGGTTTTGCGGCAGGCGCTCCACCTCGGTGAGTTTGTCCACCAGGGTGCGCCAGTCAAAATTGGAAGCCAAGCCTGAGAGTCCTAATTCCATAAGCGATCAAGAGACGTTATTGGTTTCTGTGCTGCTCGTTTTCATTTTGCAGGCGCGGCCGGCCTGGGCCGTCCGGCAAGCAAAGACTCGGACGGCGTGTGCTCACCGTCCGAGTTGCCAGGCCGCTGAATCCGGGGTGCGTCTCTTACGAGAGGAGCCGCAAGGCGGATTGAGGAGTGGCGTTCGCCTGCGCCAACATCGCAGTGCCTGCTTGGACCAGGATGTTGTAGCGGGCAAAGCGCGCGCTTTCCTCGGCCACGTCCACGTCTTGGATGCGGCTGTTGGCCGCAGCCAGGTTGTCCTTCAGCACGCCGAGATGTCCGGCCGTGAAGGTCAATCGCGAGATATTTGCTCCCACCAAGGAACGATCGGTCGCCGCCTGGGTGATGGCTGCTTTGACGTTGGTCAACGCCGTGGCAGCCGTCGAGACCGTCGAAATCGTCGAGCCGGTCGCCGTGGTGTAGGTGCCCGAGCTGAGATTGACGCCCGTCATGCTGTAGGTGTTGGCATCGCTATCGGTGGTGACCGACAACGCCGTGGAGGTGAAGAGACTCACGCCGTTGAAATCCTTGGTGGCTAAATCATTGATGTAGGCACCGAGGGTCGTGAATTCGTTGTTATAAAGGGCGCGATCCGCATTTGTCTTGGTCACGTCCTGCGCCAGCACGGACAGTTCGCTCATGCGATCCAAGGCCTTGCTTACCTTCTTCAGATACCCATCCTGGGTTTGGTTGAAGGTGACGGCGTTGTTCACATTGTTCGTGGCCGCAGAGATGCGATGCTGCTGCGCATCGAAACGCGTGGCCACGGCTGCGCCGGCGGCATCATCTTCAGCCGAAACTAGCTTCGAACCTGAAGACAAGCGCGCGAGGGATTTGGACAATGCTGCGGAGGATTCCGAGAGCAACCGTGCGGCGCTCAGGGCCGATATGTTTGTGTTGATGACCATATTACTCTTTCCGTGAGTCACCCCTTTTCGGGGTGTTCTGTTGCACGGCTTCCTTGCCGTGAGCGAACCTTTTTCAGAGGCGTCCGCCGGTTTTCCCCGCTGCCCTTTTCTGGCCGCCAACCGCCATTGTCTTGCGACAGGCAGGTCATCGGCACGTTGCCCGGAAAACTTTAGAGGCAAATTCAGCTATAGCCGGCGCATGCTGAAGCGGGACTGGAGCAATCTTTCCAGCCAAGCCCGGCTGTCCGGCGCCCAAAGATGAATTGGCCGCGGTGCAGATTTCGTGTGGTGCAGACTTTCCAGTCCTCTGCAAGCATTTCGCATAGATTCGCAAAATGTCTGGCACGGCCTTGGGATTCTGGGAGTATTCCGGCAAAGCGGAGCAAGCATTGCGACCACCGGAGCATCAATGGCCTGCGGTTTTGGCTACGCCCGGTCAGATGTGTCCAGTCAGTAAAGCTTCAAACAACCGCCCGCTCACCGCAGAAAATCAAGCAGCGAGCGGTCCAGGATGGTAGCGCCGCTTTGCAGGGCGGCGCGGTAGGCATTTTGCGTTTCGCTCAGGCGCACCAAGGTTTGAGCCAGGTCCGCGTCGGCTTCCTGGGAGGTTAATCCCTCCAGGGACAAGGTGCGGTTGGTGGCCAGGGCGGCCGTCGTTTCCAGCCGGGCTTGCAGCGCGCCATTCGCGCCCACATGAAAGAGGAAATTCTCTTCATCCTGTGCCAGTTGCGCGCGGGTGTTGAATTGAATCTCGCCCGCATTGTTCGCCCGCAGACTGTTCTGCAGGGCGATCAGGTGATTGAAGAAATCAGCGCCGGCGCGGCTGTCGGCCAGCAAACCTCTCGGCCCTGACCCGCTGGTGTTGGCGCCCAAGGTTTGCGCCGTGACGGTCACGCCCTCGGCAATCTCGCTCTCAGCCACACTGGTGTTGCCCTGGTAAGTGACAGCAGTGACGTTGCCATTGGCATCGGTCGCAGCTACAAAGGGCGCCTGATCGGACTTCGTCCCGGAGAACAGATAATCTCCGCGGTGTTTGGAGTTGGCCAGTTGCACGGCCTGTTGGATCATTTGCGTGACTTCAGCGGCGTAAATGCGCATTTCCTGCGGCGATTTCAAGCCGTCCGCCAAGGTCGCGATTTCACCCGCCCGATCGGAAATTGTTTTCAGAGATTTTACCACCCCGTAGGAAATCTGTGCGACTTCCTGGTGCCGTTCGATGTTGCGTTTATACTGTTGCAGCGTCCTGGTTTCGGTCTGCAAATCCAACACGCGGCGCATGCCGGCTGGATCGTCTTCCGGCGATTGAATGCGCTGGCCGGTGGCGGCCTGGTTTTGCAGGCGGTTTTGGCGCAGGGCCAGGCGGCCCAATTGATCCACCAGCGCTTGGGGAAAAGTATTGGAGGTGACACGCATGTTAACAGGTGGTGACGGTCGCGCACCAAAAGTCGCTGGCCCGCTGCGAGCACCACTTCGTCTCAGCGGCTCCCGGCCTTTGCTGCGCGACGTTCGGCATCGCTTTCATTTTATCGCTTCAAATTCAAGACGGTCTCCAGCATGGAATCGACGGTGGCGATCAAGCGCGCCGAGGCCTCAAAGGCCTTCTGAAACTTCATCATATCGGTCATCTCCTCATCGAGAGAGACGCCGCTGATGGCATCGCGCTGGCGTTGCAGCATGCTTTCCACGACTGCCTGGTTTTCGAGTTGGGCATTGACTGAAGCCAGGGCTTGGCCCAGCTTGGCCACCGTCTGGCCGTAAGACTGGCTGAAAGTCTGATTGTTCAAAGAGCCAATTTTCTTCTCGGCCAATTGCGCCAAGGCCAGAACGGTTTGATTGTCGCCGACGGCACCCGCGATTCCGCCGGCCTGAATCAAGCCTGGATCGCCCGCCAGCTTGGCGTTCACGGCCATGTCCGCCGCATTGGACCCGCCAAAAAAGTTCTCGCCCGTCGCTCCGGACAGGCTGAAACCGGTCCGATGAACGGCATTGACCTCCGTAATCAACTGCGAGGCGAGCGTGTTCAAGCCGCTCTGCAGTGCGCTTAAGGCTCCATCACGGGCTTCGATCGTTCCCTGCATGCTGCCGCCGGTTAAGGCAAGATTCTTGCCCGACGATTTCAGCGCGACCAGGAGTTGCCCGCCCCCGGCATCAGCCGTTTGAAGCGTATCCACCACCGTCGATCCGGAGAGGAGCGATTCGCCGGCGATGGAGATATTGACAGCGCCTTGGGCATCCTCACCGGTGTCGATCTTGGCCAATTGCCCCAGCTCTTCGACTTTTTGCTGGCGCAAGTCGCGCAGATCATTCGCCAGGCGCGGCCCGCCCGCTTCGGTTGCGACGATTTGCTCGTTCAACCTGGCAATCGAGCGCAGCAGTTCGTTGGCCTGGGTAACGTCGTCGGTCAAAGAATCATTCAGAGAGGTGTGCAGGCCATCCAGCCGTTGGCTGGCCAGATTGAATTGTGTGGCCAGGTTCTGAGCTTTGGCAAGCAACACCTGGCGCTCCGTGAGCGAAGTGGGTTCGGTGGAAAGACTTTGAAACGCGTTGAACAAGTCCGAAAGATTCTCGGCCAGGCCATTTTGCGCTCCAATGGATTGGGTGGCCGCTGCGCCCTCGGCGCTGGAGGCGCCCCGGTCAATCTGCTGGCCGAGGTTGGCTTGCGCGTTCTGCAGGGCCTGTTGCTGCGCTTCCAACGAACCGCGCACGCTGGTCTCGGTCTGGATTTGCCGGTCCACGAGGACATTGCGCAACTGCACGATGGCAATCGCATCCACGCCGGTCCCTTGCTGGCCAAGGTTATTGGGGACGGTCAACGAGGTTTGCACCACCAACCGCTGGCGGGCGTAGGCGGGATTATTGACATTGGCCAGGTTGTGCCCGGCGACTTCGACCCCCTGCCGCTGTACTTGCAGCGAGCGGGCGCCAAGATTCAGAGTGCCAAACAAACCTAGCATACGGTTGGGTGTTAGCCGACCGCGTCATAGATCGACCGGCTGGGAAGGGCCGGACCGAGCATGGCGCCGTTGCCGTTATAGACGAGTGTTTCGCGGGAGGGGAACATCATGGTCAAAAACCGCTGCATCAGTTCCAGCGACCTGCTCAAGAGCAGATGGTTCTGGCGGGCGCGCTGTTGCACCCGCACGAGGAGTTCGTTATTTTCCTGCACCAGCGCCTGCACCAAGGGTTGGTAATCTGCCGGCAACAAGAGGATCAATTCGTTAAAGGCGATGTCGGAAGGTTGGAGGAGTTGCTGGGCGAGGCCGCGGCGGCAGGCCTCGCGATGGCCTCGTGCTGCTTGAATGGTGAGACCTTGCGCCTGGATGTCGGCGATGGACTGGAGCAGATCCTGGGCGGCACGAGCCGCGACCAATTCCTGTTGTTGATCGAGCAAAGCAAGCATTTCACCGTAATGCTGCAACTCATTGCGCAACGCCTCGACTAACCCTTCAATTTTCTCGATCATGGCTTTTGGGTTGGCTGGCTTTTCACAGAGCGGGCGGCGGCTTCGTGCGAGGTGGCCCGCTCCGGCCGCGCCGAAGTCTGCCGGGCGAACTGCTCTTCCAGGCCGCGGGCCAGACCGAGGGTACCCGTCCGGCTGATGCTTTCCGCGAGTTGATAATTGATCATGTCCTGGTAAATGCCTTTGGTGGTGGAGTCGGTGTTGAACTCCGAGTTGAACACGGTTTTGCGGGCTTGGGAGAGGATTTGCCGCAGCAACACGGCCTCGAACTGGCGGCTGACTTCGGCAATCTTTTCCGCTTCGGAAAGATGCGGATTCGAGTCCAGCTTTTCCAGGGGAATCTGGGCTGCCTTCAGAAGGGGTTGCAGGGGCAAGACGTTCATCTTAACGCAAAACGAGTTCGGCATGGAGCGCGCCCGCCTGTTTCATCGCCTGAAAAATGGCCATCATGTCGCGGGGAGTCACTCCCAGCGAATTCAACGCTGAGGCCACTTTTTCGATGGTGGGCAATTCCGGAAATGCAACCAGCGCGGATTTCTGCTCCGCGACTTTGGTGTCGGTGCGCGGCGTGATGGCCGTGTTGCCGGTTTGGCTGAGTGGATTGGGTTGCGAGACATCGAGCGAAGAGGCAATGCTGATCGTCAGGTTGCCATGCGAAACGGCGCAACTGGCAATGCGGATGCGCGACGTGGCCACAATCGTGCCGGTCCGCTCGTTGATAATGATGCGCGCCGGCGCGTCCGGATTGACTTCAATCGCTTCCAGCCGCGCCATAAAGTCAACGGGCGTTCCGGCCAGATTGTCCGGGACTTGCACCCGGACGGTGGTGGCATCAACCGCCTGAGCGCGATCGGGAAATTTTTCGTTGATGGCTGCGGCCAGCCGGGCCGAAGAGGTAAAGTCGGGTTCCCGCAAGAGCAGCTCCATCTGATTCTCATGGATAATCTCGGCTGGTATTTCCTGTTCGACCAACGCGCCGCCAATGATTTGCGCGACGGTCGGGTGGTTTTTCTGCACGGTGGCGCCGCCGCCCCCTTCCGAACCGGCGGAAAGGCCGCCAACCGAGAGGGCGCCCTGGGCCACGGCATAGACCTTCCCATTAGCGCCGAACAAAGGTGTTTGCAGCAAGACACCGCCCTGCAATGATTTGGCATCGCCCAGCGAGGAGATCGTGACGTCCAGGCGCGTGCCCGGCTTCTTGAAAGCGGGGATGTCTGCCGTCACCATTACCGCGGCCACATTTTTGGAAGAGAGCGTGGCGGAGGGCACCGTGATGCCGTAACGTTGCAGCGCGTTGGCGATGCTTTGCAGGGTATAGACGGGATTCTTGTCGCCATCGCCTGCCAACCCGGTGACCAATCCGTAGCCGACCAATTGATTATCACGCGCGCCGGCGACCATGACCAAGTCCTTGACGCGCGAACCGCCGGCCTGGGCCGGCAGCGCAGCCGCCAGCAGCGCGGACCACACCAGGAGAAGAAATTGCCGGCGCAAGACCATGGGTTAAAACGGGGTAATCTTATCCCAGACTCGGGTGAACCAACCCTTCTTCTGCGTGTCGGAAACGCTGCCTTTGGAGACATATTTGATCGTCGCGTCCGCGACGTTGTAACTATAGACAGTATTGTTGGGCATAATATCTTCCGGGCGAACATTCCCGCGCAGGACCGCATCCTGCGTTTCGCCGGCGAAAGAAGTCTGGCGGCGGCCTTCCACCACCATTTGGCCGTTGGGGAGAACATCCATGACGCGCACGGCAATGCGGGCGGTGATTTTTTCGGAGTTGTTGATCTGGCCGCCGCCATTGAAATCATTCTTGGCATCGAACTTCAATGCGGGCAGCTTGCCATTCTTCGTTAAAAGCGAACTGGCCGAGGGACTGTAAAGAAAGCTGCTGATGCTGGCATCAATCCCCGATGCCTTGGCGGTCTTGGTGCTGTTTTCCTTGCTGGCCACATTGCTCTCTTGCACCAGGATGGTGATGATGTCGCCGACGGCGCGGGCGCGCTTATCGGCAAACATGGAACGAGAGACGCCCTCGGTCCAGAGCGAGTCGGCTTGCCCCGGTGTGGGGAACAGGCAAAGCCAAGCGACGGTCATGGCCGCCGCGGCCAGACAGCGCGGCGAGAAAGCCGGTGTTGGCCTTTGGCCTCGGCAGACGAGCCTGACCGTGCCGGCGGCTGGCTTACAGAGATACAAGTATGGTTTGTTCATCATGGACCTTTCCATAGAATTCACGCCGCGATTGCAGGTTGCGCACGCGCACGGTTTGGCCGGGAATACCTTCTTCGAGCACTTCCACCTTCAACGAGATATGCAAAGCGCCGTCCCGGACCAGGGCTTCGACCACTTTGCCTCGGTGAACCAAAGGACGAATGCGAACCGAACGCAGAGTGAGTGGAATTCCTGCGGGCACATTTTCGGCCAGTTCCAGAGTGCTGTCCTGGGTGGCGGCGGCGTCCAGGAGATCGCGCAGCAGCAGGACGTCCCGCCGCTCCTGCGCCAGGTCTGCGCTGGCCAACAATTGGCCGCGCCGCAGCGTGGAACGCGCCACCCAGATTTCGCGCCAGACTCTTGCCTGGGAAGGGATTTGCCAGCTTCCCACTGATTCATCTCCGGTGCGCAACTCAAACCGCACAATAAAATTGGCGCTCAGGCCGTTGGAAGGCAGGTCTTGAATTTTGAGAGTGAACGCTTCATCCGGAATGTTGACAGCGGTCCACGGCCTGGCAAAACGCAATTCCAATTCGCCCTTGTCCTTGACGTAATCCCGCTGCAGCACGGCTGTCAATTCATCCCTGAGTTCAGCTTCCCCCAGCAAACGCAAACGCCGGGCGACGCGGACCTGGTTTGCGCCGCCCCAACTGCTGGCGGCAAGTTCAGGCGCGGCTTTTTGGAGAAGCTCGCCGATCTGAGCGCGCGTGAGCGTGACCGTTTGCCCTGGCGCGGGCGCCGCACCCAGCCTGATCTGCGGCAAGGCTGCGCGGCTGGTCACGACCTGCGACAAAAAGATGCCCCTGCTGTCCACCTGCGCATGGGGCAGGAGAAGAAACGCGGGAGGCTCACCGCCAGAGGATGGCGGTGTTCCCCCCGCGAGTTGGAGGATAAGAAGGCGGGCAGCAAAAATGGCGATTCGCAATTTCATCAAAATTCATCAACGCCGCAGGTTGTTACTCATCTGCATCATTTCATCGGCGGCTTGCACGGCCTTGGAGTTGATTTCATAGGCGCGCTGGGCCACGATCATATTGACCATTTCCTCGACGACTTTGACGTTGGACATTTCCAGGTAGCCTTGGGCCAGGTCGCCGAAGCCGTTTTCATTCGGATTGCCGATTTCAGGCGTTCCGGAGGCGGCCGTTTCGCGGTAGAGATTCCGGCCCAGATTCTCCAGGCCGGCCGGGTTGGCAAAGCGAACGAGTTGGACGCGAAAATTTTGCGTGCCATTGGCCCCTTTGGTGGTGACCTCGCCATTCGGGGCGATGCTGATGGAGGTGGTCCCGGCCGGAATCGGCTGGAATCCGCCTTGCACAACCAGGCCTTCATTGGTGGTGACGCGGCCATCGGAGGCGGTTTTGAACGCGCCATCACGGGTGTAGGTACGCGTGCCGTCGGGAAGTTGAATCTCGAAAAAGCCGTCCCCTTGAATGGCCAGATCGAGGCGCTCCCCGGTCTGTGTCAGTTCGCCCATCGTAAATATCTTCGAAGTCGCGATCGGGCGGGAACCGTGTCCAACCTGCAGGCCGGTGGGCAGTTGGTTGCCGCCGCCTTGTTCCGCCCCCGCCACCCGCGGCGTTTGATAAAGCAAATCCTGGAATTCGATTTTGCTCTTTTTGAAACCCGTGGTGTTCACGTTGGCCAGGTTATTCGAAATGACATCGAGGTTGAGTTGCTGGGATTGCATTCCGGCCGCCGAGGAATAAAGAGCGCGCAACATAGCTTTAGGAAGAGGTCGATGGACGCACGGCGCACATCGCGAATCCATGCCGCGGCCGATTCGTGTCTGCGGGCGGCACGCGGTCCTGGAGGCTGGGCGCTTGATATGTGTTCATATCACGACGGGTTGCCGAGTTCGCTGATGGCCCGGGCCATGCGTTCGTCCTGCAATTGAATAATCCGCTGGTTGGCTTCGTAGGTGCGCATGGCCGTCAGGAGGCTGCCCATTTCCATGACCGGCAGGGTGTTGGCACCCTCCAGGAAGCCTTGCCGCAGCGCAGCCACTGGAGATTCATTGGCGAGCAGGTTGGGATTCTCGGCCAGGAAATAGCTGCCGCTCAACGTGGTCAACAGGTGAGGATCACTAAAATCGACCACTTTGATCTTGCCTTTGTTATCCAACCCCTGGCTGACGTCACCGGCTGGAGAAATGGACAGGGGCGCCGGATTATTCCGGTCGATTTGGATGGGGCCCGAGGTTCCCATCACGGGATACCCTGCCTTGGTGACGAGTTCACCCTGAGCATTGATTTCAAATGCGCCATTGCGAGTGTAAACTGTGGAGCCACTGGGCAATTGCACCTCAAAGAAACCGGCGCCGTCGATGGCCACGTCTGTCTTCACGCCCGTCAATTGCATTTCGCCGGGGAGAAAGCTGGTCACCGTCCGGGCATGAGGCAGCACGAAATGCCGGGGCGCAGTGTTGGGGGCGAGGCTGGATTGAGGCAACAGGCCGGCTTCCACCGCTGTAAAGGAAAGTTCCTGCTTCTTGTAGCCTGGAATGGAGCTCGATGCCATATTCTCCGCAATCATCTCCTGCCAACGCTCGTTGGCCTGGAGCGCAGAGGCGGCTTGAAAGAGACTGACATTCATCGCTAAGCCTGCTGAGCAACGGCTGTGCCATCAGCCAAAAGCCTTGAATTCCGGATGTCTGGCAACTCTTCGTTCCTGGTGAGTGGCAAAACCTGCCAGCATGTGAAAAAAGTCGAATGCAGTTTTTGCCCTGCCCGAATATGAAATCGCGCCTCCGAACGAGCAAATTCCTCAGCCTTGGCCGATGCTTGTCCGCTCCGATTTTGTCTGGCGTGCTGATTTGTCGCCGGGCCTGGACTGGTAATTGAGAAAGCGAGGCAAAAAACCCCGACCTCGTCCACGAAGCTGGCCAGAGTGTTTCCTTTAATACAGACACTCCAATTCGATCACCTGACCGCAGCCGCATTGAATCGTAATTCGCTTTATGCGGTCGCCCTCGCGCTGCAGAGTGATGGCGGGCGCTGCTGCGCCGTGCGCGGGCAAGCCGGCCACCGGCTTGAATGGAGCAAAGGCCTGATTCGCGGCCGGCTGCGAACAAATCTTCAGACTGAACGAACGTCCGTTGACCTGTGAAGCGCCGCTCGTCGCGGGAGCAAAGGGAGTAAAGGAGCCGTTCATTCGACAGGCACAGGAAACCTCATTTCGCGGAACTGATCTTCAGCATGACCGTAACCCGGCGATTAATCTCATCTTCGGGATGATGATTCGGCATGGGAACGGTATCGGCAAAGCCGGCCACCTTCCGGATTTGGTCAGACAACATCCCGTGACGGATGAGCAAGCGCCGCGCCGCGTTCGCTCGATCGGCCGAAATTTCCCAGTTGCCATAGCTCTCCCGGAGCGGGACGGCGCCCTTTTCCGTGTGGCCTTCCAGTTCAACCTGAAAGGTGCTGTAGCGGGAGATTTCCCAGGCCAGAGTTGAAAACACCCAGTTGCCGTAGGGCGTGAATTCGACGGAATTTTGCTCAAAGATCGGCTTTTTCGAGCGATCAAAAATGCTGATGCGCAGGCCTTCGGGAGTCAGTTCCAGGCGCACGGAATTATCATCAAAGTATTCCGGATTGCTCTGCAGTGTTTTCAGCAAATCCTGGTTGAGGCGGCGGAGCATGTTCAGCTCCACCGCCGAGGCCGAATCAAAATTGCCGGAATGCGATCTGACTGCCTGCATTTCCTTATTCGGGATAATGCCGGTCGATTCTTTGGTGACCGAAGTAAACGGATTTCGAAAAGCTCTTTCGACGGCTTCTTTGATTTTTTCATCTTGCGCCGTCAACCACAACACCAGGAGCAAGGCCATCATGGCCGTCGTAAAATCCGCATACGCCACCTTCCACGCTCCGCCGTGATGCGCCTTCCTTCCGTTCATGATGATTTTTTGCCAGGCTTGCTGAGTGATTTGAGCATGTGCTCAAAATCGTCGTTGCTGGGCCGCACCTCGCTGCTCAAGCCCCGCCGGGCCATTTCCACGGCCATGATCGGCGCCATGCCGTTGGCAAAGCCAATGACCGAAGCGGCAATGCATCGCGAGTAAGCCATTTCCGCTGTATTGGCGAATTCAATGTTGACCGCCAGCGGATTCATGAATCCGTAGGACAGGAAAATGCCCAGGAACGTCCCGACCAGCGCGGCCGCCACCTGCTCGCCGATCTGCTCGATCGGGCCGGCAATGGAAGCCATGGTAATGACGATGCCCATGACGGCAGCCACAATGCCAAAGCCGGGCATGGCATCCGCCGCTTTGGTCAGGACACTGACGGGTTCGTGGCGCTCGGCTTCCATGCTTTCCAATTCAATCTCCAGCAGCAGCTTGAGCTGATCGGGCTTGATCCTGCCGTCAATGATCGGGCGGAGCCCGCTGCACAAGAATTCTACCGCGTGTCCGTTTTTGGCAAAGGAAGGATATTTCGAGAAAATGGCGCTGCTTTTCGGATTCATGACATGTTCTTCCAGGGCGATCATGCCATTGCGGCGGCCGAGCATGTACAATTCGTAAAGTGCTTTGAACAATTCCTCGTAGGCATGTTTGTCATAGGGCGCGCCTTTGAGCGCGCACAAAGAGCGTTTGACCAGTTCGATGAGCACCTTCCTGGGCGACATGATAACCAGCGCTCCCACGGCTGCGCCGCCGATAATCAAGAGTTCAGCCGGATGCAGCAACGTGGCGACCCTGCCGCCGCCCCACATGAACCCGCCCAGCACGGAAGCCAAAACGATGATAGCGCCGAGGATGACAATCATGGAGGGGACAAATTGGTGAGCTAAACGGGAGCCGGATCGTGCTTTTGCAGAAACGATTTGATGGCCATTATGGCTTGGGCGTGGATCTGGCAAATGCGGGATTCGGTGACGCCGAACACTTCGGCGATCTCCCGCAACCGCAAATCTTCAAAATAGTATAATGCCAGGACCTTGCGCTGCATCTCCGGCAATTGCTCCAAGCGGTTGGCGATGAGGCGCGCCAGTTCACGCTGGGTGGTGCCGGCGCTGGGGTCCACCTGCGATTGATCCGCGACACTTTCATATTGGGTGGCGCCTTCATCGCTTTCGGCGCTGCGCACGGAATCCAGACAGACAAACGTCGCCGGACGGATTTCCGCCAGCAAATCCTGGTACGCTGCCAGGGACATCTCCAGGACATTGGCCATTTCGGTTTCCGTGGGCGTTTTGCCGTTTTTTTGTTCCAGCTTCTGCATGACCTGCTCGACTTTTCGGGCTTTGTTATGCACGGAGCGCGGCACCCAATCCATGTGCCGCAATTCATCCAGAATCGCGCCACGAATGCGGACCCGCGCGTAAGTCTCAAAGGAGGTGCCGCAATCCGGGTCGTAGCGCCGCACCGCGTTCAGCAAGCCGATCAGACCGGCGCTATAGAGATCTTCACTATCAACGTGAGGTGGCAGCGTCATGGCCAGGCGGCCGACAACTGTCTTGACCAGCGGCAAGTACTGTTTAACCAATTCGTTTTCCGGCCCGCTGCCATGTCCCAGGCGGGAATAATGCTCCCACAGTTCGTGGCGAGTGGGCCGGACCGTGGTCGTGCTCACGTCTGGTTCAGCAAAAGAAAGGGTATTCGCACTCATGATTTAGATTGTGTTGGGCTGGCCGCGGCCTTGGATTTCATTTGCGCAACCAGATGCTCGCGCGTCACCTGTTGCAGGTTGGTGAGCCAAATGCGCCCCCACCAGCGCATCAGAATCCCCGCCACAAGTGCCGCCGCGCTGGCGCGCCACAAAACAGAAGGCCAGGCGCTCGATTGCACCAGCCCGATAACGAGGCTGATGACGAATCCCAGCAGTCCACCGATAACCATCAATAGTTTCATACGCGTTGACCTGATGAACGCTTAGCAGAAGGTTTGCCAGCCGCAGCCAGCCTGCGGAAGAGCCGCCCAATCCCCTCTTTAGGCGGGGAATTGCCGGGCCAAAAGTTTTTCGGGCGTGGCTGGGCAGAAATCGCCCGGAATATTTTGCCCGGCACTCAGGAAGCGAATCGAGTAATTCGTGCCCAAGACCAGGTTCCACATTTTGCCCCAATGCATCTCCTCGTCCAAATGCGTCAAAATCAAATCTTCGACTGGCAACTCGGCGAAAGCGCGGGCTTGCGCCATCAGAAGCGACGCGTCGTAGGCACTATTCAAGACGAGATGCACTTGCGGCGACAGATACCGTTTCAACTGCTGCTTCAACTCCTGAAGCGCGGCTGGGTCCCGCCAATTCACGCCGGGCAGATCGATAAAGGAAATCGCTGCCTCCGGAGGCTCGGCCTCGATGTGCCAAGAGCGTTCCAGGGGGACGCCGAGAATCTCGCAATAAACACCCAGCGATTCCGCCGCATTCGCCGTGGCGCCGTCCAACCGCCAGACCATGGCGCAACGGCCTTCCACGAGCACGGCTTGCGTCAGCCACTTGCACAGGCAGGTCGTTTTGCCCGCGCCGGCCGGGCCGATGAGCACGTGCGGCCGCAACGAGTTTTCCAGCAGAGGCGGCGCTTTCCGCCAGAGTTGCGCCAGCAGGCGGCGGGTCAAGTGAACCTCCTCGGCCAGTGCAGAGGGCGGGCGGAGACCATGCTGCGCCTGGAGCTTGTCGGCGACACGTTGGGCGTGCAGAGGCAGGAACCCGCTTGCTTCCAGCATTTCGATCATTCGCCAGCCGTTGGCTCCGACTTTATCCTGAGGGGTGTGACCGGTCAGCCCGTCCACGGAATCGCCTGCCGCCGTGCCCAGGTTGCGGTCTTCGCTCCATCTCTGCCGGCTCTCCATGCGAAACTGTTCTTTAATCTGCGCCAACTCCTGGCGCAGTTCAGCAAGGCCGGACGGTGCCGCGGCGCCATGGGCAGCCGGCGCGTCCGGCTTGTAAGCGAGCACCTCTATCCTGGGCCTTTGCCAGAGGCGCGCCAGGCCTTCACCCGCCAGGCGACGCACATTCAGCACCACCGCTTCGGGCCCCAAATGAGCGCGAATCTGTGCGCCGGCATCCGGGGCAGATTCCGCAATGAACGAGTGCACCTGCATAAATTAGGTCAGCATCACCAACTGGGCATGTTCATTCCGGGCAGGTAATGACGGCTGCATTTTGAATTTCAACACGCGGTGGAATCTCGTGGTACGACAGCACCGCCAAATCCGAAAAGGTGCTCTCGAAGAACCGCCGGAATGCCAGCCGGATTTGCGGCGCGCACAAAATCACCGGCTGTTGCCCGGCCGCCAGCATTTGCTGAATGCGCTGGGAAAGCGATTCCACCACATGACGCGCCAGTTTGGGTTCCAACATCAGACTGATCTCGCTGGCGGACTGGCGCACGCCCTGGGCAATCTGCTGTTCGAGACGCGGATCCAGCGTGATGGCCTGCAATTTGCCGGGCTCGGATTGGTACTGTCTGGTAATCTGCGCGCCCAACGCGCGCCGGGCGTGTTCGGACAGTTCATCGGGATTTTTTGTCAAAGCGGCGTAATCGCTGACCTTTTCCAGAATCCCGGCCAGGTTGCGAATGGAAATGCCTTCCGCCAGCAAGTTCTGCAAAATGCGCTGCACCTGGCCAACGGTCAATTGGGCCGGAATCAATTCGCCCACCACCGTCGGATGCGTCTGTTTCAGGTTGTCGAGAAGAGCCTGCACATCCTGCCGGCTGAGAATGTCCTGGCAATTGCGTTTCACAGTCTCGGACAGGTGCGTGACCAACACCGAAGCGGCATCCACGACCGTGTAGCCGCTGATTTCGGCATTCTTGCGTTCGACCTCGGTCACCCAGGTGGCCGGCAATTGAAAAACCGGTTCAACCGTCGGCACGCCTTTGAGCGTGGCTTTGCTGTGAGTCGCATTCATGGCCAGCCAGTGGCCCGGCATGAGTTCGCCTTGGGCGATGACATTGCCCTTGAGAAGAAAGCGATATTCATTCACCCCGAGCTGCAGGTTGTCTCGCAGCCGAATGGGAGGCAGAACCACGCCGATTTCCTGAGCAAAGGCCCGGCGCACACCGGTCACCCGCTCCAACAAATCGCCGCCTTTGCGCGTGTCCGCCAGTCCGACCAAGCCATAGCCGAGCTCGATCTGCAGCGCATCCAATCCGAGCAGCGATTCCAATTTCTCCCCTGCCCCGCCGGCTGGGGATGCAGCCGGCTCCGCGCTGCCAGGCCTGGTGTCAGCCGCCACCGCCTCGCTGTTGACCGCAGGAAACGGGTTCTCGTTCTTCAAGCCACGGGCCATGATTCCGGTGATGCCGGCAATAACCAGAAACGGCAGCATGGGCAGACCAGGAACAATCGCCATCGCCACCAGCATGACGGTCAGGGTATTCATGACCTTGGGATGAAAGAGCAATTGTTTGCTCAATTCGTGGCCCAGATCATCCTTCGCCGCAGCGCGTGTGATCAGTATGCCGGCGGCCGTGGAAGTTATCAGCGCGGGTATCTGCGAGACGAGACCGTCGCCAATCGAGAGCAAGGTGAAGCGTTGCAGCGCGTCTGAAACCGTCATGCCCTTCTGCAAAATGCCGATGGCAAATCCGCCCAGGATATTGATCAGCGTGATCAGCACCGAGGCGATCGCGTCCCCGCGCACGAATTTGCTCGCCCCGTCCATGGCCCCGTAAAAGTCCGCCTCCTCTTCCACTTTGCGCCGGCGGGTCCGGGCTTCGGATTCATTGATCATGCCCGCGTTCAATTCCGCATCAATCGCCATTTGCTTTCCGGGCAGCGCATCCAGCGTGAAGCGCGCGGCGACTTCCGCGATGCGGCCGGCCCCCTTGGTAATGACCACGAAATTAATGACCACGAGGATCAAGAATACCACCATGCCAACCACGTAATTGCCCCGCACGACGAAATTGCCGAATGCTTCGATAATGTGCCCGGCATAACCGTCCAGCAGAATCAGCCGCGTGGAAGCGATGTTAAGGGCCAGGCGGTAGAGGGTGATAAAAAGCAGCAACGTGGGAAAACCGGTGAAGTCGGCCGGGTCCTTGACGTAAAGAATCACCAGCAGGATCAGCAAAGCCAGCGCAATGCTGATGGCCAGAAGAGAATCCAGCAGAAAGGGCGACACCGGCAGGATCATCAGGAGAATGGTCCCGAACAACCCGCAGGTCAGCCACAAGTCACCTCGATATAAAAGTCGGCTTAACTGAGAGGCCATGTGCTAAGGCAAATTCAGATTCTGTTCCCGGTAATAGCGGTAGGCGTTTATCCGGTACACCCAGGCCAGTATTTCGGCCACTGCCGCGTAAAGCTCAGCAGGAATCTCGCCACCCACCCGGCCATGTTTGAAGAGGAGTCGCGCCAAGGGCTTGTTCTCCAGAAGGGGAACTTGATGTTGCGTGGCAATCTCGCGGATGCGCAGGGCGTTCAAACGCGAGCCTTTGGCCACCACTTTGGGCGCTTTCATTCTCTTCCGGTCATAACGCAAGGCGACCGCGAGGTGAGTGGGGTTCGTGACAACGACGTCCGCCTTAGGCACATCCAAAAGCATTTTGCGTTTGGTGAGGCCGAGGCGTTTGCGGCGCTGCTGCGATTTGATGAGCGGATTGCCTTCGGTATTCTTAACTTCATCTTTGACTTCTTCCTTGGTCATCATCAGGTCTTTATTGGTGCGCCAGAATTGATACGCATAATCGATGGCCGCCAGTACGACCAAGGCGAAAGCGACGCGCAGGAGGATTTTGAGGGAAGCTCCGGCCAGGAACTCGGCAATTCTTGCCACGTCCACCGCGCTGTAAAAAATCGGGTCGCTCAGCACGCTTTTTATTTCACCGTGACACAGAGCAATGATCACCCCCAGCTTCAGAATGGCCAAGCCCGTTGGCACCGCGGAGCGAAAGGAAAAAACTCTCTTCAGTCCGGTGATCGGGTTCAGCCGTTCCCATTGCGCTTCGAGCGCGTCGGGTGCAGTCCGAAAATGGTTTTGCAGGCCGCCGGCCAGCAACCCGCCCACGACGGTGGCTCCCAAAACCGGCCACACACAGGCCGCGAGCGCCAGCGCGCCGTGCACCGCATACCCTTGCATGGCATCCGGGCTGAGAGGCACCTCATGAAGATGGCTGTACGTTGTCACGGAAGCGGTGACGAATCGCCGCCATATCTCCGCCGCCGTGAACATGAGAGCCAGCGTCCCGGCCATGAGAACAAAGACCGTTTGCACTTCCGAGCTGCGCGCGATCTGGCCTTTCTTGCAGGCTTCCTCCAATCGCCGCGGCGTGGCTTGTTCTGTTTTGTCCCCGGCGTGCTCGCTCATTGCGCTAGAATTATGTTGGGTATTCGGATGGTCCTAGGACCGCCTCAACCTGTGCCCAGCAATCGGGCCACGTGCACGATGTCTTCGGGAAGGCGCCGCAAGTAATTCAGAATATGCTGGGCCATGAGGTGCAGCGTGAGACCGAACACCGCCAGGCCGGCCAGAATTCGCACCGCAAAGCTCTCCGCAAAAACGCTCATTTGCGGGACCGCGCGGCCCAGGACCGCGAAAACCAGGGTGATTATGAAGGAGACGGCAATGACAGGCGCTGTCATCTGCAAAGCTACCAGAAACACTTTTCCGCTCCGGGCCACGATATCCAGGAAAAGCTGTTCCTGCAGGTGGGACCCGCCGACCGGCAGGAGCGCGTAAGTCTGCTGGAACCCGATCAACATCCAGTGGTGCATGTCCATGCTCAGCCAGAGCACGGCCGCCATCGTATGAAGGATCAGCGCCGGCGTGGTGACTTCGTTTGTTTCCATCGGGTTCAGCAGCGAAGGCAGCGACAAGCCCATTTCGGCCGCGATGATTCCCCCGGCCAGATCGAGCGCATAGAAGATCATCCGGCAGGCGAAACCCAACACCAGACCGATCGCGATCTCCAGTATCATCAGGCCAATCAAGCTCCAAAGGCTGTTATTGATGAGGCGGTTGGCCGGCAGTGGCGGCGCCATCAGATAGGCCAGCAACGCTCCCAGCGCCAGGCGCAACTGCACTGGAAACCGGGGCGCAGAGAAGACCGGAAAGATGGCCAGCATCGCGCTGGCGCGCAAAAAGACCAGCATCCAGTTGCTAAGATCAAACATGGCATCAAGGCTCAGCAATGCGGGCTAAACCACAGCATCCATGCACGCACCGGCCATTTCAGTCCGGCAGGCCCTAGCCCGGAAATTCCACAAGCTCGCAGCCGCTGGGCGACGGCCTCTCATTAACACTCCGTTTCAGCGGGGTGTTCGAGTGCGAGGCGCGAGGAAAACCGTTGAAACGGTTGGCCATCGTCTCCGCCGTCGGGGCACCCTGCTGAAGCGGGGTGTTAATGAGAGCAGGAGGCACGGCATCTCGAAAACTTGTGAAATTATACAGGTTAGGGCCTCTCCGCTTTCATCGAACCATTTGCGGGATTTTTTCAATGATCGCCGTGGCAAATTCGATCATGGTGCGCAGCATCCAGGGCAGCAAGAGAACCAGGACGGCGACAATGCCCAAGGCCTTCGGAACGAAGGTCAAGGTTTGCTCCTGGATCGCGGTGACAGCCTGAAACAAACTGATGGCCAATCCAATGGCCATGCCGGTCACCAAAATTGGCGCGGCCAGGGCGATGGCCTGAAACATCATGTTTTTCAGGAGTTCAACGGCAAATTCCGGATTCATCTTACGTGGCAAAGCTTTGCACCACCGACCGCACCACCAGCTCCCAGCCGTCCACCAGCACAAACAGCAGGATTTTGAGGGGGAGGGAAATGGTCATGGGCGGCATCATCATCATGCCCATGCTCATCAAAACTGTCGCCACCACCAGATCGATCAAAATAAAAGGGACAAACAGCAGGAATCCCATTTGAAACGCGGTCCGCAATTCACTGATGATAAAGCCGGGAATCACCACTTTGAGCGGCAATTGCTCCGGAGCGGTGGGAGACATCTTGGCCAGGGAAGCGAACAATTCCACGTCCTTGGCCCGGGCCTGCTTGAGCATGAACGATCGAATGGGGACCGAGGCCCGCTCCAGCGCTTGTTCGCTGGAAAGCTCCTTGGCCAAATACGGCTGGAGCGCTTCATGATCGATCCGCTCCCAAACGGGTCCCATGATGAAAAAGGTGATGAACAGCGAAAGGCCAATGATGATCTGATTGGAGGGCGCTCCTTGCAGAGAAAGCGCCGTGCGCACAAACGAGAGCACAATGACGATCCGCGTAAAGCTGGTCATGAGCATGACAATCGATGGCGCCAGCGTGAGCAGCGTGATGGCAAACAGCACCTTGATCCCCACATCAACATCCCGAGGCTGGCCGACACCATCAAGGCCAATGTTCAAACGAAGCGGAGCGAGATTGGAATCCGTGGTCTGGGCCGATGCTCCTGCGACACCCCAAATGCAAACAACGAACAGGCAAAGCCAGGGAGCCAAACGGGGCCACCGCCGGCGCCGCGGCGGCATGATTCCCTCCTGGCCACGCGCGCTGCTCTCCAGGGTTGCAGGTGGGAAAATGGCTCTCATGACTTCCGCCCGAGCGCTTGATGCATCGCTTCACTGAATGAGATCACGGCCGGCGCAGGCTCACCGCTCGCGGCGGCGGGCAGGTGGCTGACCAGGGTGATGCCCTGGGGCGAGGAGGCCAGCAGGAGCCGTTGCTGCTCGTAACCGACCACATAAAGAGCCTGGCGCGCTCCCAGCGCTTTGACTCTCAAGACATTCAGCTTGGGCACGCGCCCGCGAGAGCGGGTCATGCGCTGCCAATTCCTAAAACACCAGACGCCGCCAAAAAACAACGCCAGCACCAGGGCAAAGGCGCCTCCCACCCGCAACAACGAGAAGCCGATTTCCGCCTTCGGAGCGGCCAGAGCAACGGCATTGGTGGTTTGCCCGGGCAAACTGATTCCACTCATCCCAAGCCAGAACAAAACCACCCCTCGCTGGAAGGCGTGTTTCATTTCGGCGCGCCAAAAATCTCCATGATCTTAATGCCGAATCGATCCTCCACGACCACGACTTCCCCGTGGCCCATGAGCTTATGATTGACGTACAGTTCCACCGGCGCATCGGCGACTTTATCGAGCTGCACCACGGAACCGACATTCAATTGCAGCACCTCGCGCATCGGCATTTGGCACCCGCCCAATTCCACGGTTAATGTGACGGGCACGTCCAGCAGCACATCCAGGTTGGCGGGGTAATTTGCAGTTCCAGTCATAAGTCAATTGTCAGCAGAGTTGGTTCCAGGAATCCGGCGCGTGAAAAGGAGATCATGACCGCGTGTGAACTTGCGTTAATTCTACCGCCCACTTCCTGCCACAAGTGCCCAGGCGCCCGGCAAATTTCGGAAGCTCCCCCAATCGAACTTGCACCTGGTTGACCGATTGGGGATCGAGTTCAAGAACGTCGCCAACTTTGAGCCGGGACAAATCCCGCGCCCGCAGTTCCAACCCGCTCCATTCGGCCGTTAAAGGGATGAGGATGTCACTAAAGCTTTCGTTCCATTTTGGCGATTCAGCCGGCGCGGACGCTGCCTGGCCGGGAGCTGATGATTCAAGGTTTTGTCTGAGCTGCCGCAGCAAGGTTTCCAGGGTATAGCAAGGGATGGCGATCTGCATTTGCTCGGAGCAGTCGCCCAGCCGCGCTTTCATGGTCACCACCAGCATGATGGTGTCGTGTGCGTCCGTCTGCAAAAAGTGTCCGCTTGCTTCGTGGCCGAGAATCAGCGGCCGCAGGTCGTGCGCTTGAGACCAATGGTTGCACCACTCGCCGAGAATAATCTGGACGGCCTGGTCCAGCAACGTGACTTCAATCTCGCTGAGATCATGAGCAGGCGGCGTCGAATGCGCTCCTCCGCCCAGCAGCCGATCCACCAGGCTGAGACCGAGCCGGGGATGAAGGTCCAGAATACCAATCCCGCGCAGAGGCTCTATCTTGAACAAGGTGAGATGCGTCGGGTTGAGCAGGTTTTCCGCGAACTGCTGATGCGCAATGGTCTGCAGTTGGACCATTTCGAGTGAGAACTCCAGGCGCAGATAGATGGAAAGACACGCCGCCAGGGAACGAACGATCTCTTCGTGGTGCAAGCGCAATTTGCGCAATTGGCCGGACGAAAGAAAGGCCGGGCGCCGGAAATCATGAATGCGAACGCCCTCGCTGGACTGAGATTCGGCCTCGCGCACGCGTTCCTGATCCGGGAGATGGCTTTCCTGCTGGACCACCTGGGCCAGCAACTGCTCGACTTCGCTTTGTGAAAGGATATCGCCAAAACCGGACTGTTCACTGTCTTGGGCCATGGAAGAATGCATCCGCTATTGGATGGCGAATTCGGTGATAAAAATCTCCTGCACCATTTCAGCCCCCAAAGCGCTGTTGAAAACGGTGATCAACTCGGTTCGCACCAGATTCCGCGCTCCAGGTTTTTCCAGGTCGCTGATGGTTTTGGTGGAAAGGGCGCTGGCCGCCAAATCCAGAAGCTGGTCCTTGTTCTCCTCGATTCTGCTTTTGAAATCGGGAGCGCTGCCCACCAGGGTCACACTGGTCATGAGATAACGCGTGCCCATGGTTCCGGCTACATTGACCAATACCTTGCTCAAGGGCACCGTCAGGCGCGCCTTGCCTGCCGGCCCCGCTTCCTTGCTGCCATGGCTGGCGTTGGAGGCTTTGGCGGCCTTGCCGGTTTCAGCCGCCGCCGGAACAGAATTTGCCTCGGTCGTTTGCCGCAGTTTGGGCAGCAAAACCAAGGTCGTCGTCGCATAGGCCAGTAATGGCATTGCAACCATCGTAGCAATCAGAGGCAGCCAGGCTTTGAAGCCGCTCGCGCTGGCCGTCGTCCTCTTCGCGCCGGATTCCGCCGCGCCGCTGCTCTCGCCCTTGGCGGCGTCACCGTCCGGCCGGGAAGGTTCTAGGCGATTGTTGGCCATAACACGGGTAAGCAATTAGCGTTTCAGATTCACAATTTCCTGCAACAGCTCGTCGCCGGTGGTCATGATGCGGGCGCTGGCCTGAAAGGCGCGTTGCGTGCTGATCAGGTTGGCAAACTCGTTCGTCAGGTCCACGTTGGACAGTTCCAGCGCGCCGGCTTCGATGGAGCCCAGCCCGTTCGTGCCCGGCGCGGCGGAGGCCGGTGATTCCGCCCCGCCCAAGGGGCCGGCGGCGCCGAATCCGGAGTAAAGATTATTCGCCTCCTTGACGAGCGCTTGAGGGTCGCGAAAGTTTTGCAGCAGAATCTGCCCGCGCGTGAACTGAGTCCCGTCCGAGAGATAAACATTGACTTTGCCTTCGGTATCGACAGCGTAGGATTTCATCGTGGCAGCCGGATCAGAAGTGGAGGGCCGCCCCGCCCCGTCAATCTGAATGTCTCCTCGCGTGCTCAAGCCCCCGTCGGAAAAACCCTGCACTCGTTGGCCGGCATTGGTGGTCAGGTAACCATTGTTATCCAGTCGGAAATCACCGGCTCGAGTCGCATACTGAGCATTGCTGGCCGTGTCGCGGACCATGAAATAGCCTTTGCCTTCGATGGCCAGGTCCTCGGCCACCTCCGTTCGGCTGATCGCGCCTTGGGTGTGGAGGTTCTTGATGGCGGCGGTGCTGACCCCGGAACCGATCTGCATGCTGGCCGCACCGCTGCTGGAGAATTGGAGCGTTTGGCTGAAGGCATCTGCGAAATCGACCCGGGCGGCTTTGTAACCGTTCGTGTTCACATTCGCCACGTTATTGCCGATGACGTCCATGCGTGCCTGGAATTGCTGCAGTCCACTGACCGCGGTATTAAGAGAGCGGAGCATAAATATTCTGCGAGTTAGCTGGGGGTTAAGGTTGGGCTGATAGCCAGTAATTGATTTAAGGAGTAGGCGTAGCCGTTCACGATCACGGTGGGCGTGCCGGCCTTGACTTCCACGGCGCTGACCACCCCGCGTGTGGATTCGCCATCGCCGGATTGCATGTCCACCGTGCGGCCGATCAAGGCGTTGGCTTTGAGCAGCTCTTGATCCGCGCGCATTTGGGCCAGATCGCTCTGCATGCTTTTGGATTGTTCCAAGGCGCTGAACTGGGCCATTTGAGCAATGAAATCCGTGTCCTTTTTCGGGCTTAACGGGTCCTGAGTCGTCAATTGCGCGATAAGCAATTTCAGAAAATCGTCCTGGTTCAAAGTCCGGACGGGCAAGCGGCTGGCGGTAGTCGCTGCCGCTGAACGCCCGGAAAAAGCGGTGCTGGCTGGTATGCTCTCCATGGTTCAGGCCCAGGTTTCCCAACCGCGCGCCCGAGGCGATGGCGTCTTCCTTGCCGTTTTCTGCACCGGCCCGGTGCGGGAACCGGGAATTTCCAGTTCGCCGAGCGGAGTGATCATGCCGGGTGCCGGCTGTTGGGGATGCCGTTCCGAATTGGCCGTGGCAGAGCCGTTGGCCAAGGAAGCGGAATTCTCCGGGAGATGAGCATGCACCATGCGTTCCTGGAGCGGGGCAAGCTGAACGTGTTGCCTCGCCAGCGACTCTTGCAGCTCGCCCCAGTGCCGGCTTAATTGGCTGAAATCTCCGCGTTCGCACCGGACGAAGGCGGCCATCTGCCCCTTATCCTGTGTGAGCCTGAGAAACAGCTCGGTATTCTCATCCGGCCTGAGCACCGCAGCCAATGAGGAAGCATCAAAGCGTTTCAACAAAGACACTTCCTTGATCATCAGATGGCTCATCCTCTCCAACAAATCAACCGGTTCATTCAAGGGCGTTGAATCCCTCACGGGCTCGGTTTCCGCAACGCTGCCCGCAACGGCACCGGTCGGCACGGCCATGAACGGCGAATCGGTCAAGGCAAACTCCGCTTCCAAAATCGCAGCGTAGTTGAACGCATCCGAGCCTTGATCCACTGCCGCCGCCGGGCCTTTCGAGGACGAGGAAGAAACGGCCGCAAAAGCCAACGGCAAATTCTGCTCTCCCCTGTCGGCAATTTCTTTCATTTTGTCGTTTCTACTCATCGGCTGATTACCCTGAGCAGCGGGCATGCCATCAGCCAGATGCCATTCGCCAGATGCGGGCAGCGCTGTTGTCTGATCCGCGCCATCAGCACCTGCCAAAGGTCCAGCCACTTCGGCCGGAACATGGTTGGCAGATAACGCGTCTGCCTTCACGCCGTTGAACCGACCAGCAGCCGTCGCTTGCGCGGAAAATTCCTCGCTTTCTGCCGGCTGACTTTCTTTTGCCGCCTTCCCATCGAGACCGGCGTTCACCTTGGCCGGCCTGCCGGTTGTCAAAGGCGTCATCTTCTCGTGCGCTCCGCTGGCCGCGCCACGAGTCTCGGTGGGCGGCTCTTGCCAGTCCTGGTTCTGCAGGGTGGTGGGCGTGCTCGCGTTCATTACCTTTTGATCGGTCGCCGTGGCTGCGCCAGGCTGAGCGACGGTTAAAACTAAAGCTGCCGGCGAAAGTGCCAAGGGTGCCCCATCGCCGTTTTCCTTCTGGCGCGGACGCGGCTTCGTCTCGGGAGCCCGTGAAGCGACTTGATACTCCCCGGTCATGAGGCGGACCGGGCGTGGCTGGCCCGGGTGGCGGGCGTTAGCTTGCTGCATCGCCTTCTCGAACGCTTCGACTTGCGGAGCAACCGGGCGCCCCTCCTGGGCGGGTGTCGCTGACGGCTCCGATTCTGGCAGCCGCAAGGCCAGCACGCCTGGACTGTTCGCGGTCATGATTTGGATTTGGGCGCCGGAGTTTTGGAAATGGAGAGGCGCAAACGCTCTGAGATGGCCGCCGCTCGTTTGGCCGCGGCTTCTCCTTCTTTGGCCAGCACTTCGAGAATGGGCGCCGTCTCGTTTTCCTTCATATAGAGAAGAATCTTCACGACGGCGACATCATCCAATTCCTTGAGAATGGCGGCGGCGCCATCGGGGTCCATGGCCGCATAGACCTTGGCCAGTTTCTTGAGGTTGGTCAGTTCTTCCTCCTGCACGCGCACCACGTCTTTATCGAAGTCCTGCTGCATCCGCCTCACACTCTGCATGACCTTGTCCAGCTCGCCCCGTTCCGACTGAAGCCGAAGGGCCAATTCATTGAGCTGCTGTTCCCGGGTGGCCAGAGAAGCCTTCTCTTTCTGCAAAGCATCAATAAGCTGGTCAATCTCGGCATTCTCAAAATGCCAAACCGATTTTTCGGCGCCCGGCGCCTCGGTCGCGCCGGCTGGGCCGGTCGCGCCGAGATTGGACGGCCAAAGCATGGCCAGGGTCCCCAGAAAGACCAGGGCGCCCAACAAAGCCACCGCCCACGCCGATTGCAGAAGACGAATTAGTCTTGTCATTTCAATTCCAAACGGTGTCAGGGTTCATTTTCCACGCCAAAGCGGGAGTAGGGCCGCGCTTGACCAGATCATCCAGGGCTTTCTGTTCTTCCCGGAGCAGCTCGCGATCATAGCGCCGGCGTTGATGATCGAAATACGTTTCGACCGCCTGGCGCTGCTGCCGGGTGGCCAGCATTTTCTGCAAGGCCTGGTTGTAGGCGCGATGGGCGGCAGCCAGGGCCGCCGCTCTTTGATTGCGCCGCTCGGCAATGGACTCGCAAAACGTTTTGCGCTGGGCGGCCTGGGCGGCCACGCAACCCTCGGCCAGGGCGGTGTGCCATTCATGCCAGGCCAGGGAGAGTTCATGCTCGGCCGCATCCAGTTGGGCCAAGGCCTGCTGCCGGGCCTGCAAGGCGCGCGCGTACTCGTCAATCGCCACTTGCTCCTCGCGCTGGCGCAAGGTGAGCAGCGCCTGCAAAGTGAAACGAAACGGTTTCATGATCGTCTTGGTGTTGACGGAAGTTGGGCCGGCGGAGCGCCGGCCATGATTCCGGCCAGCGCCGCCCAGCTTTCCTCGCGGCAAAGCCCCTGGTTCACTGGCTGGCGCAAAAAACTTTTCAGCGGCTCATGCTGTTGAATCGCCTGATCGATGGCCGAATTGCTGCCCGGCGGGTAAGCGCCGATGGTAATCAGGTCCTGGTTCTTGCGATAAACTGCCAGGGTCTCGCGGGCGGCTCCGGCCAGGTCCAGTTGCTCGCTCGTGCACAAGTCACGCACCAGCCGGCTGACACTCTCCAGGACATCGATGGCGGGATAATGGTTTTGTGTCGCCAGCTCGCGCGTCAACACGATGTGGCCATCTAAAATCGAGCGCACGGCATCCGCGATTGGGTCATTCATGTCGTCCGCCTCCACCAACACGGTGAAAAGGCCCGTGATAGAGCCACACTCCCCCGTCCCGGCGCGTTCGAGCAGTTGGGGCAGCAGTGAAAACACCGAAGGCGTGTAACCGCGAGTGGCGGGCGGTTCGCCCACCGCCAGGCCGATCTCCCGCTGCGCCATGGCAAAGCGAGTCACGGAATCCATCATCAGCAGCACATTTTTGCCGGCATCCCGAAAATATTCCGCAATGGCCATGGCCATGAAGGCCCCTTTGAGACGAGCCAGAGCTGGCTGATTGGAGGTGGCGACGACCACGACGGATTTGCGGCGCCCCGCTTCGTCCAGGTCCTTTTCCATAAACTCGCGCACTTCGCGGCCGCGTTCCCCAATGAGCGCAATCACGTTGACATCCGCTTCAGCCTGGCTGGCTATCATGCCGAGCAACGTCGATTTGCCCAGCCGCTGCCCGCGAAAATGCCCAGCCGCTGCCCGCGTCCGCAGGGAATGAACGTGTCGATGGCCTTGAGGCCGGTCTGAAAGGCCTGGCGAATCCGCTGGCGCTTGAGCGGATGCGGCGGGAGCAAATTCAAGCCCACATATTGATCGGCGGCAATGGTTCCCAGCCCGTCCAGCGGGTACCCAAGCCCGTCGATCACCCGCCCCTTTAATCCTTCGCCCACCGGAACCTGCAAAGGAGCGCCCAGCGCAATGACCTCGCTGCCGGGATGAAGGCCATGAATTTCGCCCAGGGGCATCAGCAGCACGTGATGGTTGCGGAAACCCACCACTTCGGCCAGGGTCGGCTCATCCTGCCGGACCGATTCAATCCGGCAGACCTCGCCCAAAGCAGCCATCGGCCCTTCCGATTCAATCACCAGGCCGATGAGTTGCACGACGCGTCCTCGATTCTCAAACAGCGGAACCTGGCGGGCCCGGTGCAGCAGGCGGCCGAGACGTTCGCTCGAAAGGGAGGGGCTGGAAGGCGCGGGGTTCATGTCAAGAGTGACTTCTGCAACAGCTCGAATTTCGTTTCCCGCAGGCCATCGACCAG
>CAYIIH010000032.1:0-35007 GCA_964363225.1 uncultured Verrucomicrobiota bacterium | reverse complement strand
AATCGCAGCGAGCGGCGCGAACCGATCTTCCTGGACGAGGCGGAAAGGTGTCCTCACCATTGACGCAAATAGTTCTGGCGAACTGGCTTAAGTTGTCAGCGAGGCGCCTCCCTGGGCGCAAAATAACACTCTTGCCACTGACCTCGCCGCCCGCCCTTGCTGAAATCCGATGGCCACTGTCGTCAAAGCCATGCTCGAAGGCAGACTGGCTGGCCAAAGGTGAATCTTAGGAAGGCAATTGTAATACCGCCCAGCGTCGCGCCGCTGTAGGCCTCAGTGAGCACTTGGCCGGGTTCGTTTCGCCAGGCGGCAGCGTGAAGGACAACGGCAGGTCGCGCTCCAGCGTCAGGTTACGGATGCCGCTGAACCTGACTGAATTCTCATGGCACGAAAGCGTCAGTAAGAATATGAAACAAACAACCCGGAGAAATTTCCTGAAAAGTTCGATGACGGCAGGAGTGGCGCTTGGCTTGCCGAGAACGGTGATCGGCGGCGAGCGCCCGTCCAAAGCCACGGGACCCAATGATGCGGTCCGCCTGGCGGTGGTGGGTCTCGGCGCCACCACAGCCGTCGGCGGTGTGGGCGGGCGGGGGCACCAGCTCATTCCCCGGTTGCGAGAGGTCCCGGGAGTAAAGATCGTCGCTTTGTGCGACGTGGACCAAACGTTCCTCGACCGCGAAGTCCAGCCCTTCAAGGATCGGGGCGAAGAGGTGGCCACTTACGTTGACCTCCGCCGAGTTCTGGACGACAAAACCATCGACGCCGTGGTTATCGCCTTGCCCAACCATTGGCATGGGCTGGCGACGGTCTGGGCCTGCCAGGCCGGCAAGGATGTTTATGTCGAGAAGCCGTTTTCTTACAACCACTGGGAAGGCCGGCAAATGGTCGCCGCGGCCCGGAAATATGGCCGGATGGTCCAGGTGGGCACGCAGAATCGTTCGAGCACGCTCCTGCGCCAGGTGTTTGACGACCTGCGCCGCGGCCAGCTCGGCGCCATCCGCTATGCCCATGCGCTGGTTTACCGGGCGCGTGACGGCATCGGCAAGGTCAGCGCGCCGACGCCGTTGCCCGCCACGGTGGACTACAATCTCTGGTGCGGTCCCGCGCCCAAGACGCCGCTCATGCGGAAACAACTGCACTACGAGTGGCATTGGTTCTGGGCCACCGGCAACGGCGAGATCGGCAACAACGGAGTCCATGTCATGGACCTTTGCCGGTGGGCTTTGGGACAGAACCAGCCGCCGCCGCGGGCCATGAGCATCGGGGGCCGGTTTGCTTTCAACGACGGTGGCGAAACGGCCAACACCCACCTTGCGCTGTTGGATTATCAACCCGCCCCGCTCATCTGTGAGGTCCGCAACGTGCGCGCGGCCCAGGGCGCGGACGCGATGGGCAAGTTCCGGAACCAAAACCGCGGCCTCGTGATTGACTGCGAAGGCGGTTACTTCGCCGGCGACGCTTCCGGCGGAGCGTTCTTTGATCACCAGGGCAAAAAGATCAAAGACATCCTGGACGACGGCAGCTCCAAGAAACTGGAAACCTCCCATCTGTCCAACTTCGTAGCCGCCGTTCGCAGCCGGAAGGCTGGCGACCTGGCGGCGGACGCCGTGCAGGGCCACCTTTCGGCTGCCTCCTGCCATATCGCGAACATTTCCTATCGGCTCGGCAAACAGTCCGCGCCCGAGGCCATCCGGGAAACGATCCAGGCGAACCGGGAGCTCTTGGATGCTTTTGAGCGATGCCGCGGGTATCTGCGCGAAAACGGCGTTGACCTGGGCGCCACGCCGGCCGTTCTTGGCCCCTGGGTGACCTTCGATCCCAAGCAAGAGCGATTTGTCAACGACTTCGCGGATCAGACCAACGAGCTTTCCCAGCGTGATTACCGCCCGCCGTTCGTGCTGCCGAAGATCGCGTGACATTTATGCGTCACTCGAGGCGGGCTACGGTTGTGACACGGTGACGTGGAAGAACACCGTGGTCGTGGAGGATAGCGGCGTGTTGGCCCGCACGGTGACCTGCTCCAAATCCCCGCCCAGATCGACCGGTGCCAGCGTGGTGGTGCCGACGGTTGGACTGAACGTCACGTTCGTGCCCGCCGTGACCTGGATGTTAATGCCGGCGGCCAGCTTGTTTCGGATGTAGCGGACGGCCGGGTAGATCGTGCCGCCGTCATTGACGCTGAATCCCGCCGGTTTGTTGGCCGAGTTGGATTGGTTCGGATGAGTCCCGAAGGCGAACTCGCCGATGTTCTTCAAGCCGTCGCCGTCCGGATCGTCGTTGGGACCGTTCTGGCCGCCGGCGAGGCCGTTGGCGGCGGCCCAATTGGCGAATGTCGCTCCCGCAGGGGCGGCCGACACCGCAGCGTTGCCACTCGTGAGCGGGGCGCCACCCGTGGTCACGGTGACATGATAAGCGCCCGTGTCGCCCGGCGTGGCCGAGTTTACCACGTGAGACTGGTTGGTTGCGCCACTGATCGGCTGACCGTTCTTAAACCATTGATAGGTGGCCGGCGAACCGCCATACCATCCCACCGTGAGCGAGAACGGCTTGCCCTCCTGAAGGCTGACGGCGGAAGGCCCGCCGATAATTTGCTGCCCGCCCGAGTACTGAGAGACGATCTTTGCGACGCGTGTGCGCGGTGTGGTGAAACTGCCGCCGATGTAAATGTTCCCGTCAGCCGCGCGGGTCATGGCGTTTGCGCCCACGGTGGACATGACCGGCCCGAACGAGGTGTCAATGGCTCCGTTCGCGCCGGACACCCGGATCAATGTACCGTAACTCACGGTGTTGATGACTTTGGTGAACTGGCCGGCCACCAGCACATCGTTCCCGACCGGGATAATCCCGCGCACGTCGCCAGTCAGCATGAGGTCGCCTACGCCGGTGTCCAGTGAGCCGTCGCTGTTCAAGCGAGCCAGGTAGCGCCTATTCAATGAACTCACGTTGTCAAAGCGGCCGCCGATCCAAAGCTTGCCGTCCGCCGTCTGCGCGATGGCGTAGATGAATCGATTGCCCCCGCCGCTAAACGAAATCGCTGGCGCGACAAAGGAGGAATCGGTGGTGCCATCGGCGTTCAATCTGGCCATGCCCCCGAAGTGATTACCCACGAGCACCTTGCCGTCAGTCTGCTGCCAGATCGCATAGACCAGCCATCCCGTGGTGGCGGCGGCATTGGCGTTGAAAGTAGTGTCCTGGACACCATTCACCAGGGAGTATTTGCGTATGTTCTTTGTGCTGCCGCCGAAATAGCCGCCCACATACAGCGTGGTGCCGCTGACATGGAAGGTATGGGTCTGGTCGGTGTTGGAGGCGAACGTGTTGTCTTCCGTGCCGTCGGTGTTGAACCGCTTGATACCGCTCAGATAGGAGCCAACGATGATTTTTCCATCGGTCTGTACAGCGATGCCAAGGACTTGCGAAGTGAACGCAGGATTGCTGGCCAGCGATACGAGCGCCCCGCTGCTGTCCAGAACAGCAAACTTGGTGCGCGTAACTCCGCCAACGGAAGTGAAGTCCCCACCGATCGCCACGTTGCCGTTGGGCAGCTCGGCAACGGCATACACCGCGTTGTCCGGGCCGGTGCCCGGATTGAATCCAGCCACACCACCCGCGGCAGAGTAAACACCCAGTCCCGCCGCGAAGCTGGTGAAACTCCCCTGAGAGTTGGAAATGACCACGTCGTAAGTTCCCGCGTCCGCGTTCTGCACATTGGCCAGATTCAGTGAAGCGCTGCTGGCACCGGGGATGTTCACACTGTTCTTGCGCCATTGGAATGCCAGCGGGCTGGCGCCGGTGGCATTCACGGTGAACACCACGGAACTGCCGCTGGGCGCGGATTGGGCCTGCGGATGCCCGGCAATGACCGGTTCGGCCCGCACCGTCAGACCGGCCACGCGACTGGTCTTGGAACCGCTGTTGTTGGACACGATCACGGTGTAGTTGCCCGCGTCGTTCTTGGTCACACTGTTGAGAGTCAACGTGGCGGAGGTTTGGCCGCTCAGCGGGTTGCCGTCCTTCAGCCATTGATAACTGACCGACGAGGTGCCGATGGCGGCGGCTGTGAACTGCGCAGACTGCCCGACATCGACGGTCAGCGGCTGCGGGTGCCCGGTGATCGCCAGCAGCACCGGATCGCCGTTGAGTTGAACCAAGTTGGCCACCGTTGTGCCATTGTAGGATCCAAAGGCGCCGCCCGCCCAGATGTTGCCGGTCGGAGTGATGTGCAGCGCCTCGATCTGGCCCGTGTTGAACCCGGTGCCAATATCAAACAAAAGGTCGTTCGCGCCGTCCGGCCCAATTCGGATGATGCGGCTGCGCGCCGCCGTGTTGAAGGTGGTGAACGAACCGGCCAGCACAAGCTTGGCGTCGTATTGCTCCTCCATCGCCCAAACCGTTCCCGTGCCGGAGGGAACACCGCTGAAGGCGGTGTCGGTGGTGCCGTCCGCGTTCAGCTTCACCAAGCCGGTCACGGGTGCACTGTTCGCAGAGCCGAAAAAGCCGGCGACAAGAATCTTGCCCTCCTCCAGCACGCGGATGCGATAGACGTAGTTGTTGAACGTGGGGGTAAAGGCTGAGTCAACCGACCCGTTGGGATTCACACGCGCGAGGTAAGCTTTGCCGGCGATGACACCCTGGCCGCCGATGAGAATCTTCCCGTCCGGCTGCACCGCGACATCCCATCCATAATGGTTCGCCGACACGTTGAACGTGGTGTCCACGGTGCCGTTGGTGTTGAGCCGGGCGGCGTAGGCGGTGCCGCTGGCGCCGGCCACCTGCGAGAACTGGCCCACGAGCAGCACTCTGCCGTCCGCCTGCAAGGCCACGCCGTACACGACGTTGTTCGGCCCGGTGCCGGCGTTGAACGTGTTGTCCAGCGTGCCGTCCGCGTTGAGCCGCGCCACCCGGTTGGCCGTCGCGCTGTTGACCTGCGTGAAAGAGCCCGCGATGACAAACTTGCCGTCCGGTTGAACCGCGATGTCGTAGATGGAGTTATTCACGTTGGCGACGAAGCTGGAAACCACTGCACCGTCCGGGGTCATGCGGGCCAGGCGGTTGTGCGTCTCGCCCCGGAACGTCGTGAAATCACCGCCGATCACGAGATCGCCGCCGGGCAAAGGCTGGATGGCCCGGACCACGCCGGAAGGCCCGTTGACGGTGCTGTAGGTGTCCTTGATGCCGCCAGGCGGAATGATCACGGTCACGAAAATGTTGCGGCTGGTGTCCGATCCCAGATCGTTGCTGATGGTGACGGTGTAAATCCCGGAGTCACCCAGTTCAGCGTTTGAAATGCTCAGGGTGGCCGTGTCGGCACCGCTGATGCGACCGCCGTTGTTGATCACCCCATTGTCCTTCCTCCACACATACGTGAGCGGGGCGCGACCTTGGACGGCGACGTTGAGCGTGATCCCGCCGTGCGTGACCGCCAGGTAACTTTCCGGCGGCTCCGAGGTGATGATCGGTTCGGCCAGCACGGTGACGAGCGCCGGCCGGCTGGAGGCGGTTCCAAACTCGTTGCTCACATCCACACTGTAACTGCCGGCATCCTCGCGGCTCACACTCGAGAGGGTGAGGTTGGAAGAGGTCTGGCCGCTCAGCGGGTTTCCGTTCTTGAACCACTGGTACGTGACCGACGTGGAGGTGAACACCCCCACGTTCAGCGTGGTGGTTCCCCCAAGATTGACCGCCGCCGACTGCGGACTGCTGGTGACCGCCGGATCGGATATATCGGTGTTGCAAACAGTGATTTTCGCCCGTGGCGAAGTGAAATTGCCGCCAAAGTAAAGGAACCCGTCCGGTGTGGTTTGGAGGTCAAACACGGTGCCGTTCGGGTTGGTCGGGACAAAAAATGGGTCAACCGTTCCGTCGGATTTGAACCGTCTCAGACGGAAGGGATTGCTTGCTCCGCCCACGACGATCTTCCCGTTCAGTTGAATGTCCACCACCCTCACATCCGACAAGATCAAGGTTGCCGGGTCGGCAAAAGTGGTATCGAGGGAACCGTCGGAGTTCAAACGCGCCAGCCGGCTGCGAGCCACGCCCCCCACCGTGGTGAAGTTGCCGCCGATTACCACACGCCCCAGGTCATCGACATCGAAGCCAAAGATCGTTCCCGGAATGGTGGTGGGCGCAAAGGCGCTGTCGATCGTCAGATCGGCATTGAGCCGGGCAATTTGTTGGAAGCTTTGTGTGCCCAGTTGGCCGAACGAACCCGCCAGGTACACCTTGCCGTCGGCCATCACCTTCATGCGCAACACCGAGCCGCTGGCATTCAGCGTGAAGGCGGTGTCCAGCGAACCGTCCTCATTGAGCCGGGCAAAGCGCTGGCGCGGCGAGGTAAAGTTGCCGCCGACCAGAATCTTCCCGTCGGGCAGCCGGGCGACGCACTGCACGTCCGCGTTAAAAGCGGGATTCACAAACGAAGTGTCCACGGTTCCATCCGCGTTCAGACGGGCAAGGCGTCCGTAGGTGGAGCCTTGGACGGCGGTGAAATCACCGCCCATGAGAACCTTGCCCTCGGGGAGGAGTTCAAAGTCATAAACGGCGATTCCGGTTGCGCCGCCCGGCGGATTCTCCGACCAACCGCCCGGCACCGCCGCTCCGGTTTGAGTGAGCCGGGTGAAGAAAGCGTGACTCACACCGGCCACGGTCGTGAACTTGCCGCCCACCAGCACCGATTTGTCCGGCATGACCTCCACTGCAAGCACGTCCTGGTTGTTCAGAGAGACCGGGTTGAACGCGGACACGAACACTCCCGTGTTGGTGTTCACCGTCAGCACCGCCTCGGCGCTCGTGACGGAGCCAAATGAATTGGTGATCACCGCCGTGTATCTGCCGGCATTGGTGTACTGAAGGGCGTTGAACGTCAGCGCTGGGGAAGTGGCTCCATTGACCGGCACGCCATTCTTGCGCCATTGAATGTGCAACGGCGCGGCGCCGATGAGCCCCACGGACAGCGTATGGCTGGCTCCCACCATTTTGTCCGCGCTGACCGGGTGCGCGTGAAGCTCCGGCGCTCCCACTATGCCCATGACGATAGGCTGGCTGGTCCGGGAGTCAGACGCGTTCGAGACCTGCACCGTGTACGTGCCGGTGTTGCCCGCCTGATAGTTGGTCAACGTCAGCATGCTGCCTGTGGCGCCATTGATGACCTGATCGTTGCGATACCATTGGTAACTCACCGGCGAGGTGCCGTTGGCAATGACATACAACGTGACGTCGTTGCCCTGTCCCCCGCGGAATCCAGAGCTTTGGTTGAGGATGGCCAGCGGCGCCTGGCCCGCGAACACCCGCACCGTCCCCTTCTTGCCGCTCGTTTGGAAGGTGACCGAGGAACTGATGCTGCTGGGCGTGTAATAGGCGAAGCCCCGCGGGTCGTAACTCACCGTGGTGATGTTCCCGGAGCCGCCATAGCCGACGGCGCTGTAATACTGAGCAGGCCGCAGGATGGACTACGGAATGCATAGCCACAAAAACGCAAAAGCCCCGACTCTTGCGCTTTTTGCGCTTTCTTGCGGCAATTCCGGAAAGGGAAAGGTGTCTTCTATCCTGCGGCCTGAGCAGTATGTGCCGTCGAGCGTCCCGTCCGCGTTCAGCCGCATGTGCTTGCCGATGGTCACGCCGCCATAGGTGGTGAAGCTGCCCACGACGATCAGCTTGCCGTCCGTCTGTTCCGCCAGCCCCAGCGGCACATGGCTGAGGCGCGCGTCGGCGGTGTTGAACGTCGCATCGAACGAACCGTCCGGCTTAAGGATGCGCACCTGGAAGTTGGAAGTACCGGTGCCGACCAGCATCTGGCCGTCGCGCAGCCCGCGAATGAATTGCAGGTTGGCAAGTCCGGCGGGGTCGAACGTGGCGTCCAACTGGCCGTTTTGATTCAGACGCAGGATGTTTCCACCATTGGACAGACCCGCCGTGTTGATCGCGCCGCCGCGAACATAGATTTTGCCGTCCGGCGCCACCCAGACCACCGAAGGGAAGTTGCTCGCGGACTCGAACGTCGATTCCCCCGTGTTGAAAGACGTGTCCACCGACCCGTCGTATCGGAGGAGAATCAGCGGATTGACGTTTTGCCCTTCAATCGTCGCAAAACCCGCCGTGCCCACGAGGTAGCCCCGCCCCGGCAGTTCGGCAATGGCCGTGTAGCTTCCGCCGAGGTTTGGCCCGAGGAAAGACGTGTCATCCGCCAGCGTGGCGGGATCCAACCGCACGATCTGTGGCGCAATGGTGCCGATCAACACGATACGCCCGGAACTGTCCACGATCATCTGCGAGTAGTTCATGCTGGTGAGATTGCGGCTGGCCAATCCGGTGCCGGCGTCATTCACCCGCGTGATGAAGTTGCCACTGAGCTCCACCACGGTGAAGTCATTGAGGACGGCGGTCGTTCCCAATCGCAGATTGGCAAGCTGGGCAAAGCCCGGATCATTCTTCCCCTCTTCGCGCGCCACCACGGTCAGGGTGACGGTGCTGCTGGTCAGCGCGCCGTTGTCGCCCGTGACCACGACGCCATAGCTTCCCGAGTCGCCGACGGTTAAGGGATTGAACGTCAGCGACGGACCGGTGGCTCCCGGCACATTATCCACGCCCTTTTTCCATTGGTATGTCGCATTGGCCCCGCCCGCAATGACCGAGAACGTGTAGCTGCCGCCTTCCAGCAATATCGGGCTGCTCACCGGTTGGCGGATGATCTGGGTCGAGGGGCTGAAATTGAAGGCGGAAACCTCGCCGCGATGCAGTTTCCCGGCGGTGTGGACGAAGAGTTGACTCCCCACCCGCAGCAGACGGTTCGGATTCCCCGTGATTCCCGTGGTGGGAAGGGCATCCCAAGTGGTGCCGCCTGTGCCTGAGAAGAACAACAACCCGCCCCCGCCAGCCGCGTAGCCGAGCGTGCCGTCTGAGGTCAGGTCAAGCTGACGCGGCAACGCCTGGGTGAACGTCCATGTGACTCCCAAATCATCCGAGTAATACAGCCCGTCCTGAAGCGTGTTGTTGCCGCTGTGGGCGATCAAAATGCGGTTGCCCAGCCGCAGCAGCGTGCCGGAACCCAGACCCGGTATCGCGCCCGTGGCCACCCAGTTCAACCCCTGATCTGTCGTCCGGTTCACTCCGCCCAACGGCCGCACGATGAACCCCGTCCCGTTGAACGCCTCCACCGTCGCTGGCACTCCGAGACCTCCATTCCCATTGTTCCGTGCCACCCAATTGACCCCGTCCGTGGAGACGAACGCCCCGCCCAGCGCCGCCGCCACGTAATAAGTTCCCGTGCTCGCGTCGTAGGCGATGTCGTCCGCCTGATTGCCCGTGGTGCCAACCGGGAACCCTTCGCTGCTCTTTTGCCAGGTGGTTTGGCCGGGCACCAACCGGTGCAGTGTGGCCAGGCCGTCGTTAAACGCCGCGCTGCCTGGGTCGGAACCCACCCACACGAGGCCGTTGGCCACACCCACGAATCGGTGTCCATACTGGCCGAGATTGTAGCTCGCGCCCTGGACCGTGTTGATGGCCGGGAAAGTGGCGCCTCCATCCTCGCTCACAAAGACGCCCGTCTGGCCCAGGACATACAGGCGCGTTCCATCGGTGGCCATCACGCCCTGATTGCTGCTGCTGACGGTGCCGGGAACATTGGCCGAGATGTCCTGCCACGTCTGTGCCGCACTGCTCCAACTGAGCAGCATTCCGGCCACGGCCAGCAGTTTGAGACTCCAACCCCATCGCATGAATGGATGTTTGACTTGGTGTTGCTTCATAATTGCACTGTTCAAAAAAACCGCACTCCGCCAATCGGAAGGCGCCGACGGCACCCCTCGGACGGTGGATTGGCTCAAGGCGATTGCTCCCTGCCCGACACAAAGATGCAAAAGACATCCCTGCCCCGACTCCGGCCGGTGTCCCACAAGTTCCCGTTACGCCAACAATTCGCCACGTTTTTCCTCAATAATCCTGCCTGTTTTTCAAACCACACCCCCGGGGCCTGGGCTTCCCGTGATTTGCGGTTGCGGAAGAAAGCAAAGGGAATGCCTATTGTCAAGATGAGAGCCACTTGTGCCCAACAAAAAGGCACGGAGCGCCGGTTGCAGGCTATCATGGTGCCGCAGCCCCTGGGACGGGACCCGCAGGAAGGGAAGACGTTCCGGAATCAGGATCCGGCGCCGGTCGGAAGAATGTCGGCCAGCACCGCCACCAGCCGGTTGGCCGCGGCTTGAATCTTCTCCAGGAAACGAACCAACTCGCCCACCTTGCCGGGGGATTTCATCAGAAAAGGAAAAGGGGTCAACCTATAACATTGGTATTTGGCCATGTTGGTTTTCCTTTCGTTTCCGTTGCTGAAGCCGAGTGGTCGCACTCTTCCATGTGCCCATGTGCAACCGCTCGGCTATCGCTTTTATCGTCAAGGTCGTCTCGCGCCGCAACCGCGCCGCCAACGCCATTCTCTCAGGATCGCTCTTATGCCGTCGCGTCAAGTCGCCTTCAGTCCAGCCCAGCCGCCCCAATTCCCCGGCGATGATGCGCTCTGCTTTGGCCTCCGCGCTCTCCCGTCGCAGTTCACCGGCATGGTGCGCCCCCAGTTGCCCAGCCATGCGGTCGAGCATCTCTTGCCGGAACTGCTCGCTGCCCAAACACCAACCGCGCCGCAGGGGTGCCCACTCCGCTCCATCGGTCTCCTGCGTCCGACGCGCCTCCATCCGGCGCTCAAACTCCTGACGCCCCGCCGCCGTGTCTTCCGCGATGCCATGCTCCCCCAGCAACCGGTCCACCCGCAGCCAACCAGGCCGATGCGCGGATGCTGCCAAATACCCCGCAAAACTGCTCCACGGATAGCTCAATAGTCGCTCTTCCGCCCTCAGCAGATTCGCCCGCACCGGATTCAAATGCACATAATCACACACTGTTTTCAAATAACCCGTGCCGCTGCCATCCACAATCAGCGCTTTGTAGCGCCCGCTGAACACATGGCCGAAGAGCTTGCGCCGGTGGTTAAGCCGCAACGTGTAACTGCTCAGCAGCCAGCGCATTCCCGCCACCAGGTTGCCATTGGGCGTTTCCACCACCAAATGAAAGTGATTGCGCATCAGACAATAAGCATGCACCTCAAACCCGGTCTTTTGACAAGCCTCGGCCAGGGTTTTGAGGAAATCCTGCCGGTCAACGTCATCGATAAAGATATTCTCGCGGCGATCCCCACGGCTCATCACATGGTAAACGGCTCCAGGATATTCGATTCTCAAATGTCGCGGCATGGGGGCACGATAAACCGTGTTTTTCTTGGAGTAAATGGAATTGTTATAGTTTGACCCCTATTTCTATTTCCTATTATTTTGATTTCAGGGCATGGATTTCGTGTCAGAAACTGCTCGTGAAGGCAATCACGGTCATTCGCCTGTAAACTCGCTGGCGATTCGCAGCGTCTCTCCCGTGTCTTCCGTCTCGAAGACACGGGGCCGCGCGGCGGGACCATTGGGAGAATGCAGCACCATCATCAGCTTGCCATCGAACGTGGTGAACAGCATCGCGTGTCCGCCGTCCTTCGCAAAGATTGGTTCCGCCTGTTGCTTCCATGGGCCGGCGAGCTGGCCCGAGTCCGAGATCGCAATGCCGGTCGTGTAACCGGTGTAGCCGCCGCTCGTCCAGAGCATGAACAGCTTACCCGCTTTGCTTTTGCTTTGTAAGCGTGCATCTCCGGCGCCCAGATGCCGACCACGGGAATGTCTCCCCAGACGTTCGTTGCCGGGCGGAAGATGGTCCGCGGGCCTTGCCAGTTCACCAGATCCTTGCTGGTATAAACTCGGACGCTTCTCCCGCCCGGTCCGACCATGTAGTAGGTCTTCGACGCCTGATCCGGCAGGATGCAGACATCGCGCAAGCGAATGCTGCCGAGTTTCACAATGTTCGTGGAATCCTCGGCCCTTCGCCGGAACTCGGCGCCGCGTGCGCCTTGCGTGGTGCCGGAAACGTTCGTTGACGCCGGCGCCGGTCGGGCTTGCGCCGGCGCCGTGACGAACAGACCGGCCATTGCCAAAACCAGATAAACGCGCCGCTTCGCAGTCATGGTGAATTCACCTTTCGATTGCTCATGTGATTACGGGAAGCGGAAAATGCGTTGGGAGAATAGATACAGATTGTTTTTCCACTCCGGCGTGTCGTGGGCGTTTCCGTCCACGTGCCAGATGTGCGGCACGTTCTTTTCCTTGAGATAGGCATGCACACCCTGGCTGATGCGGATCAAGCCGTCCTTGTTGCCGCAAGAAAGCCAGAGCAGCTTCAGCTTTTGGGTGGCGACTGCCGGATCGGGCACGAGTTGCTCCGGCGGCTTCGTGTTGGGCGCCGACGAAAACCCGCCGACCCAGGCGAAGGTGTCGAGGTGCGCCAAACCGAAGTTGAGCGACTGGCCGCCACCCATCGACAGCCCGGCGAGCGCGCGATGCTCGCGGTCCGCCTGCACCGAGTAGCGAGCTTCGATCGTGGGAATGACGTCCTTAAGCAGGTCCTGCTCGAACGTCTCGAATGCCTTGGCATGACGGAAGATGTCGCCCTCGGCGCGGTCGTTGGGTTGCGCGCGCCCGTTGGGCATGACCACGATCATCGGCACGAGCTTCTGGTCGGCCAGCAGGTTGTCGAGGATGACGTCGGGCGTGGCAAATCGCTGCCATTCCGTCTCGTCGCCGCCGATGCCGTGCAGGAGGTAAAGCACGGGATACTTGCGGTCGGCCGAGTAGCCGGGCGGCGTGTAAACGAGCATCTTGCGCCGGGTGCCTACCGTCTTGGAGTCATATTCCATCATCTCCAACTGGCCGTGGGCGATGCCCTCGCGCTTCACGTCAAACCCGGCGGGCGGGTCGGCGAAAGCCGGCTTGTCATCCGGGCCCAGCACGACCGGCCCCTCAAATCCGCCCGGTCCGCGACGCGGCCGGTCACCGGCCGCCGCATTCGTGGGACTCGCGGCAGCCGGGGCGGTGGCCACTTGGACTCGTTTGGCCACCAACTCCTCGGTGGCGAAGTCGCCCACTTTCCGGGTGAACTTGATTTCGTTCTCGCCGATCTTGCCCTGGTACTCGATGCGCACTTCGTTGTCCTGGAACTTAAACATCTCCACGAACGCCAGGGTGTCGCCTTCGATCTTGCCTTCCCGCAACTCCGCCTCGCGCTTTTGATCGCCGACCTCCGAGTTGGCTTTGCCGGTCACTTTCCCGCCGTCGGCCTTGAAGGTGTAGAGGTATTTCTACAGGCCGATTTGGGTGTCGAATTCAGCGCACCACTGGCCGGAAACGTCGGCGGCGTGCGCCGCCGTCACGGCCAGCAGCCCGCAAAGTGCCGCGGCCAGGATCTTCATCAGTTTCTTCGTAGATTTCATGTTGTTGGTTCATCGGGTTGATTGCGGTCGCGGATTCGGGAGGCTGCTGCCATGATTTCGCATCCATCTCTTGGCGGTGGAGGATCTTCACGCGAAACTGTTCTTCGGTTGTGCCACCCACGCCGTCTTCGGACGCAGCATCGATGCCGAGTTCTCTGAACGCGACCAGAATCGAGGCGTAGGGAATGTGCAGAACGCCAAAGCCTTTCGATTCCAACTGATGCACTGCATTGCGCGTGAACTCACCCGCAAGCACAGCACCGCAGAACGGCTGATGACGCGAGAACGTCAGGGCAATCGGCATCACTGCCGCTTCGATTTCCTGAACTTTGTTCTTGGAGTGCTTGGGGTAGCGCCGCCACGCCGATTCGATGAAAGCGATTGGGACGCCCAGCGTGTCCTCCCTTCCGCCACGCTCCAAAACGTAGTCGAGGTCGTGTTTGTTCCCGTAGCCGTCCTGCCACGTTACCTTGCCCTGGCCGCCTCTGGCTTTGCGCGGGCGCTTGAAGTCGAGGTACAGACCGTGGCGCTGCGCTACTTCGCCGAGAATATTGCGAACAAACATCTCGAAACCGTCCCCGATGATTTGCCCCCAGCGATGAGCGAGTGATTCAGCCATGACGTGTTCTTGTTATCCGCAAACCCATAGATGTCCTTCGCAGAGGGGCACGCGGTGTTTGCGGTTCTTCCATTTGATGTTCCGGTCGCGGAGTTTCTCAAACGTCCACGACTCAAAACCAGCAGCCAGCGCCAGCTTGCCTTGCCACGCGATGACTGGCACATAGACGCCATAGGGCGCGGAATCGCCGATGACGAAACAGACCTCCGAAGGCGACGCGCAAACCCGCCGGAGAGACTTCCATGTCAGCGCCATGTCGAGGAAGTAGCAGGCGACCATGTTGTTGTAGGTCTTCTTGCCCCCGCGCTCCAATCGAACTGATGAAAGCTCGCGGCAGACCGGCATAATCTCGTCGCGTATAGGCACAAGCTCTGGCGCGGCCAGCACTTCATCGAGATTCACGGAATTGGGCGGGACATGCTGGGAGCAGGCGCGAACCAAATGCCGCCTCACCGTTTCTTGAAGGTCGCCCCAGCCGCGAATTTCGCCCATGAACGCCATCTCCAATCGTGTGGCGTCGGCATAGTCGTAATTGTTCGCGTAAGGCGGCGAGGTGATAACCAGCGTGGCCCAGCCGTCCGGTACGGTCGCGCACTTGCGCGCGTCATCCACTCGCAACTTCGCCCGCGGCCTGGCGCGGCGCGCCATGAAGCGGATGTCGGCGGCAATCATTTGAACCGCCTTGTGCAATGTGACTTCGGGCGACGGCGGCACGGTCTTGCGCCGGCCCGGCAACACATATTGCCACGGCGCTGTGCCCGCTTCGGAAACCACGCGCAACGATGACACCAGCGCCATCCAGAGCAGTCCGGCTTCAGGTGAACCGTCCTGCTCAACCTCGACGGCCTGACGGAATCGGTCCAGATAATCCAACGTCTCCCGCCCGTAACACTTCCCGATGATTTCCGGGTAATGTCCTGTCTGCGCCACCGCCTTCCGGACAAACGCAAACGCTTTCTCCGCTTTGGCCATGAACCGCTCCGGGTCGGTGGCATAACTCAGCTTGGCCTGCGCGACCCGATACACGAACGGATGCGCTTCGATGCCGTGGAACATGACGCCCATTTCATCGCACGCCAGACAAGTCGTTCCCGAACCGACAAACGGATCAAGCACCCGGAGTTCGCTGCCAGCTCGTTCGGCGAGCAACCACTTCACCCACTCCGCTGAAAAGCCCGCGCTGTAGCGGAACCATCGGTGAACCGGCAGCCGCATGTTGTTGAGAAAGTTGGACGTGTGGCCGACAACCGCCAGCGCGGGACGAACCTCTTTGGCTTCCTGGTCTGCATCAAACAAGTCGAGCACGGCTTGCGCGTAGTCTTCGCGGAGGCGGAGTAACACGCTGGCGTCTTCCTGCGGTGTTGGATATTTAACTGGCACGTTCACGTTTCGTCGAGCAAGAGTGCGCGCTCGTTGCGCCGTTGGCCAGAAGGAATTCGGCGCGGCCTCTGGCGTTGAGCGCGTCGGAGGATTTGAGGGAATCGTCGCCGTGGCGAGATTCGGAAGAGAAGATTGGGGCGTGCCGGGCATTGGTTGTTCAGAGGTCAACGATCATGTCGTTGCCGAACTTCAGCCCGGGCACTTCGGCTGCCAGGCGGATGATCGTCAGCACATGGTTGAGGTTGGCGGTCACCAGCCATCCGCCGGGCAACGACGGCAGGGAAGGCCGCTTCGATCGGCCGTTGGATCTGACGCTCAATCAACATGGTTCCGCCAGTTCACCGACAGAGTTTGTTAAGAGACTGCTGTCTGGCCATCAGTGCGACCTTGCTCTTGAAGACAACGCAAATCCGGCAATTGCGGAACTTTTCCTTTTTATAGACCAGCATCCCGAGTCCCTTCGGATCGCAATCCGTCCGCAGGGAGCCATCGTCAACAGCCTATCCGCCCCACCCGATGTGGCACCAGCCGTCGTCCACTTTTCCATCCGCGCCTCGACTCTTCTGAATCTGCCGATCCTCAAATGCCGGCCTCTCGACGGCGGCCGCTTCATCACCCTGCCCTGCATCGTCACCAAAGACCCCGACACTCGCGAGCGCAACGCCGGCATGTATCGCATCCAGATTTAGGAGGACGACGACGTGGACATGCACAACACCAGCGTCCCGACGCGTCGGGACCGTCTCTGCGCCAACACCGACCCCAGGAGAAACCCCGAAATCGGAAATGGTTTCAGTCCTGGCCGACGTGCTCGACCACGCCACCAGCGAAATGGCCCTCGGCCGCAAACTCGGACTTGACGCGACGAAGAAACTGCCCGGCGAAGGGTTCAGGTCGCGACCCGTCGGAACCGCTCATGAAGATGGAGGCAGCGGCGATGGCGAAGCTGGAAAGGTTTTTCGGTCTGTGGTAATCTCGCACTGCCATGAGCACGAATGAAAAAGCCGCCGACTCGACGCGGACTCGCGAAACCATCCTTCGCGGTTTGCAGACGTTGCCCGACGAACTTGGCAAACAAGGCGACACCCGTGAAGTCTGTCTTTTCGTCGGCACGGTGATGCTGCTGGCATTCACCGCCCGGTTGACGACGAAAGACGTGGATGCGCTTTTCCAGCCAGCCCAGATCATTCGCCAACTGGCACGTCGCATCGCCGATGACCTGCTCCTGCCAGCCGACAAGTTGAATGACGGCGTCAAAGGTTTCGTTTCCGCCCGGCACGAAATGACCACGGGAAATCTCCCGCAGTTTCCGCACCTGCGTTTGACCATGCCCCGTGAAGACGCAATATCCGGTCGAAGACCTGTTCGAGGAGGGCAGGATATGAGACCGAAAACTTTGGCGGAAGTCGCACAACTCGCCGCCGGCGGCGATTCCTTCGACCGCTGTCTCGCGAACTTCCTGGGTGAATTTTATGCCGAGCCCAACGCGGCGGCTTTGTCGCCAACGCCGGAACTGTTAGCCCCGAGGCTGGGCGAGCTTGGCCGAGTGCCAGATGCGTATCTCGCCGCTACGGCCGAGCAACTGTCTTGCGCCAACGGCTTTCCCGTCCCCGCCTGGGTAACTGCTGAGGACCGCAAGCTGCACCGCCCCTGGTTCGCCTCGCCCCTGGCAGCCTTGCGCGCGGTCTTGCTTTTGGAAAACCCCGCCGCTTTCCGCTCGCGCAATCTTTTCATCAGCGAGAACGCACTGGCGCGCACGTGAAACCGTCCGGCCGCAAGCTCGGCATGGACGCGACGAAGAAACTCCCCGGTGAAGGATTCAAAAGGCCGTGGCCGCCATTAATCCGAATGAGCGAAGAAGACCGCCGAAAAATTGATGCTCTATCAGAGCAAACGGTAGCGAAGCCGACTCGTGTGCCGCGCCGGGCGACTCGCGCGACGACTGGAGTGACGCGCGGACGACCCTGGAAAGTCCGCGACGAAGGTTGTGGCCATCGACAAAGATTCGCGTACGGTCTTGCCCTTTGGCTGCAATCCTCTGTCGTAACTCAAATGGACGATGCGGAAATCATCGCCGCCGTGCGGGCGAGAGACAGAGAAGCGTTCGGCACGCTGGTCGAGCGCTCTCAGCGCACGCTCCATGCAAAACACACCACACTGCAATGAAAACCCCGGGTTCGAATACTTCAGAAACGACACAACTCGCCGGCGTCGGTTGGCGGTTTGGCAACCTCCTCCTCGGCGTTCTTCTCCTCTTCGGCTCTCCAGTGACTCACCTGGCCGCCACTCCAGAGAGCGTTCCGATTGCCTACTGGAGATTTGACGAAGCGAGCGGCAGCATCGCGACCGATTCTTCGGGCAACGAGCACACAGGGACGATCGTCGGAGCGGCGAAGGCTCCCGGGCAAATGGGAGGGGGACTGTCTTTTGACGGCGTGAACGATTATGTTTTTGCGTCCGATGCGCAATCCGGCGGGACGACCGGAGCCGGTCTGGATATGGGCACTCGCGACTGGACGGTCGCGGCCTGGATCAAGACCACCGCTTCCGGCATGGTCGTGACGAAAATGGGATTTGTCGGCGGATCCAATCCGGATGGGTGGGGAATGAGCGTTTCTGCCAACGGCACTGTGGGAGCTGTCATCCACGAATCGGGCGCGGGAATCGTGAATATTTTCAGCGGCGACGGAACGACCGTGAATGACGGGCAGTGGCATCATATTGCGGTGGTCTTTGATCGCGCAGGGAGCATGATCCGTTACGCGGATGGCGTGCGAAGCGGGACGCGTTACAGCCTTTCGAGCTTGAGCGGCCAAATGATCAACAACAGCAGCCAGGTTCGCCTCGGGGCGCGCGATCAGGCTGGGGACGAAATCTTCTTCCGAGGCCTGATTGATGAGGCGCGGGTGTACGCCCTCGCGCTGAGCGCGCCAGAGATTGCCGCCCTGGCTGGCGTTGTGGTGCCTCCTGAGGAGACGGTCCTTTGGTCCGATCCTGTTTCTCTGGTCTCAGCTTATGGCCGGGTAGCGGTGGGAAATCGGGTTCATGTGGTGGGTCACAGCGGGACCAGCTTGGTGCATCGAAGCTCTCAGGATAACGGCGCGACCTGGACCCCTCCCAATGTGATCGCGCCCGCCTCGGGCAATTACCCGATGCAATACGGCGGGCTGTACGCGGCGAAGGACACGGTTTACCTGCTGACGGCTGCGGGTGATATGGGTCCGTCGAGCCAACCGCTGGACTTTCGCAAGTCCACGAACAACGGCACGAGTTGGAGCAACCCGATTCGAATCACCGGCCCTGGGCAGGAATTGCGGCGGGCTAACATCGTGGCCAGTGGGGAGACCGTTCATGTTTTTGGCGGCCAATCCGGCGCGGGTGGTTATGGGACTGGCATCTACTATTTTCGCTCGACCAATGGCGGGGCCGGCTGGACAAAAGGCGCGCTGCTTTACGCTGAGGCCGACGGGAGCGCAAGAATGGCTGTCGATGGAACGACCGTGCATGTCTGTTTCGGCGCCAAGCTCACGCCGAATTCCTTTGGTGGAAAGAGCTCTTACCTGCGCTCGACCGACAACGGTCAGACCTGGAGCGAGCCCGTGTTCATCGGGGAGGACAGCCCGGAAAGCAACGTCCAGGCGCGCCAGCAAATTGCTGCGGCTGACGGGCACGTGTTCGCGATCTGGCAACGCGAGCCGAGAGTTTTCGGAGGCACGCTTCCCGCGGATCGCCTGGGTTTCAACCGCTCGGATGATGGAGGCCGCACCTGGATAGGGCCGCAGCTTTTACCAGGCGATAGCGGAGTGAACCGCAACCATCAACAGGTCTGGATGATTCCTGGCGGCGCATTGCATTTGGCCTGGTCCCACGGCGATTCGTCTGATTCCGCGACTCCAACTGGATACAGGTACTCGCTTGATTACGGAGCGACCTGGAGCCGCTCGGAGATTGCGATCCGCACCTTAACCGCAGGCAATCTCCCGCATGGCATTGTGGCCGACACGAATTGGGTGCATATCATGGCGGAGCCGGGGGCAGGCACTTACGCTCGCCGGCCTGCGCCTCGAAGGCCTGAATTTACCTCGATCGAGAAGCAAGATAATCGCATAATACTCACGTGGACTGGGCAAGCAATGTTGCAGCAGGCGCAGGAGGTGACCGGCCCCTGGAACACGATCTCCAACGCCTCCAGCCCTTACCCAATAAGCACGGATGTCGCCACGCGCTTCTTCCAACTCAGGGTGCCGTAGCCGTGACGAGAAACCTCATTCCTCAACATCGAACTCCCTCCACAACACCAAAATGAAAACACCACACTCGAATCATTCACCCTCAGCGCACCTCAGTCGGCGCGTGTTGGCCGCCCGGCACGCCGGCCCATTCAGTCTTCTGCTCCTGTCAGGCATCCTCAGCTTCGGCCTCACCGCGGCTGAATCGAAGCGAGTCGCACTCGTCCGCACTCCCGATGGCGGCATCCAGCCACAAGCGGCCGTGGACAGCCAAGGCGCGGTTCACCTGATTTACTACAAAGGCGACGCCGGTGGCGGCGATATTTTCTATGTGCGCCAGGAACCCGGACAGAAAGGTTTCTCAAACCCGCTCCAGGTCAACAGCCAGCCCGGGAGCGCGATGTCGGCCGGCACGATCCGTGGGGCGCAATTGGCCCTCGGCAAGAATGGGCGGGTGCATGTCGCTTGGAACGGCGGCAAAGGCGCCACTGGCCCCACCATCAACGGTGAGGCGGTGACGCCCTTGCTTTACACACGATGGAACGATGCCGGAACCGGGTTTGAAGCGGAACGCAATCTCATCACCTACGCCGCCGGGCTGGACGGCGGAAGCTCCGTCGCCGCTGATGGCCAAGGCAACGTTTACGTCGCCTGGCACGCGTCGCGTCCCGGGAACACGAACGGCGAAGCCGGGCGCGCGGTGTTCGTGGCGGGCTCCCGCGATGAGGGAAAGACCTTCCAACGCGAGACGCCGGCCATCTCCAAGCCCACCGGCGCGTGCGGCTGTTGTGGAATGCGGGCTTTTGCCGACACTGCGGGCGCGGTTTATATTTTGTATCGCGCCGCTTCCGAAATGGTAAACCGCGCTGAAATCCTCCTGGTTTCTCCGCGCCCAGGAGCGGAATTCCAAATCGCCAATTCCCACCCGTGGACTGTCGCCTCCTGCCCGATGAGCAGCGCGACCCTGACGGAAGGGAAACAGGGTGTGCTGGCTGCGTGGGAGACAGCCGGCCAAGTTTACTACGCCGTTGCCAACCCGAAGACGCTGCAAGTCTCCAAACCGGTGGCCCCGCCCGGTTCCGCGAGGCGCAAGCATCCGGTGGCCGTTGCCAACGGAAAGGGTGAGACGCTCTTTGCTTGGACGGAAGGCATCGGCTGGGCCAAAGGCGGGGCGGTAGCCTGGCAACTTTACGACAAGGATGGCAACGCCACTTCAGAAAAGGGGCGGGCCGACGGCGTCCCGGTGTGGAGTTTGGCGACGGCGTTTGCCAAACCGGACGGCCGCTTCATCATCGTCTATTGAGCGGCGTGTTAGGGAACAGTCAGGCCCGTTCGGCGACCGTTGACAAGTGCGAATTCCGAATTTGCCGCTCGCGACCTTCGAGTGCCAGGAGCGGGTTGAGTTTGTTCTGTCAATGCGTCGAGAATCCGCTTCACTCAGACCATGCTTCCGTTTCGTTCCTATCACGCGGTAGGCCTCGCGCTGGCACTTGGTTCCGCACTTCAAGCCGCCACTTACGAGGTGGCGCAGCAAGACCCGCAGGCCAGCGATGACGCTCCGGGCACGGCGGAACGGCCTTGGAAGACCATCGTCAAGGCGGCGGAAAGGGTGGGGCCGGGCGATGTCGTCGTCATTCGCGGCGGCGTGTATCGCGAACGCGGCTTCGTGAAAACCAGCGGCACGGTCCAGGCGCCGATTCGCTTCCAGGCGGCTCCGGGCGAGCAGGTCGTTCTGACCGGGGCAGACCGGCTCACCGCTTGGCGGAAGGAGGACGAGGCGCGGCCGATCTACAGTGTGGCCTGGCCGCACAAGTTCATCGGTTGGAACCGGAGCATGACCCATCCCGACGACGAGTATCACCGCATCATCGGCCGTTGTGAACAGGTGGCGGTGAACGGCTATCTCCTCCGCCAAGTGCTCAGCGCCGGCCAGCTCGCGCCGGGGGCTTTCTTCGTGGACGTGACCAACCAGACGCTTCTCGTGTGGGATCCCGGCAGCCGCGATCTCAACAAAACTCACATTGAAGCATCCGTGCGGCAGGAGGTTCTCCGGGTGGAGGGTGACTATGTCCAACTGCGCGGGCTCCGCTTCCGCTACGCCGCCAACATGGCCCAACACGGCGCGGTGGTGTTGGCCGGGCGCCACGACGTCATGGAGGATTGCGTGGTCGAGGCCATGAACGCCAGCGGTGCGAGTTTCCTCGGCGAAGACGCGGTCGTGCGCCGCTCTGTGTTTCGCAACAACGGCCAGTTGGGCTTCGGGGCGGGCCGCGCCCATCGCCTGCTGTTCACGGAATGTCTCGTCGAGAACAACAATACGAAGGGCTTTGAGCGCGGCTGGGAGGCGGGCGGCAACAAGCTGGCGTTGTGTCGTGACGCCGTGCTGGAGCGGAGCCGTTTCGTGCGGAATCGGGGCAACGGCATTTGGTTCGACATCGGCAATACGAATTGCACCGTGCGCCACTGCCTCATCGCGGATAACGAGGACGCGGGGATCTTCTACGAGATCTCTTTCCGTCTGCACGCGCACGACAACGTCATCGCTGGAAACGGCTTCGCCGCGACGGCGGGCGCCTGGGGCGCGCAGGCGGGCATCTCGCTTTCCAGCAGCCCGGGCTGCGTCATTGAGCGGAACGTGATCGCGGGCAACCGCGAAGGCTTCAACTTCCGCGAGCAGACGCGCACCACCCCCACGATTGAAGGCCGCGCGGGCCGCCCGGTGTGGAACCACGACGAACTCATTCGCCACAATCTCATCGTCCTCAATCGCGACGCGCAGGTGTGGGGCTGGTTCGACATGAAGGACAACCGGCATTGGCCCGCCAGTAGCGCGGCGACGAATGAAGCGGGTGCCGCCGTCGCCGCCAAGCCGGGAGACATCGCCGGAGCGTATGCCGCGAACACCCGTGAAGGCCAGCCGCAGGGCCTGACGTTGGAGAAACTGCGGCTGCGGTTTGAGAAGAACGTCTATTTCGCCGCGCCCGGTCAGGGCTGCTTCAAGTGGGGCCCAACTTGGGCGCGCCACAAGAGCTACGCGAGCTTGAGCGAATTTCAGTCGGACCTCGGCCTCGACGCGGACAACCAGGTGCTCGACCCGGGGTTCGCCGACGTGCTCCAGTTGGATTTCCGGCTCCGCGCCGAAGTCATGGTTCGATTGAAAGAGAACTATCCACAAGGGCCAGTGCCTGGCGTCGTGCTGGGTGTCTGGCGATGAGGGTGCGGTCCAAGGGACGTAGCGCAGAGTAGCGCTGCGTTGTATCGCGGATTTTCAATCCGCACACCGCTGGAATCTGCGGACAGCCTGCCGAGTGCAACCCGGCGATACAGATTGAAAATCTTCCCTACAAAGAGGGGCCGGGCGTACGGATGCAACGATGGGACCGACAACTCAGGGATGCGCGGGCCAGTCGACAAAGTCACGGGGCACGTAATGTTCCCCTTGAATGAACGTGTGTCTGTGGATTAGAATATAGCCCATGAAGACATTCACGCTGACCGAAGCACAAGCGCGTCTCGACCAACTCTTTGACGAGGCGCAGGCTGGTTCGTCGGTGCTGTTGGTACGGGGCGACGAGGTGGCGAAACTAGCACGAGTGGAACCGCCGGACTTCGGCGGGGACATCCGGACGCTGGAGAATATGTTGCTGGACGCAGTGCGCGGCCCGCATGCGGACTGGACACCGCAAGACCTGGAAGACATCGCACGGCGCGTGCGCGCCCGGAGAGGTGAATGAGTCTGCGGGTGCAGCGCTCTGAGTGGTTCATCGGTGACTTGGAGCATTATGCCGCTTGGTATGACCGTGAAGCGGGATGGGAGGTTGCCGAGCGAAACTTGAACGCCGTTGCGGCGACCCTGGCACGGCTGGCGGACAGGCCGACCCTGGGTCACGGAACACATTTCGATGCGCTGGAATTGAGAGGATTGCGGTGCATGAAAGCTGGGAGGCCATTCCAAAAGCACCTCATCTTTTACCGTTGTGATGAAACGACGCTCTAGGCTGAACGAGCCGTCCATGGCGCACGAGATTTGCCGAGGCGATTGCTGCAACCGCCCGGATCCGAAGTGGACTAGAGCCGTCCCCGTTGGAACGGCGAGGGCCAAGATTCGCGCAAAACCTTGGCTTTACCAACGCTGGCCTGCTGAGAGAAGATGCGCTCCATGAAACAGCTTACTCTGCTCACGTTGGCCGCGTTGTTGTTCGCAAACAACAGCGAGGCCGCCGAAACTTCGCGGGCCATGCGTTTCCGCGCGACCTCCCCGTCCGAAGCGCTGGCCTGGCAGCGCGCCGCCCGCGAAAAGCTGTTCGCCCTGATGATGGGCGGCCAGCAACCCGCGCGCGGCCCGCTCGACCCGAAAGTCCTCCGCCGCATCGAGGTCCCGGCCGGTGGCTACGCGCTGGAAGAACTCACGCTGCAAACCCTGCCGGACCGCCGCGCCCACGTCTGGCTGGCGCGGCCCGCGCAGCCGAAAGGCAAGGTGGGCGCCGTGCTCGCCATCAATGGCCACGGCGGCAGCGGCGAGGAAGTGGTGCGCGGACTGAGCCTCTACTGGTATGGCCGGGCGATGATCGAGATGGGCTACGTGGTCATTGCGCCGGACGTGGGCCAGCACGAGCTGCAGCACACCAACTGGTCGCTCATGGGCGAGCGCGCCTGGGACGCGCTCCGCTGCCTGGACTACGTGGTCACGCTGCCGGAAGTGGACGCGAGCCGTCTCGCCGTGGCCGGCTTGTCGCTCGGCGGCGAGACAACCATGTACGTGGCCGCGCTGGACGAGCGATTGCAGGCCGCGTGCAGCAGCGGCTGGCTCACCACCGTGGCCAACATGAAGAATGGCCATTGCCCGTGCTTTAATTTTCCCGGCCTGGAAGAGAACTTCGATTTCTCCGACATCTTTGCCTGTGTGGCGCCACGGACACTCGTGTGTGAACTGGGCGAGTTGGAGCGCGCGCCCGGCGGTTTTCCCGCGGCCATTGGCCGGCAGGCGTTGGAGGAAATCCGCGCCGCCTATCGCGTCTTCAACGCGGAATCGAACGTGACGCTCACCGTCCATCCCGGCCCGCACGTGTTCAGTGGACAAGACTTTCTTCCGAAGCTGCGCGCCGCGCTCGGAGAAAATCGCCGGCCCATCCCAGACAACGCTGCCGCTGAGGCCTGGGTTCGCTTCGCCGACGGGCCGGAGTCGCTCGACGGCACGCCTTATTACTGGCTGGGACGCACGGGCCTGAAACTCGCGTTTGACGTGCGTCCGCAGGCGGGCGACGCGCTGGAACTGAGCTGGGGCGGGAAGTCGGACCACCGCGATGCCACGCTGCTGGTCAACGGCCAAAGCGTGACGGTGCGTGACGGCGGGCATTGGGGCTTCCGCTGGATTCGCGTGCCGATTCCGACCGGCGTCAAAGACGACCGCTACGAAATCGAGATTAAGCGCGGCCAGGCCCAGCCCGCTTTCTTCAGCGAAGTCCGGCTCACGTCGGCCGGCGGCGACCGAAGCCGCCCTGACCTTAAGCAGCCAAGTTACAAGGGCAAACTCACCCTGACACCGGTCGCCGCCGCGATGCCGGTCGAAGCTTTCCCCGACATGCGCAAGGTATGGGACCGCGAAACGCTGTTGCCCACCGCGCCAACGGACGAGCACACTGCCAAGCTCTTCCGCCAGGCCGAGAAAAATGCGCGCCTCGCCAACGAGGCATTCTTTCGCTGCCGCCGTTTCGTTGATGGCTGGCTGGCTCAAGCGGACGCGGCCTCGGGATTGATCCCGCGCAATCTCAGCGTGAGCCGCGATTTCTGGAATGGCCGCGACTCCGCCGCCGACAATTACCCGTTCATGGTGCTGACCGCCGCCATCACCGACCGCCCGTTGCTGGAGGGGCGGATGCTCGACATGCTTCGCGCCGAGACGCGTCTGACCTGCCGCCTCGACCGCCTGCCCGACGACTACTCGTTCTCAAAGAAGGGCTGGCGGCGCGAACAACTCGACCTCGACGCCATTATTTTCGACGGCGCGGAATACGTGAAGGACGGCTTGCTCCCCATTGCGGAGTGGATGGGACCCAGCCCGTGGTCCGAGCGCATGATCGGCATCATCGACGACATCTGGAAGCACGCGCCTGTCGAAACGCCGTTTGGCAAGATTCCCACGCTCAACTTCGAAGTCTGCGGCGACCTGTTGCAGGCGAACGCGCGGCTCTATTGGTTCACGGGGGACCGGAAGTATCTCGATTGGGCGATCCGCCTTGGCGATTACTTTCTGCTCGGCACGAACCATCCGACGCGCGACCTGAAACAGCTCCGCCTCATCGATCACGGCTGCGAGGTGATCAACGGGCTCACTGAACTCTACGTCGCCGTCGCGCAGGCAATGCCGAACAAGAAGAAAGCTTACGCGCGGCCGATGCACGAGATGTTCGACTGCATCCTGGAGAAGGCGCGAAACGAAGACGGCCTGCTTTACTCGTGGTTCAATCCGAAGACGGGCGAGCACAGCAAAGACCTGTGCGACACCTGGGGCTACGACTACGACGGCTTCTACACGATGTGGCTGATTGACCGGACCGAGCCCTATCGCGACGCCGTCCGCAAGGCGCTGGGCAACCTCAAGGGCAAGTACGTCGGGGCCTGCTGGGGCGACACCAGCGCCGACGGCTTCGCGGATTCCATCGAAGGGGCGATCAATCTGTTCAACCGCGAGCCGGTCGAGTCCGCCGCGGATTGGATCGACAGCCAGACCCGGTTGATGTGGGCGATCCAGAAGCCTGACGGTATCATCGAAGGCTGGCACGGCGACGGCAACTTCGCGCGCACGTCGCTGATGTATGCGTTGTGGAAGACGCAGGGCGTGACGGTGCAACCGTGGCGGGCCGACGTGCGCTTCGGCGCGGTGCGCGAGGGCGGCACCGTGTATCTTAGCCTCACCGCCGACCAACCGTGGGAGGGGCGCCTCATCTTCGACCGGCCCAGGCACAAGCTCCTCATGCACCTGCCGCTCGACTACACCCGGATCAACCAGTTCCCGGAATGGTTCACGGTGGAGGCGAATGCGCGCTACGAAGCGAAACTGGGCCAAGGCCGAACGCTGGACAAAACCGGCGCCCAACTGGCCGAGGGCGTTGCCGTGCAGCTTAAGGCCGGAGAAGCTCTCTGGGTCGAGGTGCGCAAGCCGTGAGTCGCCCAAAGGAAGCGGGAAATTGCTGTCCAGGATCCCGAATGAGGTTCAAACTGGGCAGCCGCGGCCTGAAAGCGAAGCAACTCTTGCTGAATTCCGCACCCGGCTACATGCTGTGATTGAGGGACTGAAGTCTTGGTTTGAGTAGAGTAAAAAACGTTCGGCGGTGAAGCGATGCGCGCACGCCAAAAATGAAAACCATTGTGATTGTGACACGGCTCTCACTTGTCCTGGCTGCTTGTCTGGCCGCAACCATGCAGGCCCAGTCCGCGGAAGTGGACGCGAATGGCGCCGAGCGGATTGATGGCGCGATCCCAGTCCGTGCCGCCGGCGTGCAGTCCACCGCCCCGGCCGGCCAACCGATCCCGCCGTGGTTTCCCAAAGCACCTCCCCTGCCGCCGCCCCGGGGAGAAGTGATCCGCGTCGCGACAGTGGACGAATTGCTCGCGGCGGTGGATCGCGTCGGGCCGGGCGGCACGATCCTTTTGGCCGACGGCCACTACCAGCTTCCGCGCGTCATCGTCCTCGATCACAAAAAGGACATCGCCCTCCGCAGCGCCTCTGGAGATCCGACCAAGGTCATTGTCAGCGGCAAGGGGTGGGAGAGCCAGGCCAAAGGTGACGACCTCCTCCACATCGGCCGCTGTGAAGGCGTCACCGTCGCCGACCTCACCTTTACGGACTGCCGCTCCTACGGAATCAAGGTCGAAGCCGAGAACGCACCCAAGGACGTCCACATCTACAACTGCCATTTCCGGGACATCGGCGTGCGCGCGATCAAAGGTTCGGCGGGACAGGACCCAAACACTCACGCGGTCAAGGGCTCGGTCCGCTACTGCTCGTTCGAGAACACCAGGGTCCCGCCGGCCGACTGGTTGTTCGGCGGTGACTACATTGCCGCCATCGACATGATGGCCCTGGAGGACTGGACCTTCAGTGACAACGTCTTTCGGAACATCAAAGGACGCCACGGCGGCGGGCGTGCCGCCATCTTTTTATGGGTGCGCTCTCGTGGGGTGGTGGTGGAACGGAATCTCATCCTCAATTGCGACCGGGGCGTGGCCTTCGGCAATCCCGGCCAATCCACCGCCAACCTCGCCGGCGAGCGGCTCGCCTACGTCACCGATGGCGTCATTCGCAACAACTTCATCACCGGCGGGCCGGACTGTGGGATCGAGCTTTGGTATGCCGAGCGGATCAAGGTCCTCCACAACACCATTTGGCGGCCGGAACAAAACTGGAGCCGCGGGATCCGCATCGGAACGGGGACCGCGCAAACGGACGTCGTGAACAATCTGGTGCATGGCGAGATCCGGCTCGAGGGCGGAGAGGCGCAGGTCCGCCAGAACCTGGCGGGGCGGCTGGACGGCTACTTTGTGGACCCGGCGTCAGGCAATCTGGCGCTGACGCCCGCGGCAAACCGAGCCATCGACCAGGGTGTGCCACTGCCGGAAGTGGCCGACGACATCCGTCGGCGACCTCGCTCGAATCATCCCGATCTCGGTGCCTGGGAATTATGAGAACGATTTCATTTCCCGACCTCGTCGCGCTCGCCGCGTTTTGCGCCGTGTGCGCGATGGGCGATCGGCAAACGGCAACCGCAGCCACCCTGCCGGCACCGACAGGCGTGGTCCCGGCGGCCGGTCCACAGTCCAGCTCCGTGGTGGTTCGAACCGGCTTCGAGGACCCCTCCGAACGTGCCCACTGGTCGCAGGCGGCGACGGCGCGTTGGGTGAACGAGGGCCGCGGAGGCGGCACGGCGTTGCGCGTGGAGGTGCCGCCGACGGAGAAGAGTCCCACCGCCATGGTTCGCCGGCCGTTGGATCTGACGGCCTACCGCGGGATGCAACTGCATTTCACTTGCATGGCCAAGGCGGATAAAGTGAGCCGGCCGCCGGAACCTTACAACGGCGTGAAGTTCATGCTGCACTTCAAGTCGCCATCGCTCGGCCCGCGTTGGCTCAACGTCAGTCATATCCACGGCACGTTCGACTGGAAAGCGCTGTCGTTTGTCGCCGCGATCCCCGATGACGCCGAGCAGGGCGAACTCGATCTGGGTTTGCAGAACTCGACTGGCACGGTGTGGTTCGACGACATTGCAGGCGTCGTGGCGCGCGGCGCGGCGCCCCAGCGACCTGCACCGATAGCCAACCCGCCGCTGCCGTTCAAAGGCCACAACCTGCCCCGGCTGCGCGGCGTGATGTCACCAAACGCGTTTCGAGACGAAGACCTGCGCGTGCTCGGCCAGGAATGGCACGCCAATCTCATCCGCTGGCAGTTCACACGCAACTGGGGCAAACCCAACACCGACCTGGACCTCGCGGAGTACGATCGGTGGATCGAGAGTGAGTTGGCAGACCTCGACCAAGCCCTCGCGGCCTGCAGCCGCTACGGAATCAAAGCCGTCGTGGACATTCACTCGCCGCCCGGCGGACGGTACGAAGACAACAGCGTGAGGATGTTTCACGAGGCGCTTTACCAGGAACATTTCGTCAAGGTCTGGGAGAAGATCGCGCGCCGCTACAAGGGCAACCTCGCGATCTGGGGCTACGACCTCGTCAACGAGCCTGTTCAAGGCGCGCCCTCACCGCCGGGCATCGCCGACTGGTTGGGCATACAGGTCAAGGCCGCCAAAGCCATCCGGGCGATTGACCGCGAGACACCGATCATCATCGAAGCCGAAGACTGGGATTCACCGGCCGGTTTCCGATACCTCATGCCGGTGGACGTGCCGCGAGTCATCTACCAGGTCCACATGTATTGGCCGCACAGCTTCACGCACCAGGGCGTGTATGGCGCGCGGACAGGCGTTGCGTATCCGGGGGCGTGATCGATGGCCAGCCGTGCAACCAGGAAGCTTTGCGGCGATACCTCCAGCCCGTGCGCGAGTTTCAACTCGCTTACAACGTGCATATTTATTGCGGCGAGTTCAGCGCCATTCGCTGGGCGCCCGGTGCCGCGCCATACCTGAAGGACTGCATCGAACTGTTCGAACAATACGGTTGGGATTGGTCGTACCATGCCTACCGCGAATGGGACGGCTGGAGTCTCGAACACGGCCCCGACCCGAACGATCACAAGCCCACGGCCGCGCCGACCGGCCGGAAACAGTTGTTGCTCGAGTGGTTCGCGAAGAACCAGAAACCTTGAGCAGGAGAAAACGTCATGAGCTTCATCGCTAGCATCATCGACAGCCTGTCGAAGCTCTCCGGCGTGCTGCCGGTTTTCTGCGCCGTTCTGTCGTGTTTGTTTTCGCCCAACCTTCTTGCCGAGACGAAACCAATCAACGGCTATATCCTTTCCCCACTCCCTGAAGCGGCTGCGGCACGCGCCGTGCGCCACCAGCGGATCGCCGATCGACGGCAAGGTCCCATCGTGATGGTCCATCGCGGCGCGTTCGCTTTTGCTCCGGAAAACACGCTCGAAGCTTACGCCGCGGCGATGGATTACGGCGCTGACGGCTGTGAGGTTGACATTCGCCGCACCGCGGACGGGGTGCTGGTTATGTTCCATGATGACGGTCTGGAACGGATGACCGACGCCATCGGCCCAATCCATCAACACACTTACAGCGAAGTTGTGGCGTTGCGCTTTCGTTCCTTCTACGGAGCCAGGCCGGGAACTGGCCTGCCCACGCTCGCGGCGGTGCTTGAATTGGCGCGGCAACGCGCGATGCTTCTGCACCTCGATATCAAGGAGCCGGGTTTGGAGGAAGACATCGCCAAGCTGCTGGACGCCGCTGACGTTTGGGACCACGTCGTGGAAGTCAATGAAGCGAATGCGTCTGAACTCCGCAAGAATCCAAAACTACAACGTCTCGCCTATAAAGCATCTGGCCTGCAGGGAGGCCGTTTGGACATGGACCCGGCCAAGGTGAAAGAGGCGCTCGCCCGCCCCGGGAAGATGATCCTGGTGGACGACCCGCGCGTTGCTGCCCGCGAATTGAACCGCCCACCTCACCGCATTCGACTGCCCGACAGTTTTCGCGCGCCATGGCCCACCAACCTCCCAGCCATTCGGCGCGACACCCATTCGTTTTCACCACCGCACTTTCTCCGGGCATTATCCAAGCGCGTCGATGGCCGGTCTTTGGACGAACTGGAGAAGCTGCTCACTGCGGATTTCACGGAACGGACCGACTTGGAAGGGGACGTCGCGTATCAACAGAAGCGTGCCACTCGAATCGTCGAACGCGCCTGGGCGGCAGAAAGAATCGGCCAGCTCGGGACCAAATCCAGCCGCGCGGTCCAATTGCTGGAACAGCAAGTGGTCAATCGAAGTCTGCATCGTGACTGGGCCTGGCATGGCCTGGATGGCGCGATGGCGGCGCGCGCGTTGGGCGCTTTGCGAGCTACGGAGTCAGTGCCTGTCCTGGTGCGGGCCTTCTTCGCCATTGATCCGGAATTGAAGAAAATGATCCAACCTCCCGCCAATTATCCTTACGTCTGGACCGATTTCCGGCCGAAGCTCGAAATGGTCGTGACGCTGGGCGACCTCCCTTGCGAGCAAAGCAAGGCCTTCCTGCTCGATTACCTCGCGATGGACGAAAACGCAGCGGGCAAGTTTTCTGCACCGCTCTTTGAAGAAGCGACGAAGGCGCTCCTGCGGCAGGATTTGACCCGTGACGAATTGAAAAGCCTCTTGCAGAGCAGACATTCCGCGGTTCGTGGCACAGCGATTCTCGAGTGCCTGGATCATCCAACCGACAGCCGCGCGGCCATGCTGAAGGCCGCCCAACCCTGGGCATTGGATTTGCCGACAGCTTTGAGCCAGGCGCGGAGCGGCAGGAGTTGGCATTCTCCAAGTCCGCGCGCGGGCCCAAGATGATGATTGACCTCCAGCGCACCCCTCCTGGCCCCTTGACTTCGCCGGTCAAATCCACTGACATCCTCGCGGTTGTGAAATGGGGTGGCCTTTGATAGAGCACCCGGCAACCGACGCCAGCCTGAAAGCGTGTGATGAAACCAAGCTCAGCGATTGTGGCAGTGGCCGCTGCATACCGCGCAGTGCGAACGGCCGCGATATTGCTGCTGGCACTGCTGTGCCTCCTGAAGACGGCTTGCATGGCAGGTTACGTGCCTGCCGGCTGCCAGCCACCGGAACTCGTCATCTCCCGTGAACATCCGCTGATCATCCTTTACGGACCCGGCTCGGGCGAGTTGACGGTCAAGTGCTGGCAAAACCTCCCAGCGGACATCCGACCTTATTGCGCCATCACGATGGACCCGCCCGCCCTGGACGTGAACCAACGCCTCGAAGGGTGGCGCCGGATGCTGCGCGTGGTGCAGCCACACCACATCCCGATCGTGCTCCAGGTCGCCGGCGACGAAGTCGCCTGGACCACGTCGCTCTGGGCGATCGAGACGCTGCTGAAGGAATTCCCCTGCATCAAAGCCGTGCAAATCGTGGAGTGGCGCTGTGCCTACTACAGCGATTTTGGCGGCGAGCTTGAGCTGGCGATCCCCGCGAACCTGCGGTACCTCGCCGAGGTCCTCAAACTCTGCGGCCGGTACGGGAAACACCTGTCTTTGCAGATCCAGACAGATATGGCGCACCTGGCGAGCGACCGGCTGGCGGGTCCGCTCCGGGCACTGTTCCGGGAATACCGCGCGTATCTCCTGCCGCAAAACGAATGCATCCCGCCATCGTATTACCTCACGCAAGCGGCGGCCTGGGGGCTGTGGCTGGCCGGTTACTGCGAGCACTGGGGCATGGAGCCGCAATGGTGGTGGTGGACCAAAGGCGAGTCCTACTTCATCCGGCCCGGCGTCTTTGGCACGGAGGCGGAGTTGGAAACGGATGAAGATTCGTATGCGCGTCTGTATCGCGCTTTCATCATCGAGGGGGCGCTCCTGGGCGCCACCGTGTTTTCGATCGAGCCGCCGCAGGACATCTGGCATGGGGAAGCCACCGACCAACGCCACTTCGACAACGTGATCTATCCGACCTTACGACAGATCATCGAGCAACGGCTGATCGTCAGCCAGGAAGAGGTGTTGAAGCAGACCAAAGCGGCCTACCAGTTGAAGGAGTGCAGCAGCCTTCACGAGTATGACGCCATGCTCCAGGACCTGGACCTTGAATTGGCCCACGGCCATCTGGAGCGGGCCGCTTACGGCGTGCTGTTGCCGCACTTGATGAAGGAGATGATCCCGGACACCGGCGGGCGCTATTACTTTATCCCGCTGCTGCCGGTCGGCACGCCTGCGAGCGTGGTGCAACGCTTCGAGAAGATCATCCAGCCGGGCGAATGTTCGACGGCCGGCGCCTATCGGGAACTGCTCAATCGCCATTATCCGGCGACCGAGAACAGCGCCGACGGCAATGGCACCAATCGCGCCTGCGTGTTGAAGTGCGGCCGGGCGATTGCGGTGCTGCAATCACGGGAGAATCTCTACGAGAAGCAGCCCTTCATTGTCGAAGTCCCGCGCTGGGTCATTGGCTTGCGCGCGCAAAAGGAGCGCGGTGGCATCCGGCTGGCCTGGGACCGGGACGCAGAGGCGCAGGCATATCGCGTATGGAAACGCATCCCCGGTGCAAAGGTTTATCCGGAGTGGGAACTGGCGATGGAGGGAATCCGCACCAACTCCTGCGTGCTGGAGATGACCGAAGCCGGCACGTTCGGTATCACCGCCACGACTTCCGCGAAGGCGCTGCTTTCGGGCACGGTGAACTTCACCGAGTATTTGCTCTTCACGGCGGACGAAAGCCCGATTGTCGAGCAGATCGTGATGACGAACGATGGTAGCAGGGTCGAGAAAATCCAGTGGAGCGACGGATCATTGCCGGCGACCCAGGAGGTCTGGCGGATTTTTGTGGGCGTGCAAACCGGCTACGAAAAAGAGGCCGAGGCCGTGCTGGAAAGCTTTCGCGGGCTGATGGCGGCGTTCGAGGCGAAGGACCTCGACCGGCTGATGTCGTTCTACGCTGCGGATTACCGCGACAGCAGCGGTTACAGCACCGAGTATGTGCGGCGGGCTTGGTCCTGGTGGTATCAGCGCACCGTGATTCCGTACGGGGTAGCCCAGGTACGGAGCTGGGACACGTCCCGCGCAGGCGACGGTTTGATCAGTTTCACGGCCTGGAATCGTTTCCGCGGCACGATGGTTTGGGATGAACCGTTCGGCACTCACGGTCGCGTGCGCACTCCACGGCACGAGGGTGAGCGCGTGACTTGGACCTGGAAACGGAACGGGCGCGGACCATGGACGCTGATTCGCACGGAGCCGGCCCTGCCCAACTTCGGCGAGATGCTCTGGAACAGCCGTGGCCACGACGTGCAGCACACGATGGGCGAGTTTTCGGATACGCCTCCTTCGAGGGGGGCGAAATGAGAGCGCTGAGCTTCGACTATTCGGCGTTCCTCTTAGCGCTTGTTTGAGAACCCGCCCGGTGAGCGTGGAATTCGCATCTGAATTTCCTGCTTCTCAGATGCTCCGCCCTGCGCTAACGTCGCGGCAACTTTATGGGGCGAAGCAAAGCTGCATCTTCCGTTATCGGCAGCAACTCATCACTTGCGCGTTGAACTTATGACTGAACGTCCGAAATCCGGCGGCGAACTCTTCATCGTTGATAACAGCGATGCGGATTGGAAAGTCCTCCAGTACCTGCGCGAATGGGCAGACATTTCTCATCGGTTCGACATTGCCACCGGCTTTTTTGAAATCGGCGCTCTGCTTGGTCTGGACGGCGAGTGGCAGAAGCTCGACAAAATCCGCATCCTCCTGGGCGAGGAGGTATCACGGCGCACGAAGGAGGCGCTGTTGGCAGGTGTCAAGGCGGCCCAAGCCGTCCTGAACGCCAGCATCGAAAAGGAGAAGGAGACGAATGATTTCCTGCAAGGTGTCCCCGCGATTGTCGAAGGCCTCAAACGCCGCCAGATCGAATGCAAGATTTACACGAAAGAAAAATTCCACGCCAAAGCCTACATCACTCACGCCAAGCAGGCGGTGGTTGGCGCGTCGGCGCTGGTGGGATCGAGCAACTTCACCATGCCAGGGCTGACCCGAAACGTTGAGCTCAACGTCCAAATCCGCCGCGAAGTGGCGCTCCTTCAGGCATGGTACGAACGCCACTGGAATGACGCCGAGGACATCACGGAGGACATCTTCCGAGTCGTCGAACGCCAGGTGAAGGAGTATGCGCCTTTCGAAGTTTACGCCAAGGCCATGCAGCAATTTTATCGCGGCCACGAGATGACCGACGATGAGTGGGAACGCGCTGGCGCGCAGAACAACGGTTCGCGGATGTACCCGGTCCTCGATAAGTA
>CAYIIH010000031.1:0-35172 GCA_964363225.1 uncultured Verrucomicrobiota bacterium | reverse complement strand
CCTCACTTCTTTACTCCACTCCAAAAAACAGGAGTTTTCGGCCAGATACTAATTAACTTTGCAAATATCGGCGCGGGTCTCAACGCTCCTGTTTTCGATGTGGATGGCGCCACCAAGTTGGCAGGACCTGCATTCCAGGCCCAGGTGTATGTTGGAAGCAGTACTGATGAAAGTTCACTGACTGCTGTTTCGCCCAAAGAGCCATTCCTGTCCAATGGTGGATACTTTAACGCTGGAACCCGGGCAGTGCCTGGTTTTCCTCCAGGGAGCCGGCCGTTTTTTCAGGTCCGAGTTTGGGAAGCGGCAGGCGGCGCCAGTTATGATGCCGCAATGACCGCAGGTGCGAAGTATGGCAAATCCACGGTCTTTCAATTTGCTGACACAGGGGGTCTAGCTGGTCCAGGCCCCCCCGGGGGGCCACCTCCTGTCCTGCTTGGCTTGACCAGTTTTTCTTTGGTTCCTGAGCCGTCAGCCATTACTCTTGGCGCGGTCGGCGGAGCCATCCTCCTTTTGCTTAGTCGTGTTTCGAAGACAATGCGGCGCTCAATGTCTTTATGAAATACCGAGCATATCGGCGCTTTCTATACCGGGCGGCGGGCTAACGGTGCACAGCCGAATAAACCAATCCTCATCCAGGCAGGAAAGGGGTTTTACGGAGGTGCTAGGTGGGGAGATTATTCCTACACGACCTTGGACCCGAACGACGGGCTGACATTCTGGACCATCCAGCAATATGCCGAGACCCCTACCTCTTCGCATAACGAGCATTACGGACTCTGGGTCACACGAGTCATCAAGAACCCGTAGTTCACAAGAATCGAACCTCGAGTTCAAAGGTAAATATTGGCGCCGGTCTCAATGCTCCTGTTTTTGACGTCGATGGCGTCACCCCGTTAGCAGGACCTGCGTTCCTTGCCCAGGTGTATGTGGGAGGCAGTGCCAGCGAGAGTTCGCTGGTTGGTTTTCCGGTCACAGTGCCGTTCATATCGAGTGGATATTTTCAGGCTGGAGTTCGGGCATTGCCCGGTTTTCCTCCAGGGAGCAAGCCGTTTTTCCAGGTGCGTGCCCGGGAAGCAGCAGGTGCGTATTCCGGGCCAAATCGGACAGCGATTCCAATTTAATTCGGACACGGATTCCAATTCATTTCGGACAGGGATTCCGATCCAAATCGGACACCGATTCCGATTTGAATTCGGACACCTTTCCGGGATCCCGGAAGGGTGTCCGAAATGGATTGGATTATTCACAAGGAGAACTGGAGCGACGCTGGATAAGTCGGCACCATCGGCCCTTTTTCAAAACGAAAAAGGCAACCCATGGCACGACCAACCAAATCCATGCGTCAGATCAAAGAAATACTGCGACTCAAATTTCAGCATAAGCTGTCCATTCGAGAGATTGCCCGAAGCTGCGCTGTACCCACCAGCACGGTGGGAGACTATCTCAAACGGGCGGAGCTGGCCGGGCTGACTTGGCCGCTTCCGGAGGAATGGACCGAGGATCAACTTTGGGAACGATTGATGGGGGTTCCCGATCCGTCTCCCGAAGTTCCGCAAGCTTTGCCGGATTGGGCACACCTCCATGAGGAACTGCGGCGCCAGAGCGTGACCCTGCGATTGCTCTGGCAGGAGTATCGCCAAAATCATCCCGACGGTTACGGCTACAGCCGCTTCTGCGAACTCTATGTCCGCTGGGCGGGGACGCTCGATCCCGTCCTGCGTCAGGTGCATCCTCCCGGCGAAAAGATGTTTGTCGATTGGGCCGGACAGACGATCCCGATCTTCAACTCAGCCGATGGGACGGTGGCTCCGGCTTTTCTGTTTGTGGCGGTTCTGGGGGCCAGCAATAAAACCTATGCCGAAGCCTTCCTGAATCAAAAGCTGGCCTCCTGGATTGCCGCCCATGCTCATGCCTACGCGTTTTTCGGTGGAGTAAGCAAAGTCACGGTTCCCGACAATCCGAAAACGGCCGTGATCAAAGCCTGCCGCTATGAACCGCTCCTGCATGCTTCCTACCAGGAGATGGCCCAGCATTACGGCACCGTGATCATTCCCGCACGACCCCGCCGCCCGAAAGATAAAGCCAAGGCCGAGGCGGGTGTTTTGATTGCCGAACGGCAGATCCTGGCTCTCCTGCTTGATCCGTTTCTTCAAACGTTACCAATCCTGTTCCGTTGGTCGTCAATTGCTCCGTGCCGGAGGGGGGATTCAAGGCAAAGTTCCGCAGGTTGTTCGTTACGTTGGTTGAGTAAGCGAGTTTGAAGTAGGCACGCAATGTGGGTGTGGATTCCACAGGCTGATCGGCGAACATGTAATGGCGGATCAGGGCCGTGTCACGGCGCTCCTGATAGATTGCCACCTCCAGCACCTCGCCCGAAAGATATCGACCCGAACCCCAACCGCCGATGGAGAGCCCGGAACCCGTGGCGCTTCCAATAGCCTGGGTGGCGTTGAAAACCTGCCGCCCGTCCAAGTAACCGCTGAAAGAATCATTATATTTGACGACAGCGACGTGATACCACCGTTCGAGGTAAGGTCTTTCAACGAGCGTTCCGACAAAGGTGTCCGTTGTCCCTTTGGACAACAAACTCCAAGTTTCCGTTGCTCTTATTGAAGCGAATCAGAAAAGGATAAGGGCTGGTGTCCGCCAGCGAAGACTGGTTGACCAGAACCGTCATGTCCTCCGAAACGACGCCATCGGAAGGAATCGAGAGCTTAAGCCAGCAACTGACCGTGAACGTCGCATTTCCTGCGATGGGATCGCCACTACATACCAGACTGGCTTTGTTAGTAAACGTCCCGCCAAAGGCGGCCCCTGCCGAGAGAAGGACCAGCAATGAGGTGAACACAATGGATCGGGAAAACACCTCCCAGCATTCGCCGAACGCCGGATAAACAGAACCTGCAGTTGGATTCATTTCACGCGCCTGGAGTGGCAGACGAGGGCGTCCGCCACGGCACCCGGGACGGGTGCGCTCCCCAGACTATCGAACAGTCACGGCTTAGGTTGCCTGCGGTTTGGCCACGGGCGCTGAAATGCCAGGAAACAAACGGCTCTTCATGAAGCGTCGGGCGATCGACGCGCGGACGATGGAGCTCGCTTCACGCCACACTGCGCACGGCTTCGGCGCCGGCCGGCTTGGCCAGTCTCTTGATCAGGACTTTGGAGTTGCGCCCGCTTTGTTCGTACTTCTCGCGGCGGGCCGGCGGCAAATCGTCCGGCGTGCCCTCGCTGAAGCCGCCTTTGGATTGGAAATAGGTAAAGGCCTGGGTGGAGAGCGTGATCAATTCGTGCAAGCCGAATTCGCGGGCCTTGGCTTCCACGAATTGAATGAGCTTCCGGCCGATGCCCTGGTTTTCATGCGAGGAACTGACATACAGGCAGGCCAGCTCGCCTTTGCCGCAATCCGGGTAAGTATGCAAGGCCACACACGCGACCGGGTTCTTGTCGATCTCGAACAGGTAGTAATCGTTGAGTTGCTTTTCGATGCTGGCCCGGGTGCGTTTGACCAATTCCTCGCTGGCCACAGAATTCTTGGTGAGCAATTGGATGCTGTGAACGTCCTTCTTCAGGGCCCGTCGGATTTGCTGATATTCGTAGGCGTAAATCAGCGTGCCGATGCCTTCATTGGAAAAGACCTCGGCCAGCAACCCTTCGTCCACCCGGCCGTTGATAATATGGACGCGCGGAATGCCCGCCCGGCAGGCCGCCGCAGCGTGAATCGCCTTGGACAGCATTTCCGGCAAAAGGTCGTCCCGGTGATTGGCCAGGATATCATCCAGGTCGGCCACCAGCATCTGGCGGAGGAGTTGTCCCCGGCGGGCCAGCCCTTCATGGGAGGTGATGAAAATAAGTTTGGCCGCTTTCAAAGCTTCTGCGACGGCCAACGCCACGCCGTCGGAATTGACCCGATACGTTTTGCCATCGCCATCAAAGCCCAACGGCGGCACCACCGGAATAATCCCCTGCGCCAGCAACGTCTGCAGCATTTCGACATCGACCCGTTCCACCTTGCCGGTAAAGAGGTGATCCACGCCCTGAAGGATACCCATGGGATGGGCAATGATGGCATTGGTGCAGGCGGCGCGGAGATCATTGGCAGAGAGGCCCTCCAGAATCTCATGCGTCAGCCGGTTGGCGGCGGTGAGCGCCAGTTTCAGAGTCTCGGCGTCGGTGAGGCCGCTGCCGTCCAGGTTGGATGGTGTGACGTGCTGCTGCTCGGCCAGGGCTTTGATTTGGGCGGAAGCACCGTGAACGAGAACCACGCGGATGTTCAAGGAGCGCAAGACCGCGATGTCCAACAGGAGGTTGGCAAAGTTCTCGTCCGTCACAATGCCGCCATCCACGCTCAGGATGAACGTTTTTTCGCGGAAGCGCGGAATGTACTGCAGGATGCCTCGGAGATCGGTCGGTTTCACGTTAATTCGTCGTTATATGCTCAACAGAGACAAGTATTCAGTTCCGAATACATTTCAAATCAATTCCCGCATGCGGTTCGGAGGCGGCGAGTTGTAGGAAATCCCCGCGGTTGCAGGTTATGACAACCTTTCCCCGACTAACGGCATAACGCAGCGAGGACAGGTCATCGGCGGTTTTCGGCAGGACTTCGTGAAGGTATTGAATTCCGTGTCCCTTTAGCCGAAGCATCCGTCCCACATCGACAGGCACATCGTGGTCCAGGAAAAAGTTCACGCCTTCGGATCACTCATCTGTTCAGCGACGAGCAGATTGGTTTCGTCACGATGATCCTCGTAGTAGGCGAGACATTCATAGACCTGCGCCTTCGTCAAATCCGGGAAACAAGTGACAATAATACTGTCCACCGTCTCACCGTTCTGCAGCAGGCCAAGGACGTCATGGACACCGATACGGGTGCCCTCAACAATCGGATGACCCGAACGAACACCCGGAACCGCCGTCAGGTAACGACACACTTCTTTGAGCATGTCTTTAGCATAGACTTTCTCCACGGCGGGTCAATTTTGATTTCGACAATGGAGTGCGACGCTCTGGCTGTGGCCAGTCATTCCCCAAAACTTTTTTCAGCCCCTCCAGGCAACGCGCATTCTCCTCCGGGGTGCCGACCGAAATGCGAATCCATTCGGGCAACTGGTAACCGCCCATGGGCCGGACGATGATGCCGAGTTTCTGCAACTCGTTAAAGACGCGCGGCCCATCGCCGACCCGCACCAGGACGAAATTGGCCGCGGAAGGAACGTACTCCAGATTCATTTGCCGGAAGGCTTGCCCAAAGAACTGCAGGCCCAGGCCGTTGTTCAGCCGTGTCTTTTGAATGTGCTCGTCATCATCCAGTGCGGCCAGCGCGCCCACTTGCACCAGAGCATTGATGTTGAAGGGCTGCCGTATCTTTTCCAAGGCCGCCATCAATTCCGGGTGGCCGAGGCCATAGCCGAGCCGCAGGCCGGCCAGCCCGAAGATTTTGGAGAACGTCCGCATGAGCAGCAAATTGAGCCGATCGCCTCGCCGAATCAAGGGCAGCAGGTCCACCGGCGACTCGAGGAAATCAATGTAGGCTTCGTCCATGACCAGCAGCACGTCCGGAGGGACCTCGTTGAGCAGGCGGACCACCTCGGCGCGCGGCGCCAGCGTGCCGGTCGGATTATTGGGATTGGCCACGAAAATGACCTTGGTCTGCGGCGTGATGGCCCGGAGCATGGCGGGCAAATCGTGCCCGTAATTCCGAGCCGGAACGGTAATCAGGTTGGCTCCAAACAGGTGCGTCACGATTGGATAAACGGCGAAGCAATATTGCGAAACCACCACGTCCGCGCCGGGGCGCAGCAAGGCGTGCCCCACGAATTCGATCACCTCATTGGAGCCGTTGCCCAAAATGAAATGGGCCGGCTCCAATCCCAATTTCTCCGCCAGTTTTCGTTTGAGGTAAAACGCATTGCCATCCGGGTAGAGGTGAAGTTGGGTCAGAGCCTTTTGCATGGCGGCCACGGCCAGAGGCGACGGTCTCAGAGGATTCTCATTGGAAGCCAGCTTGATGATGCCATTGGCCGGCAAGCCCAATTCCCGGGCCACCTCTTCAATGGGCCGCCCAGGCTGATAGACGGGCAACGATTTGAGGGCGGGATTGATGAAATCGAGGAGAGGCATTTAAAGCGCTTTCAATATCTTGTTCACATCCACGTGTTCGGCAATGAGGTCGCGGATGATGGAAATCTTTTCGGTGTCATGAGGCCGGGTCTTGACGATCAAATCATGCACGGCCGACGCGACAAAATAGCTGTCTTCCTTGGCCAAAAGAACCGGGAAAGGCATTTGCCGGATGACTTTGATCACGCTGGGACTGGGCTGAAGGTTGCCCGTCAAGACAATCCCGGCCAGTCCGTCCTCGGCCGGCCCGAACAGGGTCGTGGCCGCCGCCAGAACAATATCTTCACGGTCACCGGGAGTGATCACGAGCACGCCGCGTTTGAAGTAGTTCATGGCGTTGTGCACGCCCATGGCCCCCACCACCACCTCATCGACCAGGTTCTGCATTTGCCGGGAGTCATTGAGCCGCTCCGCCTTCAATTCCTCGCAGATCACGTCCATGGGAGGCCGCGGCAGCATCGGCTGGTGCGGGAGCACGCCCAGCAATTCCAGGCCCTTCCGTTTCAAGCCGCGCCGGGCAAATTCGGCCACGTACTCGACCTTGTCGGAAATCACTTTGTTCAAAATCACGCCGATGATTTCCACGCCTTCCTTCTCGAACAGGGCCTGGTTCAAGGCCACTTCGTCGATCGGCTTGCCAATGCCGCCCTGGCTGACGATGATGACTTTGGCTTGGAGCAGCTTGGCGACGCGCGCATTGGAGAGGTCGAAAACGGACCCCACGCCGGCATGGCCTGAACCCTCGCAGAGGACAAAATCCTTCTCCCAGGCCACGCGATCAAAAGCCTTCTGGATTTTCTTGACCAACGCTTCGTAATTCGACGATTGAAGGTAGCGGCGGGTGAAGTCCGGTTCCACCGCAATCGGGCTCATGTCCACCAGCGGGCAGTTGAGCTGATAGACGCGGTCCATCAAAACCGTGTCTTCATCGATCTTTTGCTCGGCGATCTCGACAAAGCGCTGGCCGACCGGCTTGATGTAGCCGATGCGGGGATGAACCTTTTGCACGGCCGCCAACAGGCCCAGTGAAACGGTCGTCTTGCCATCGTTTTGTCGCGTGGCGGCGATAAAAACGCGCGGCGTCGTTGCGTTCATGCCTTACTCTCCCGGCAAGGTCCGTCCTGCCTCAGGGTAAAGGAGTTTATAGGCAGTCGCTTGCACGCCCACAATGGCCGCCACGCCCAGAATATCGTGCGCATTCGAGCCACGGGAAACGTCCGCCGCCGGACGGTCCAGGCCGAGCAGGATCTGGCCATAAGCATTGGCCCGAGCCACGTGTTGAATGAGCTTGCTGCCAATATTGCCGGAATTGAGGTCAGGGAAAATGAGCACGTTGGCATGCCCCGCCACCTTGCTTTCGGGCAGTTTGCGCTGGGCAATCTCCGGCACCAAAGCAGCGTCAAGTTGCAGTTCGCCGTCGAAATCCGCCGTCAATTGCTTTTCACGGGCTTTTTGCTGAGCCAGTGCGGTGGCGGCCTGCACTTTGCCGATGGACGGGTGGGTGGCGCTTCCTTTGGTGGAATATGACAGCATGGCGACGCGCGGCGGCACGCCCAGCAGTTGCCGGGCAAACTGGGCGGTGGAGACGGCAATATCGGCCAGTTGATCGACGGTGGGTTCAGGAATCACGCCGCAGTCCGCCATGAACATCACCCCCTTTTCTCCGAAGCGGGTGTCTTCCACCTCCATGATCATGCAACTGGAGGCGGTGGTGGCTTGCGGAGCCACCTTGATGATCTGAAAGAGCGGCCGGAGGACGCCGCCGCTGAACTCATTGGTGCCCGAAACCAGGCCGTCGGCCTGATGCATGGCCACCATCATGGCCCCGAAGTAATTGGGCTTCAGCATCGCTTCGCGAGCTTCCTTTTCCTGGATGCCTTTGGAACGTCGCAATAATTCGAAGCGCCGGGTGAAATTCTCCAATTCTTCGCTCTCGTCCGGGTTGATGATGCGGACGCCTTCCAGCGAGACATTCAAGCGCTGGGCCGCCTCTTTGATCTTGGTCCGGTCTCCGAGCAGGATGGGCACTCCCAGACGCAAGGAATAGAACTGCCGGGCGGCCTGCAACACCCGCGGCTCCGTCCCTTCCGGAAAAACAATCCGTTTGGGATGGCGTTGGAGTTTTTCAATGACACTGCCAATAAATCGCATGGCGGATAAGTTATCGACAGTCGTGGAAACTGCAACTGCGGCTTTTCTGCTGTGGCTTTTCTGCTTGCTTAAATAAAGAAAATGCGCCAGTTAAAAACCGCAACTGGCGCACTCTCTCGGATGAGCGGGGAGGCTAATCGCCACCATCCTTGAGAACTTCGAATTTGCTGGCGCCCTCGCTGATCAGGTTGATGATGACTCCTTTTCTGGCGTCAGCGTCTTTGAGCGCGTCGCGGAACTGCCTGGGGTTGCTCACGCTCGTTTGATTGACTTCCGTGATGATGTCGCCGGGTTTGATGCGCTTTTGGTCGGCCGGGCTGCCTGGCTCCACGGCGGTGACAATCACGCCCTCGGTTTTTTCGACTCCATATTTTTCCGCCATTTCACTGGTCAAGGCTTGGACGGTCAGGCCAAACCCACGCGAGTCGGGCTCGCTCTGGCTTTTGCCGGTGCGCGCCAGACCGACAATTTCCTCGGGCCATTCCGCGGTCTGGACTTTGATTTGCATGTTCTTTCCCCCGCGCACGACCTCGAGCAAGACAGTACCGCCAATCTTTTTGGAGCGGACCTGGCTTCTCAACTCCTGAGCCGAAGCCACCGGTTGGCTATCGACCGAGGTAATGACATCGCTGGCTTTGAGATCGGACTTGGCGGCCGGACCCGACGGATCGATCCTATAAACCACCACGCCGTCCTTGACTCCCTTGAACAGATCGCGATCCGCATAATCTTTCAAAGCGATGATGCCCACTCCCAGCCAAGCTCGGGTAAACTTGCCGTCGCTGATCAGCTTTTCGGCGACTTCCTTGGCCAGGTTGCTCGGAATCGCAAAGCCAATGCCGGTATGCAGGCCGCGAATCAGCGTATTGAGGCCGATCACTTCGCCATCAATATTGACGAGCGGCCCCCCGCTGTTGCCGGGGTTGATGCTGGCGTCGGTCTGAATGAAATCCTGGTCCATCCAGGCGCCGGGCGAGCTCTCGCCAAAGCTGGGGATGACGTGGCTCCGGCCTTTGGCGCTGACATGCCCAAACGTCACGCTATAATCCAGTTCAAATGGGGCGCCAATCGCGATGGCAAACTCGCCGACGCGAGTTTTGGATGAGTCTCCTAATTTCGCCACCGTCAGGTTTTCAGCGTCGATTTTGAGGACCGCGATATCGGACTGCGGGTCCACTCCGCGAACCTGCGCGTCAAACTCCCGGCCGTCCTTGAAGCGAACTTTGATCTTGTCCGCGCCTTCGACCACGTGGCGGTTGGTCAGGATATACCCATTCTCACGAATGACGACGCCGGAGCCTTGGCCATCATATTGCGGCTCTTGCTGGGCAGGGCGTTTCTGACGCCTTTTCTCAAATTGTTCCTCCAACTGTCGGCGGAATTGGCGCGGGATGAGCTCCCAAAGAGGGTTGTCCTCATCCAGCTCGACGTAGTCGGGCTTGTGGGCGATTTTGACCACAACCACGGCCGGCGAGACGTTGTCGGCCACTTCGATGAAGGCCTGGTTAAGCTGGCGGGCCATTTCCAGGGCGGAAGAACCCTCCTTGGCCTGGAGCGCCAAGCCAGTCGAAGCTAAAACGAAAACCAGCCAAAAGCGGCAGAAATAGAATTTGATTTTCTTCATGATCACGGCATTTCTTAATCCCAATAGCTTCATCCCTTTGGAACAATTATCAATCAAAACGTTCAAAACATTTTCCCGGGCCGTGAAGGACGCGCATTGACTTGCGCCCGCCGGCCCGATAACTTTTTCAGCTTGTTATTACGACTCATGCTCAATGTCCTGGAAAAATTGTTGATTCTGCAAGACCGCGACCGGAAAATCACGCGGCTGCAATCCGAGCTGGCCAACGTGGAGCCGGAGCGCCAGTCCTTTCAAAGCCGCGTGACGGCTTCCCAGACCCATCTCGAGGCGGTCCGACTTCGCCAGCGGCAACTTGAAACCCACCGGAAAGAACTTGAACTCGAAGTCGAGGCGAAAAAACAACAAATCGAGCGGTATTCGCTTCAGCAATATCAGACCAAGAAAAACGAGGAGTACCGGGCGCTGGCCCATGAAATTGAACTCTGCAAGGCAGCCATCGTCAAACTGGAAGATCAACAGCTTGAACTGATGGAACAAGGCGACCTCGCGCTAAAGGAATTGTCGGCCGCAGCGCAAACGGCCAAAGACGTGCAAAAGCAAGTGGAAGAGTTGATCGCCGACCTGGCCGGGCGCGAACAGAATCTGAAAAAGCAACTCGCCGATCTGACCGAAGATTACGACCAACTGCGGGCGGCAGTCGATGACGGCGTTCGCCTGCGCTATGAACGGCTGCGCAAGCTAAAGGGCGGCAGCACCGTGGTGGGGATTGAGCACGGCGTCTGCGGCGGGTGTCACGTGAAACTGCCCGTACAAATCGTCGTCTCCTGCCAAGCCCAGCAAGAGATCATTTCCTGCCCCAATTGCGGTCGAATTCTTTATCACTCGCCGGATATGGATTTGGCCGTGGCGGATTGAAAAGCCGGACGGATGATTCGAGGAGCGTTGCAGGGTTGGCTCTCCTCAGTCGTGTCCACGCAGTAGGAGTGCGGGCATCCATGCCTGCGCGATGGTGAAAGACCCATCTGTGCGGCCCGACCAACTCAGTTTCCGCTCGCCTGGACAACTAACGAATCGGTGAGAGACACCCAACGCGGGATGTCTTCGCAAAATTCGGTTGTTGCCCGTCGCCTGCTGCACGCGCAGGCATAGATGCCCGCGCTCCTATGGTCGCGGTTGCGCGCCCACCAGTTTTAGTCGTGCCCCCTGCATTCCTCTGACTTGTGTTTCCCTCTCTTCGCAGCTACCTTAGGAGCGATTTTGGAAGGGCGGAGAATCGCTCCCGACGCAAGCCGGGGGAGGAAAGTCCGAACTCCACAGGGCGCGATGCCGCGTAACTCGGAGCGCCGACCGTTGCCGCCGACGCAAGTTGGCGGTGGCCAGGCCGAGACACACGCGGGCGGTGGCGTTGCGAAACGCGCCGACGGACAGTGCCACAGAAACTGAAACCGCCCAGCCCTAGCTGAAGCTCATGTTTTAGCAGGGGTCGGGTAAGGGTGAAAAGGTGGGGTAAGAGCCCACCGCCCCAAGAGCAATCGCGGGGGCACGGAAAACCCCATCGGGTGCAAGGCCAAATAGGGGACCTTGGAGCGGCCCGCTCCACGGCGCAAGCCGGGTCCCGGGTACAGGCTGCTGAGACAAATGATTCTCTCCGTTCCGCAAGGGACGCAGACAAAATTCGGCTTACAGCCCTTCCAAAATCATTCTCGAATTTATCGGCTTGCAGCGGCAGGAGGCTGGATTAACCTACTTTCGTGAGTTGGTTTACCGACCGACAATATTTCTTGATGGCCGTAATTATTTACGGCCTGAGCGCTTTGTATTCGGTGTTCCTCTGGCGCAAAGGGTTTCGCGAGGATAACCGGGTCAATTACTGTCTGCTTTTGTTGGGGTTTGGATTCCACACCATTGCCATGGGCCAGAGGGGTTTCTCACTCCAACACTGCCCTCTGACAAATATTTACGAAGCAACAACGTTTGTCATCTGGACCATTGTCACCAGTTACCTCGTGCTGGGCGCGTGGTCGCGGCTCCGTTTCCTGGGCGCGTTTGCCTCGCCGGTGCTTTTGGGGATGGGAGTCTTTGCCTTGATGCCGGCTTTGGACGTCCACGGGACGAAGCCGGAAGTGGCTCGCGGCTTTGTCAGCCTGCACGCCGCGCTGATTTTGCTCTCCTACGGAGCGTTTGGACTGAGCTCAGTGGCGGCTTTGATGTACTTGACTCAGGAACATGATCTGAAATTCCACAAGTTGCGGGCTGTTTTTTCCTTGTTGCCTCCTATTCAACGGCTGGAATTGGTCATTGGCCGCTTGCTCCTGGCCGGGTTCATCCTGCTGACCGCCGGGCTGTCGCTCAGTCCGGTGTTGTTGAAACATCGCGACGGTGTTTTCTTCAAAGCGGACCCCAAGATTCTCTGGTCGATTTTTGTTTGGCTGGTTTATGTGGGTTTGCTCCTCATGCGCTGGCGGTTTGCCCAGGGCGGTCGCCGCTTTGCCTGGGGAGCCGTCGGCAGTTTCTCCTTCATTTTGCTGACCTTTTGGGGATTCAACCTGCTATCTTCGGTGCATCATCCTTGAGCAGACGCCTATGACAGCCCGGCGAGAATGGAACCACGCCAACCAAGTATCCGTGGCAAAGCGCCGACCACTCCCAGCCGGGAACCCGCCTCTAAATCTGGTAGGGACGCGTTCCACCGCGTCCCCTATTTTCCGCGGCCAAAATCGGGACGCGGTGGAACGCGTCCCTACCAGGTTCAGGGGGATGATGTGCGACCAAAAAGGTCGGGGGATTCACACTTTGCATTCCGCATGCCGCATTTCCTAGTATGCCGATTGTTGTCATTGGATTAAGCTATCGCACTTCACCCGTCACAGTGCGGGAACGCTTTGCTTTTCCTGATGCGATGATCCCGGAGACGCTGCAAAAGCTGCGAGCGCAAGGCCTGGCCCAGGAAGCCGTCATTCTCTCCACCTGCAACCGGGTGGAGCTCTATGCCGCCATTCAGGGCAATCCCGCCGCCGATGCTCCCGCCCTTCGGCAATTCTTGCTCGACTGCCACAACTATCAGGAGCCACTCCACGATGAATTCTACACCTTCAGCGAGCCGCAAAGCCTCGAGCATTTGTTCAAAGTGGCCAGCGGCCTCGACTCGATGGTCCTGGGCGAAACCGAAATCCTGGGCCAATTGAAAAAGGCCTACGATCTCGCCCTCCAGCACCAGCACACTGGCAGCCGCTTGAACAAGGCCTTTCAAAAGGCGTTCAATGTCGCCAAGCACATCCGCACCGAAACGAATATTCAGCGCGGCAGCGTTTCTGTCGCCTCCGTAGCCGTCGAGCTGGCGGAAAGGATTTTCAGCAACCTCGGCGAGCGTCAGGTGATGGTCATCGGTGCCGGTGATACCAGCGAGAAAACCGCGCGCGCCTTGCTCAGCCGCGGGGCGAAAAGCCTCCTTGTTTCCAATCGTTCCTACGACCGCGCCGCCGCTCTGGCCAAGGAACTGGGAGGACGGGCGATTCCATTTGATGACTGGGCGTGCGAATTTGAGAGAATCGACATTGTCATCAGCAGCACCTCCGCGCTCCACTATATCCTGGACCGGGCCAAGCTGGCGCCGTTGATGAAACTGCGGAGGAACCGGCCGCTCCTCTTGATCGACATCGCCGTGCCGCGCGATGTCGAGCCGGAAGTGAATTTCCTGGAAAATGTCTATCTCTATAACATCGACGATTTGGAAGCTATCGCTGACGGCTATCTCAAGCAACGCCAGGAGGAAGTCGCTCGTTGCGAACGGATCATCCGCGACAAAGTCAACAGTCTGCTCGGCCCAACCCGCTCGTCCCACTTTCCGGCTGAGGCTCAATCCATGTTCAGCCGCCGCGAAAACGCACTCTAGCCAAGTCTCTCATGCCTTCTCCCATCATCATCGCGACCCGCGGCAGCGCTCTGGCTCTGGCTCAGGCCCACTCCATTCTGGCCCAGTGCCGCGCCGAATTTCCGCAGCTTGCATTCGAGCTTAAGATCATCAAAACCACCGGCGACAAGCTGCAAGCCGTTCCCCTGGCCAACCCGAATCAGGAGATTCCCAAGGGCCTGTTCACCAAAGAACTGGAAGTGGCGCTGCTCAAGGGAGAAGCCGACCTGGCCGTGCATAGCTTGAAGGATTTGCCCACCGATCTGCCAAACGGTCTCAAGCTGGCCGCGGTGGGCAGACGTGCGGACGTCCGCGATGTGCTCGTCTATCGGGATGCGGATTTCACCCTCCCCACTCCGCATTCCACACGCCGCTCTGCAAACCCACCTGGTGCGCTGCGGGGACTCAAGCCCGGGGCTGGCCTTCGGGATTTTCCAGCCGGCGCAACCATTGCCACCAGCAGCACACGGCGGCAGGCGCAATTGCTGGCGGTGCGGCCCGATCTGAAGTTGGTCCCGATCCGCGGCAATGTCGGCACGCGACTGAACAAGTTGGCGGAAAAAGCGGACCTGGATGGTTTGGTGCTGGCAGCGGCCGGCTTGGCGCGCCTGCAGATTCGGATTCAACCCAATGGACAGTTGCAGGGGGACGGAACGCCGAAAGGCTTGCTGGCCACCTGCCTGTCCACGGACGAAATGCTGCCCTGTGTCGGCCAAGCGGCCCTTGGCATTGAGACCCGCATCGAAGACGAGCGCATTGACGCCGTCTGCGAGCGCTTGAACGATTCCCAGACGCACGAATGCGTCACGGCCGAGCGCGCTTTCCTGCGGGCCATGGGCGGCGGTTGCCTGAGTCCGGTGGCGGCTTACGCGGAGATTGTGGGAGATCAGGTCTGGTTACGGGCGGTGTCCTTCCGGCATGAGACGGCGCGACGGGGAGAGGCAAAAGGGGGGCTGGCGGAGGCGGCAGCGCTGGGCGAGCAGTTGGCTGGGGCGCTCAAATGAAACACCAAGGCACAGTTTATCTCGTCGGCGCCGGGCCGGGCGACGCCGGGTTGCTCACCTTGCGGGGGGCAGAATTGCTCGGACGCGCCGATGTCGTGGTCTATGACTCGCTGGTCAATGCGGATTTGCTGCGTTTGGCGCCGAAGTCGGCCGAGTTCATTTTCGGCGGCAAACGCCCCAAGGACAAAGCCATGCCCCAGGAAGATCTGAATTCGCTCCTCATCTCCAAAGCGCGCGAAGGCAAGACGGTGGTGCGGCTCAAGGGCGGCGACCCGTACATTTTTGGCCGGGGAGGAGAAGAAGCCGAAGAACTAGCAGCGGCGCACATTGATTTTGAAGTGGTGCCGGGTGTTTCTTCGGCTGTGGCTGGACCCAATTACGCCGGCATTCCGGTGACACACCGCGCCTATTGCTCCAGCTTTACCGTGATTACCGGCCACGAAGACCCCGCCCAGGACGGGGCGGACGTGGATTGGGCGCTACTGGCCAAAACGCCCGGGACCAAAGTCATCCTGATGGGCGTGCGGCAGATTCAGCGGATCGTGGACTCGCTCTTGTCGAACGGCATGGCGGCGGATACGCCTGTGGCCATGGTGCGCTGGGGCACCACCGGCCAGCAGCAATCGATCGAAGGCACGCTCTCCACCATTGTCAGCGTGGTAGCGCAGACCCAATTCAAACCGCCGGCGGTGACGGTGATTGGCGACGTCGTGAAATTGCGCTCCAAGCTGAATTGGTTTGAAAAGCGGCCGCTTTTTGGCCAGCGCATTGTGGTCACGCGAACGCACGAACAAGCCGCCCAGCTCTCGCGTCCCTTGCTGGAACGGGGCGCTGAGGTGCTGGAAATTCCGACGATTAAAATCGTCCCGCCCGCCGGCCTGGAGGACCTGAAAGAGGCCTTGCTGGGATTGCATGAATATGACTGGATTGTCTTCACCAGCCCCAACGGCGTGACGGCGTTCTTCGATTACTTTTTCCGAGGCTTTCCTGACCTGCGCGATATCGGCGGCGCGCGCTTCGCCGCCGTCGGGCCGGCCACTGCCGCCAAGCTCAAGGAACTGCATCTGCAAGTGGATTTGATGCCGAAAGAATATGTCGCCAGCCAGATTGCCGACGCGTTCGCCAAGTATCAGAGCATTGAAAACCTCCGCATTCTCTTGATGCGCGCGGAAGTGGCGAACCCGGACCTGCCCCAGGCCCTGGAGAAACTCGGGGCCATTGTCGATGACGTCGCCTGTTACAGAACCGTGCCGGAGACGGAAGACCTCCACGGAGCCGCCGCAAAGTTGACGAAAAGCGGCGCTGACTGGCTCACGTTTACCAGCGGCTCGACCGTGGAGTGTTTTCATGCCCGGTTTGATTTGCCTGGACTCCTGGCCAGTTTCCCCAACGTGAAAATCGCCTCCATTGGTCCTGAAACCACCAAGGCCTTGGCCGGTCTGGCAGTGAAACCAACCGTTGAAGCCAAGCCCCACACCATCGACGGTCTCGTTGGCGCAATGGAAGCCTGGGTAAAGAATTCTCAAGGCGCCGCCGTGCCCGCGGTCGCTTAATGCCGGCCTGCCCGCTGAAACCTCGCCAGGAGAATTTCGGCGTTTGCGGATTTGGACGGCAAAACCGGCAACACGCCGGAGGAACGGTCTGACTTGATCGAAATCAAGGGACAAGAACTCACGGAAGCGTTATCAATCGCTCCAACAAAACTGAATATGAAAATCATCTCGCTCAGTCTGGCCACAGCTGTGCAACTGCTTGCCATGAGCCGTATCCTGGCCGCGCAAGAAACCTGGCAACCCGCCGCCGGCCCCTTGAAAACGCGCTGGAGCAAAGACGTTGCGCCCGCGAAGGCACATCCCGAATACCCGCGGCCCCAAATGGTCCGCAAGGATTGGCTGAACCTCAACGGACTGTGGGATTACTCCATCACCGCCCGGGACGCCGCTCAGCCGGAATCGTTCCCAGGCAAAATCCTGGTGCCGTTTCCGGTTGAGTCCGCGCTGTCCGGGGTGATGAAAACAGTCACGGAGAAGGACCGGATTTGGTACCGGCGCTCGTTTCAGACGCCGAAGAAATGGTCCGGCCAGCGCGTGCTGCTTCATTTTGGCGCGGTGGATTTCGAGGCGACTGTCTGGGTCAATGGCCGGCCAGTCGGCCAACATCGCGGTGGCTACGACACGTTCAGTTTCGATGTCACCGACGCTTTGCAGAAGTCCGGCGCCAACGCGCTGGTCGTTGCCGTCTGGGACCCGACCGACGCCGGGCCGTACGCGCGTGGCAAACAGGTCCGCAAGCCTGACCAAGGCATTTTCTACACCGCATGCAGCGGCATCTGGCAGACGGTGTGGCTGGAGCCGGTCCCAGCCGCGCACCTCGAGTCGGTCAAAATCACCCCGGATATCGACCGGGGAATGGTCACCATTGGCGTCAAGGCGCGGAGTGGGCCTGGGCAAACGTCCGTTCGGGTGGCGGTTTACGATGGCCGAAAGAAAGTCACCGAAGGCGAAGTCTCCTCGAGCGTCGCGCAGGACGAAGGAACGGTCGCGCCGCAAATCTCGCTGGCGATACCGGCGGCAAAATTATGGTCGCCCGATTCTCCGTTCCTGTACGATTTGAGAATCACTTTGGCGAAAGACGGCCAACGGACGGATGAGGTCCGTTCTTACTTTGGCATGAGAAAAGTGGCGCTGGGCAAAGACGAACAAGGGATCACTAAGATTTTCCTGAACAACAAACCCTTCTTCATGGTTGGCCCGCTGGACCAAGGCTTTTGGCCGGACGGCATTTACACGGCACCCACCGACGCGGCGCTGCGCTACGATATTGAAGTCACAAAAAAGCTTGGATTCAACCTGGCGCGCAAACACGTCAAGGTCGAGCCGGAGCGGTGGTACTATTGGGCCGACCGACTGGGGCTGCTCGTCTGGCAGGACATGCCGAGCGGCGACCGCTTTATCGGCGGCAGAGACCCCGACATCCAGCGCACGCCCGAGTCGGCGCAGCAATTCGAAGCCGAGTTAAAGGCCCTCATCGCCACTCATTTCAACCATCCCTCGATCGTGATGTGGGTCGTCTTCAATGAAGGCTGGGGCCAGTACGACACGCCGCGCCTTGCGCAATGGGTGAAGCAATTCGATCCGACCCGCCTGGTCAACAATGCCAGCGGCTGGGCTGACCGCGGTGTCGGCGATGTCCATGACATGCACCGGTATCCCGGCCCCGGCTCGCCGCCACCCGAACCGAATCGCGCGGCGGTGCTGGGCGAATTCGGCGGGCTGGGCTTCAAGGTGGATGGACACACTTGGGCGGGCAAGACCTGGGGCTATCGCGGCATGGACAGCGTGCCAAAGCTCACCCGCCAGTATGTGAAACTCCTCCAGGGCGTTTATGAACTGAAGAAATCACCCGGCCTCAGCGCGTCTATACGCAAACCACCGACGTCGAGTATGAAGGCAACGGTCTGCTCACGTACGACCGCGAGGTACTAAAGATGGACCTCAGCACGGTCGCCGCCGCCAACCGCGGCCAATTTCCGCCTCTGCCGAAGGTCACAGCCATCGCTCCCACCGCGCAAAAAGAGGCTGTTCTATGGCGATACACCACCGACCGACCGGCGGACGATTGGTTCAAACCGGAGTTCGACGCCGCCTCCTGGAAAGAGGGACCGGCCGGTTTCGGAACCCAGGGCACACCGGGAGCCGTGGTCCGGACCGAATGGAAAAGCAGTGACATTTGGCTGCGCCGCGAAATCACCATTCCCGATGGCAAGACCGAAAAGCTTTCACTCCTGATGCATCACGACGAGGACGCAGAGGTTTACATCAATGGCGTCCTCGCCGCCAAGATTCCCGGCTACATTGGCGATTACGACGAATTTGAGATCAGCGCCGAGGCGCAGAAAGCAATCAAACCAGGCAAAAACATCCTGGCTGTGCATTGCCATCAAACCGCTGGCGGCCAATACATCGACGCGGGGATCGTGAGCTTCCAGCCGGCGCAGAAGTGACGTGCTTTGGGCTTTGGGTGTTGGTGCTAACCTCCCCGAACTGGAATCCCACCAGATAGTTGCGCGCCGCGAGGCTTCTGAAGCGCGACGGTGCTTGGTTTCCTCCAGCGGCCCACTCTACGCCTGCCGACCGAACATCGCAGTTCCTCAACGGCCGGCCGCTGCCGCCGAGCGTGAGGTTGTCCACCATCTCTGGCGTATGCTGGCCGCCCGGCTGGACAAACCCCAATGCATACGACAACAGGCCATCGCCGCCGGGCAACTGCTTCAGTTCCGCCCGCAGACCAGACAGCCATGCCTGCCCCGCCGCCAAACCGCCCTCGTAGTGCAAGAGAATGCTGCTGGAACCGCAAAGGAATCCGAGCGCCGTCTTTTTCGTTGCACCACCGGCCCAGCGAGAGTAAACCGAGGGGCGTATGACCATGGAAACGCGCCACAAATCCAAGCCGAAAAACGGCAATGGTGGACGTCCACAAGGACACCTCGACTACAAGGCCACACTTTGGCCGACCGCGAACAAACTCCGCCGCAATCTCAACGCCGCTGAATACCAACTCATCGTCGTCGTCGGCACGCCTTGTTCTGGCCTTGCGAACACCCGCAAACTCTTCAACGATTCCGAGGGCGGCGTTCCCGAGCGCGAAGAGCGGTCCCCAATTCATGCTCACTGAAGCTGACACTTGCCGTAAATACGTTGCGCCGCTCCTGCAAAAGGCAGGCTGGGACGAGGCCCCTCACTCCATCGCCGAGCAACGCTACTTCACGGATGGCCGGATCATCGTCCGCGGCAACAAGGCCGAGCGCGGCAAAGGAAAGCGCGCCGACTACCTCCTGCGCTACACGCGTGATTTCCCGATTGCCGTGGTCGAAGCCAAGGCCGAAGACGAGGAAGCCGCCACAGGTTTGCAGCAGTCCAAGGACTACGCCGAAATCCTCAAACTGAAATTTGCCTACGCCACGAACGGCAAGGAAATCATCGAATTCGATTACATTACGGGCTTGGAGCGCGAAATTCCCGCGTTCCCCACTCCCGCAGAACTCTGGGCACGCCTGCGCGCCCACGAAAAGCTGACCGACGACGCCTCCGCCACCCGCCTGCTCACGCCCTTCAATCTCTCCAGTGGCAAGATTCCGCACTACTACCAGGAGATCGCCATCCATCGTGTCATTATGGCCATCCTGCTGGGCCAACGCCGCGTCTTGCTCACGATGGCCACCGGCACGGGCAAAACGCTCGTTGCCTTTTGCATTTGCTGGATACTCTGGTCCTCGCGCTGGAATCGGAAAAACGAGCCGCACAGAAAACCCCGCATCCTCTATCTGGCCGACCGCAACTTCCTCGTGGACGACCCGAAAGACAAAACATTCGCCCCGTTCGGCGACGCGCGTTGGAAGATTGAGAACGGCTTCGCCGTCTTCAGCCGTGAACTTTATTTCGCCACCTACCAGTCCATCGCCCAGGACGAACGCCGCCCCGGCCTCTACAAGGAATTCGCGCCCGACTTCTTCGATCTCATCATCGTGGACGAGTGCCATCGCGGCAGCGCCCGGGAAGAATCCAACTGGCGCGAAATCCTCGAATACTTTGCGCCCGCGTATCAACTCGGCATGACGGCCACGCCGTTGCGCGACGACAACCGCGACACCTACCTCTACTTCGGCAACCCGATCTACACTTACAGCCTGCGCCAGGGCATTGACGACGGGTTTCTCGCGCCCTACCGCGTTCACCGTATTGTGACGCAGTGGGACGCCGCCGGCTGGCGGCCCAGCAAGGATGACCTGGACCGTTACGACCGCGAAATTCCCGATGAGGTTTACACCACCGCCGATTTCGAGCGGCGTGTCGCCTTGCGTGCCCGTACCCAGGCCGTTGCGCGGCACCTGACCGATTTTCTGAAGAAAACCGACCGTTTTGCCAAGACCATCGTCTTTTGCGTGGACCAGGAACACGCGTCCGAGATGCGCACCGCGCTCAACAACCTGAACGCCGACCTCGTTGGCCACCCTCGCCCATCGGATGGGAGAGGGGCTGGGGGTGAGGGCGGTCCGTTCCCCGATTACGTCTGCCGTGTCACCGCCGACGAAGGCGACATCGGGCGCGGGCACATGCAGCGGTTTCAGGACGTGGAGACGCGCACGCCCGTCATCCTCACCACCTCGCAACTGCTCACCACCGGCCTCGACGCGCCCACCTGCCGCAACGTCGTGCTCGTGCGCCTCGTCAACTCGATGGTCGAGTTCAAGCAGATCATCGGGCGCGGCACGCGCGTGCGCGACGACTACGGCAAGCTCTGGTTCAACATCCTCGACTACACCGGCACTGCCACGCGCAACTTCGCCGACCCGGCCTTCGACGGCGACCCCGCCTTCGCCACGCAGGAGGAAATTGACGAGAACGGCAAGGTGAAAGAAACCGAAGTCATCACGCCCGAAGAACCGGAGGACGACGAAGGCAAACTTCAGGAAGAAGTCCAACCGCCCGTCATCATTGACGGCCCGCTGACAGAGCGTCGCAAATTTTATTACGATGGCGGACACGTGGAGATTGCCGCCGACCTGGTTTACGAGCTGGATGCGGACGGCAAACAACTGCGGGTGGTCAAGCTGACGGATTACACCGGCGACAAGGTCCGGTCCATCTGCCCCAGCACGGTGGAGTTGCGGGCGCGGTGGAGCAACCCGGAGCAGCGGGCACAGATCATCGAGCAACTGGCGGAACGGGGGATTGATTTCCAGACGCTGGCGATGCAGGCGGGCAAGCCGGATGCCGACCCGTTTGACCTGTTGTGCCATCTCGCCTACAACGCGCCGGTGCTGACGCGCCGCCAGCGCGCCGACCGCATGAAGAAACAGCAGGCGGCGTTCTTCGGCTACTTCGCTCCCGAAGCCCGCGACATCCTGAACGACCTGCTGGAGAAATACGCCGCCGACGGCGAACTTCAATTCACGCTGCCTGACGTGCTGAAAGTCCCGCCCATTTCCCAGCGTGGAAATGTTGCCGAGATTGCGAAGCTTTTTGGTGGATTTGAACAATTAGGCACTGCGGTCAACAAACTTCAGTCACTGCTCTATGCCGCTTAAGCTCTCAACCCTCAACCCTCAACTATCAACTCGCCTTCGCGGCTCAGACCAACTCCGCAACGCCGTCAACCAACTGCAATCGCTGTTGTATGCGGCGTGAATCAAACGGTGCAAGCCATGACAATCAATCTCGACCGTGAACGGATTTACATTCACTGCCCGCGCTGCAATTTCTGGGCGCGCCCGTTTCTCCGTCAGGTTCGTCACCGCGAAACAATCGTGTGCGGTGGATGCAAGGCAAACATCCGCTTGGATGACCATTTGGGCAGCTTCCGCAAAGCTCAACGGCAAGTGAATAGGGCATTGGAAGAATTGGAAGCGCAACTACGCAACCTCACGATCAACATCAAACTCTGATATGGACTCTGAATACATCCAATTTGTCCGCTACAAGCTTCAAAAGCGCCTGAAGCGGCTGAACAGCGCTGATTTTCAAGGTTTCCATATCATGCTGATTCAGGTTTGGGGGTTTCTGCAAGAGAACGCGATTACTAAGGGCATCCTCGATGACTTGGAACGTCGTTTCCCAAATTCTGAACAAGACGCCGACAAGACCCTCTCCGGTCAACCGCAAGTTGGAACGACTGAGAGCGAAAACGACGCGATCTGCTACTGGGTCGTTAAGAAGTGTGCGACAGGCGAAAAGGCAGACATTGAAATCCAAGTGGGCTTGAATCTCACTCACGAGAGCAAATACGACGCCTGCATAGAGGGGTTCAGGCTCACGTATGTCGAACCGCTATTCGACTACATCGACGAGCAGATTGACGACAAGCGCATGACCCTCGTCTTGCTCAAAAAGTTCAAGTACCGATGCGAGTGGTTTCATCGCGCTGAAATGTTCGAGCGGTTCAAGGATGACACGGGCAAGGGCGAGAGCATCTTGGCGATTAGGCTTTACCAATACCTACACGACCAAGGAGTGCAGTTTCACATTGAACCGCAATCAGCATCAGGTCGGGTTGACCTGATCTCGGCGCAATCGGGAAAGGATCGTCTGGTAGCAGACACAAAGCTCTTCAATCCAGAGCGTGGGCAAGACCGCGGCTACATCATAAAAGGTTTCCGGCAGGTTTACGAATACACAAAAGACTTCAACGAGTCGTTTGGCTATCTCGTGATTTTTAAGACGTGCGAGCAGGATTTGGCAATTCCCACGCAGCATCAGGAATCGTCTGTCCCGTTCATTACCCACAACAACAAGACAATCTTTTTTGTGGTAGTTGACATTTTCGACTACCCAGAGTCGGCGTCCAAGCGAGGCAAACTTCAGGCATACGAAATTCCACCGCAACAATTCGTGGAGTCCCTTGGATGAGGACACCGTGGCCCACAGTCAGTCTTGGCGAATTGCTGCGCTTGGAACGTCGCCCGGTGAAAGTTGAGCCGGAAACGCTCTACCAAGAAATCGGCATCTATTGTTTTGGGCGCGGCATCTTCCACAAAACGCCACGGACAGGTTTTGAAGTCGGAGACAAAGACCTATTTCTGATGAAGGAAGGCGACTTCATTCTTCAAGTCACGTTTGCATGGGAGGGCGCAATTGCCATCGTTTCCGTAGCCGAAGACGGAATGTATGGCTCGACGCGCTATCCGACTTTCCGCGTGGATGAAGGCCGGTGCGTTCCGAAGTTCCTGCTGAATTATTTCAAGACCGAGGAAGGGCTTGAGCAGTTGGTCAAGATTTGCCCCGGTTCTGCCGGGCGCAACCGCGTCTTGAGCATCAAACGCATCCCGGAAGTGCGCGTGCCGCTGCCCCCGTTGGCGGAACAGCGGCGAGTGGTGGGACGGGTTGAGGAACTGGCCGCCCAAATCTACGAGGCCCGCACTCTTCGCAGCCAAGCCGCCGAGGAAGCCGAGGCGCTCCATCTCAGCGTTCTGCATGAGCACTTCGTCGGCGAAGCATCGGCGTGGACGCCGATGCCAATGGACGAAGCAGTCGAGATTAACGACAAGCAGGTTGATCCGACGTTCCCGGAACACTCGCAACTCCCACACATCAGCGGCGAGAACATGGAGAGCAAAACCTGCCGCTTGCTCCCGTGGCGAACCGCCGAGGCTGACGGAGTCAAGAGTAACAACTACTTGTTTGCACCCGGAACGATTCTTTACTCAAAGATTCGTCCCTATCTCCGCAAAGCCGTGTTTGTAGATTTTCGTGGTCTGTGCAGCGCGGATATTTACCCGGTTCGCGTCAAGAGTCCGAAGCTCGACCCACAATTCGTGAAGTGGACACTTGTTGCAGAGCCTTTCACAGAGTATGCAAATCGGTTGTCCGGACGGACTCGAATGCCGAAGCTGAACCGAAAACAGCTTTTCGGCTTTGGCTTCACTCATCCACCTCTTACCGAACAGCGCCGCATCATGTCGGAATTGGACGCCTTGCAGACGGAAGTTGATTCGTTGAAACGCCTGCAAGCCGAGACCGCCGCCGAACTGGACGCCTTATTGCCCGCCGTTCTTGACCGCGCTTTCAAAGCCGAACTTTAACCAAAGGAATTTATTTATGCCTACACCCACCACCGCCCAATCGCTCGGTGCGCTCCTGAAATCCGCACGCGACATCATGCGCAAGGACAAGGGGCTCAACGGCGACCTCGACCGGTTGCCGATGCTCACCTGGATCATGTTCCTGAAGTTCCTCGATGACCTGGAGCTGCAGCGCGAGGGCGAGGCGAAGCTGGCCGCGAAGAAGTTCAAACCCGCCATCGAACCGCCCTATCGCTGGCGCGATTGGGCCGCCAAGTCCGACGGCCTCACCGGCGACGAACTCCTCGGCTTCATCAACAATGAGGAAACCACTTTGCCCAATGGCAAGAAAAGCGCGGGCTTGTTCCGCTATCTGCGCACCTTGACCAGTTCCAACGGCGACGACCGGCGCGATGTGATCGCCACCGTGTTTCGCGGCGTGCAGAATCGCATGGTCAGCGGCTACCTGTTGCGCGATGTCATCAACAAGCTCAACGGCATCCACTTCACCGCCAGCGACGAGTTGCACACGCTGGGCGCTCTCTACGAATCCATGCTCCGCGAGATGCGCGATGCCGCGGGCGATTCCGGCGAGTTCTACACTCCGCGCGCCGTCGTGCGCCTCATGGTCGCCGTCACCGACCCGCGCCTCGGCGAAACCGTGCTCGACCCCGCCAGCGGCACGGGCGGCTTCCTCGTCGAAGCATTCAATCACCTTTCCAAGCAGGTAAAAACCGTGGCCGACCGCCGCGTCTTGCAGGAGAAATCGCTTTTCGGCTGCGAACCCAAGACGTTGCCGTATCTGCTCTGCCAGATGAACCTGCTCTTGCACGGGCTCGACGCCCCGCAGATTGATCCGGGCAATTCGCTCCGCTTCAAGCTCACCGACATCGGCGAACGCGACCGTGTGGACGTGATCCTTACTAACCCGCCCTTCGGCGGTGAGGAGGAAAAGGGCATCCAGGGCAATTTCCCCGAAGACAAACAAACCTCCGAAACCGCGCTGCTGTTCCTGCAACTGATCATGCGGAAGCTGCGCCGGGTTCGTAGTCCCGGCTTTAGCCGGTCCGGGGAAACGGAGGCAGACCGCCTGAAGGCGGGACTACAAACAGCCCGCGCCGCCGTGGTCGTGCCGAACGGCACGCTGTTCGGCGATGGCGTGTGCGCCCGCATCAAGGAAGAACTGCTCAAGGAATTCAACCTCCACACCATCGTCCGCCTGCCCAACGGCGTGTTCGCGCCCTACACCAGCATCCCGACGAACCTCCTGTTCTTCGACCGCTCCGGGCCGACGTGCGAAGTCTGGTATTACGAACAACCGCTGCCGGAAGGCCGGAAAAACTACACCAAGACCGCGCCCATCCAGTTCGAGGAATTCGCCGATTGCATCAAGTGGTGGGACAAACGAAAGGAAAACGAGCGAGCCTGGTGTGTGCCCGCCGCCGAATTGCTGGCCAACGGCTGCAATCTTGACCGCAAGAACCCGCGCGCCAAGGAAGACATCACGCACCTGCCGCCCGACCAACTCGCCGCCGACATCCTGAAGAAAGAACAGCGCATAGCCGAGATCATGGGGAACATCGGCAAGCTCCTCACGAAGCACGGCGCATGAACTACTCCACCGCTATCCCCAGCTTTTCGAGCATGGCCCGCGCATTGAGAATAGGGATGCCTTCGAATGAATTCATCGAGATCAAGTCGTTGTCGCCGGTGACCACGGCGTCCGCCTTGGTGCATACAGCCGCCGCGAGCACCAGGAGGTCTTTCGGATCTCGCAATTCTGGCGGGAGAGGAATCTGTGAGTTCGGAATCCAGGTCACGTATCGGCGCAAACCATCCGCTACCAGAGTGGGGGTCAAACCCTCGAGCCGGAGTCGTGCCGCGAACTTTGGGCGGCTCAGCACTTCCACAAACTCCACCCACAGCACGGGGGATTGCACGAGCGTGAGTTTGCCCGACCGGATCGCATCCAAGAGCCGGGCCGGAGGACCATTCCAGAGTGAGCCGGAAACCAAGGTGTTGCTGTCAACGACGATTTTCACGCGCGGCCCGTTCGGCGCGGACGGCGTCCACTTCCGCCTGGATTTCGTCCATCGTCATCGGCTGGCCCGGCAAGGCACGGAGGTCACGCACCATCTCGAAGAAATCCTTGCGCCCCGCTTCTGCCGCCACCTCGCGCTCAATCAGGCGCGTCAGGTTCTGCGGATCAAGCAGGCCCTTCGCCCTGGCCTCGGCGGCCACGGACTCCGACAAATCAAGCTGAACGGTGATGCTCATAATGGCGATAACATGGCAGCAACCGCCGCCGCGTGTCAAATCAGGGCGGAGAGCGGGTGCGTGGGCAGCACCAACCGCAGCACGTCCGCTGACCGGAGCGTGTTGGATACTCGAGCGCAAGAACCCGCGGGCCAGGGAAGACCTCACGCACCTGCCACCCACCCAGCTCGCCGCCGACATCCTGAAGAAAGAGCAGCGCATCGCGGAACTCATGGGCAACATCGGCAAGCTCCTGGCAAAGAACGGCGCATGAGCAACGCGATTTCCAGATGCCCCGTCGGGGCAACCGAGAATAGCCCAGCGTTTCAACGCTGGGTGAACGTGTTTGAAAACAAATTGAGTCCCGTAGGGACGGCAGAGGTTCTCGACATGGCCGGGACAATGGCGCCGGATTTCTTTCGTCCCTACGGGACTCGATTCCCTTTGCCCCCGATACCCACCGTTGAAACGGTGGGCTATTGTCGGGCGTCCCTCCGGGACAAAAGAGCTGTGGACACGCCCACGGAGCGCGGGTGGGTGCGGAGCACCACCCGCAGCAGGTCCAAAGACCGGGGCGCATTGGATACATTCGAGCGCGTTGTACGTGGCGAAACTGCTGCGGCTGGTCCGTTGGACACAGCCGCGCTCCGTTCGCGCAAGGAGGCCCGCGCATGAGCAAATCGTGGCCAACCGTGCGGCTGGGCGAGGTGCTGAGGCGCTCGGAGGAAACTATCGAGCTTCAGCCCGATGTCGAGTATCGCCAAATCACTGTGAAGCTTTGGGGCAAAGGCGTCATGCTTCGCGGCGTCCTGACCGGAGCGGGAATCGCGGCCTCGCGGCAAATGGTGGCCCGGCGCGGTCAGTTCATCCTGTCGCGAATTGATGCTCGCAACGGTGCTCTTGGCATAGTGCCCTCCGAACTTGACGAAGCTATTGTCACGAACGACTTTCTATTGTCACGAACGACTTTCCGGTGTTCAACGTCGTCGGGAATCGTTTATTGCCAGCTTATCTCGGTTGGATGTGCCGCACGGCGTCATTCGTTGAAGAATGCAAACGCGCGAGCGAAGGCACAACCAATCGCGTGCGGTGGCAGGAAGATAAATTTCTGGCGCGCGAAATCCCGTTGCCGCCGTTGGCGGAGCGGCGGCGAGTGGTGGCACGGAACGCCACACTCTCCCTACCAGCTTTTGGCTGCGGCTACGTCGCGCTGAACCGGTACGTCGGACGGGTCGTGCGACGGCACAGGCCAGTGGCCTGCGCTACCCACACTCATTTCCCCTCGCGTTTGAAAAGAAAGGCGGCATCCTGCAATCGGCTCTCCTTCTGGCCGGTGTTAATGGCGAAGCGCGCGCCGCTCCAGATGGAGGCGCCCCCAAACTCGCCGCGCTTGTTCAGGGCGTAAAACGTCACGTCGAATTTCGGGCGGCCGGCCTCATCCAGGAGGCGTTTCATTTTGGTTTGCGCCGCAATGCGCCGGCAGGCCTGCAGGCACGCTCCTTCGGGGCTTTTGCCCTGGCGCATGTACTCGACGACCATCACGCTGCTGCACGAGAGCAGATTCGCTTCGCCTCGTCCCGTCGAACCCGCCGCGCCTACTTCATTATCCACATAAAGCCCGGCCCCGAGAATGGGTGAATCCCCCACCCTTCCGGGAATTTTGAACGCCAGGCCGCTGGTCGTTGTGCAGCCCGAAAGCTGGCCCTGCAAATCGAGCCCATTACAATTGATCGTGCCGTGATTTCGCAGGGCAGACTTGATGCCCATGCTGATATTCCTGCTCTCGAGGTCATGCGGCGGAAGCCAATCATCGATGTTGCTGAGGTTTTCCTTCCATTTCAGCCACGCCTCGCGCGACGCATCCGTCAAAAGGTCTTCCTCTTTGAATCCGTGCGCCTTGGCAAACCGGAGCGCGCCTTCGCCTACCAGCAAAACGTGATCGGTACGTTCCAAGACCTTTTGCGCCACCCGGGACGGATTCCTGATATTGCGCAAAGCGGCCACGGCGCCGCCCCGTCCGGTCGGCCCGTGCATGACGGACGCATCCAGTTCGACGATGCCGTCTTCGTTGGGCAACCCGCCGAGGCCGACGCTGTTATCATTGGGATCGTCTTCAACCAGGCTAACCCCGGTGACAACGGCCTCGAGTGCGTCCGCGCCTTGCTGGATGAGTTCCATCGCTTTGGCGGTGGCTTGCAGGCCGTTGGCACTGGAGATGACAACGGGTTTGGGCTGGCCGGCCCCTCCGGTCTGAGCGGCGCTTAAATTCGACCGGGGATGTTCGACCATCGCGCCTGCGCCGATCAGGGCGGCTGACCTCAAAAACGTTCTTCGCGTCGTGACTGTTGGCATAATGATTTTCTTCCGGTTTGCGCCGACATGCGTTTGCCAGGATCAAAGGTGAAGGCCCATCGCGGTTCAAGGTTTATCTTGCCTTCTCCCACAGGAAGCTGGCCAGAAAGAGCGCCGCAATGCCATAGAGCCAGGGAGACACTTCGCGCGCTTTTCCTCCAAAACACTGAGCCAAAACGTAAGCGATAAAACCGATGCCGATGCCGAAGGAAATGCTCTGCGTGAGCGGAATCAAGATGATGATCAGAAACGCCGGCAACCCTTCTTCGACCGAGCTGAACTCCATGCAAAGACCGAAAAATCCGGCCAGGCCATCCAGCGATCCGGGAGTTTCACCAAAGCGTTTGCGGCCGGTTGAAAGACATCGGAAAACAACGCCAACCCGGTCGTTCCCAAGATGCCCACCAGAATCGCTCCGTGCATCCGATAGGCCAGCAGAATCATCATGAGCAGAACCCCCGCCGGAGGCGACCAATGTGGAGCGGGCCGCCAAAGGCCCATGGGACAGGAAAGCGCCGCCTGTTCCCCTTGTGACCCAACCCATTTGCTGCAAGCCAAGGAACGCGATGAAAAGCCCAATGCTGACGCCGATGGCGCGCTTCAGATTGAGGGGGATGGCCATCATGACCCGCTCCCGAACGCGGGTTAAAACCAGGACCGTGACCAAGGCTCCTTCCACGACGACGACGCCCATCATGGTCTGCCAGCTCATCCCTGGCTGGGCGGCTTGGACAGCCAAGGCGGCGTTCAGTCCCATGCCGCTGGCCAAAGCAAACGGATAGTTGGCCCAGCAACCCATCAACAAAGTCGGCACCGCCGCGCCCAGGCAGGTCGCGGCCACCACGGCCGCCGGCGGCATTCCGGCGGAGGAAAGAATGGCGGGATTCACGAAAATGATGTAGGCCATCGTCATGAAGGTGGCCAAACCCACCACGATCTCCTGTTTCACAGTCGTGGAGAATCGACTCAGGCCAAACCAGTCTTCGACGATCTTGCGCATATTTCCTCGAGATAAAACCGTTTTGCGCGCCGTTGTTCAAGCACGAGCCGCCGGCCGGCCTTGTTCCTGCCACCGGCGACGCCGCATGCTGCGGCCAGGCTGAGCCGCATCCATGCAGTAGGAGCGCGGGCATCCATGCCTGCGCGTTGGTGAAAGAACTGTCGTTGCGGCCCGCCCGAGTTCGTTTCCAATCGGCGAAACGACTCGCAATAAGGTGCAGGACGCCTCAAGCGGGAGACCTTCGCAAAACCCTGCTGCTGCCAATCGCTTGCGGCACGCGCAGGCAAGGATGCCCGCGCTCCCGTTGAGGGCAAAAAAAGCATGCTTTTTGGAAAAAAATAAGGAGCAGCCGGTCACAAGTCTAATAGGGTTGCAATCGCGTGACACGTTCACGCTATGACCAGTGGGGAGAAATCCACTGCGACAGACAGACCAAGGCGACCCGCAAGGGTCGCCTTTTTCCAGGCATGCTTGGCAGCGCGGAGGAGCCACAACCAAAAGGGTGGTAGGCGAGACTCCTTCGAGCCGTAACTTGCCGGAGTGAAATCCAGGGTTCGACGGAGTCTCGCTTTACCGCGAAAGAAGAGAATTGGGGCCTTGCTGAATCGGCCCAGTGCTGAGCTCAGAACTCCTGCAACGTCGGCAGGATGCTCCGCCATCTTAAAGGCCCAACGGCCAAACTTGCCGTCCGCGTTGACGGCGTGCGCCCAACGCTCGGCCGCAGCCTTCTTCACCTCTTTGAGCGGATCGCAGCCTTTGGTTTCGAGAATCAGGTGCCGCTCTTCGTTCGTGTTAAGCCGGATCAGAAAATCCGGCATGTAGTCATGCATCTGTCCGTTGTGCAAATACGGAATCGCGAAACCGAGGCCGGAATTCTTGACGAACGACTTGACCGCTATATGCGTGTCGATGAAATAGGCCGCTGACTGCTCCCAGTGTTTCGTGTCAGCCACGACGTAATTCAAATGGCTGCGATTGACTTCACGAACGTCCCGGCTGGTCCAGAAGTCCACATCTGCCGTTGAACCAGGGCCGCGCGTGCTCTCATACCTCGGCACTTCGGGCGATTCGCCTTGCGACACGTCGCCGTGAATGTTCTCAACCAACCGTTCGACAACCCAGCCGTAGTAAGGCGCAAGAAACAAGTCCTTAACGTCAGCCGGGCGTTGCACGCGCACTTTTTCCTGCAAATAGCGTTGGACGATATCCGCAAGCTGTGGGAACAGCACGTGCGACGGGACTGAGCAGTGCGGCTGCGCCTTGTAATCGCGCGTCAGCGTGCGTGCGAGATCAAACGTGAGTTCTTGCAGACGCCGTTTCGCCCGGAAGTCCTCCAAGCCGACCTGGTCAAGCTTCCCCGGCCCGCTCAACGAGGGACGCCCGCGATTATTCACGTTCAAGCTCTTGACTTCGACCTCTGGTGGAATCTTTCCCGGCTCAAGAGTGAGCGTGGGAATTCTGCTCCATTCGGCGGTGACCCGATTGCGAATCGCCTGGGTATAGCCTTCGACGCGCGGGAACTTAATTTCCAAGCGGGCGCGATTCGGCAAAGCGCAAACATGAAACCGCTTCACGGGCGGTGGAGGAGCGGCCTGCTTGTTCGCTTTGAACGGAATCACCTCGAACGGAACGCCGAACACCTTTGCGACTTCCTCGCGCAAACGGCCTTGCTCGTCGAAGTCGTTGTAGTCTGCTCGGCGCAACCCGCGCCCGACGACCTGCTCGCAGAGCAACTGGGACATGAACGGGCGCAGGCCGATGATATGCGTCACCGTGCTGCAATCCCACCCCTCGGTCAGCATCCCACGCTTACGATGCACCGCACGTCCCGCCCCAGCGGATGGAGAGGCTTGTCGAGTTTCTTCGCCAGTTCCTCGAAACCCTCGGGATAGATTGGCCGGCCCACGGTGTCCGTTGGCCAGGTAGTTTTGCCCACCGTGTCCAGAGTGAACCGCATCCAGCGGGTTTGGTCGCCTTGCGCGTGGCCGGCGTCCGTCTCATGCACGACTTTCGAGTGAACAATAATTGTGTTTATCTGGCCGTTGTTGTGGAAGCCTTCAATCTTCACCGGTGGGATGCCGCTCGGCGTTTCGTTATTCGCGAGCCAGCCGTACACCACGTTCGCAAGCTGTGTGTTTTTGCAAACCAGGATAAAAACCGGCGGACGCGGATCAGTCCCGCGCTTCGTCCATTCTTCGCGCGTCGCGTCCCACAACGCGCCCAGCATGGCCATGGGATGATGCGCGTATTTCAATATTGCGTCCGGTTTTGGATTCGCGCGTTTGCCCCCGCGCTCTGCCGGTGTCAACTGCGGAAGAATCCGATGCCAGATGTTGAAGTAGCCGGGGATCGCCGCGCCCGTCGTATCGCGCACCGCAAGTTGCGGAATTTTCACCAAGCCGGATTCAATCGCATCAATCAAGCCGAAGTCGCTGACAACCCACGGGAAAGGACGGTTGGTCGCCTGGCCTACTCGTCCGAGAAAGTATGGTGTGGCCGAAAGGTCAACGCAGAAGTTGATTCCACGCAGTTTCTGGATTCTGTCCAGACCTTCGATCCAGACCGTGGCTTCCTTGAAAAACTCCTCCGCCTCCTCTTCCTCGCCGAAAATTTCTTCCTCCTCTTCCTCTGTGGCTTCGCGTTTGATGCGGTAGGCGTGATGGGCCTCGTCATTCATCACCAGGATGTTTTGTTTGCCGCCGACCTCGCGACCCAGAACACGATTGATTAAAGAGGTGTCACTCTCGACGTAACGCACAGACTCGACCAAGACCTTTTCCAGATTTCCCTGCTTGTCTCGCTTCTCCTCAATCACCGTCAGCAACCCGGCGGCGATCTGCTTTTCAAAATCCTCTGGTGTCAGATAACGCGTGCCGCGCGCCGTCGTTGTTTTCGGTCCGATGCTGATGGTTTCTTTTGTCCGCACGACAACACCAGCCTTGGTGACTTTGGAACTGACACCGCCCGTTTGCACCGCGTGCGGCTCGAATACATGCCAGTTTGTCACGAGCACGCGGCCCTGTGTGAGCAAAGACATCAGATGCCCTGGAACCAGATCGCGCGTGCGATACAAACTTGCCTCGCCGCGTTCCGGGTCAAGTTCCTGTAGGCGATCCCGAATCGTGACGTTTGGGCAGACAATCAGCACCACGTCCGAGAAGCGGCCATCGCTCCGGTTATTCACCTTGTTCAAGATGCTCCACGCCGCCAACATTCCCATCACCGTCGTCTTGCCTGAACCGGTCGCCATCTTGCAACTGTAGCGGAGGAAGCCGGTGTAGCCCTCTGCCTTTCTATCATCGCTTGGATCATCGCGAGGGATTTCGACCCCTTGTCGGAAGTCCGGTCGCGCTTCAGTTAAGAAAACAATCGACTCGACCGCTTCCACCTGGGCGAAGAACAGCCGCTGCTCCCGCCCGTCGCGCCGCCACCAGTGCAGCAACTCATGCGTGGTGCGCGTCACGCCGGGATAACCTTGCGTACGCCATGCCGCGACGCGTTCACGAATGCGATTCACCAGCTTCAGTTCAATGGCGATGCCGGCGTTGCCTCCCTCATTGCGTTCCGGCTTGGCCTTTGGATCGCGATAGAAATACATCGCGGGCCGCCGGCCGGGCCGCAGTTCCGGGTCTTTGCCTTCCTCGATGTGCCAATGCTGTTGCGGCTCGTCGAACGGCGAGTTGATGATGGGCTCTGGAACTTCGTAGCTGCTCATTGTCAGACCGGCACGGCCGAGCGTTTTCGCCGGGTGGCTGCGCGGACTTTGCGCAACGGAGTCAGCCACACCGGATCGGGTTTTCGGGGTTTGAAGGCGACGACCCGTCCGGGGTAGTCAGCTTCCAAGCCGCGCAAGTAGTTTACCGTCCGACGCAGGTTGTACCCGTTCTTTCGCGCAATGCGCTGCCGGGCGGCCCAGATTTCTTCAAGCATTTCGTTCTTCATAAGGTGATTCTCCCAGCAAACCGTGCGGAGTGCAAATGACTGGCGGCTCGTATCCCGCCACCCGACAGGCCATGCGGACGTGCTCCGAGATCGTCGCATTGGCTAAATGCCGGCAATTCCATGTCAGCAGAAAATCAATGCCATGGCGGGCCGCGGCCGCGACATGCAGCGCGTCATTGTAAGCGCGTACGGGAATCAGCCGTGTTCGCATGATCGCTTCGCCAAGTTGCGCGACCGCCTCATCCATCGTCAGAATCTGGCAGTCCGACAGGGCGGCCAATCTCGCAGCGGCGGCAGCCGAGTCTCCTTTCTTGATCTCGTCGAGCACCAACGTTGAAACCACCAAGTCATACTTGCTTCGCTGCTTCTCCCACCACGTCCGCGTCACCTGCTGGTCAGCGGCCAGAACGAGGTCACGGCTCGGCCACGCCGTCAGCAGACTTGGAATCGTCGTCTCCAGATAGACCTTTGGCTTCACTTTCCTGCCTCCTTCAAACTCTTCACCACCAGCAATTCATTCCCCCGCTGGTCAATGACCTTCACTGCAATCTGCCCGTGCTTACCGGCGGCGAATGGGGCGCTCACTGTTCCGGCCAAGTGATCCCAAACGGATTCCTCGTAATCGCCTTTGAGCGTCTCGATGATGGCCTTGGTGGAGAGCCGTTCGTGAATGAACAACGGCAGCGTGGGCACGTCGAAGGAGAGCCGCTCGGCCTTGCCGGACCAGTTGAGGAACGGTTTCGAGAGGGATTTGAGGGTGCGCAGAGCTTCTTCGGCTTTGTCAAGCGGGTCAGTGGTCAGTTGTCCGTGGTCAGTGGCAGAGAGTTTTTCACGCGCGTTGGCAATCTGGCTGCGAACCACTGACAACTGACTACTGACAACGGACAACTGACTCTCCCCGAGTTCCCGCGCCGGATTCTGCCCGTCCAATTCCAGTTGCGGCGACAGTGACGAGTCGTAGCGATAGGTTTGAGGGACCTTTTTCTTTTTGAACTGCGCCTGTGTGCCAACTTCCGGGCGCATCAGAAGGTCCGCTTCCGGGTGCTGATACGTTTCCGTCGTTTTAGGCTTAATCGCTTTTCTTACGGGTGGCATGGCCAGCAGGTGTTTAACACCTTGGAATTGGGGTGTCACACATTTTGTTGCTGCTTCTTGCTGCGTGACCAAGGCTACTGACAAACTCGTAGCGCAGGTTTCCTAACCTGCTGTGTCGCAGTGCCTCCAGCCTGCGGACGCCACGAATTCAATCACGCGCTCGGACATCGGGCGCGCTGCCGATTGGAAATCGGCGAT
>CAYIIH010000030.1:0-35305 GCA_964363225.1 uncultured Verrucomicrobiota bacterium | reverse complement strand
GCTGCAAGGCCCGGCCAAAGCTGCGGTCCCGGCCTTTATGGGCTTGGAACCTAAGATGCAGCATCGGCCTTACAATTCGTCCGGACCCGGTTTCCTGGGTGTCGCTCATCGGTCATTCCGTCCGGAAGGCGATGGCAAAGCGGACATGGTCTTGAATGGCGTGACACTGGAGCGTTTGGCGGATCGCAAGACGTTACTGGCAAGCTTTGACCGCTTTCGCAGAGAGGTCGATGCCAACGGGCTGATGGAAGGCATCGACGCTTTCAACGAACAAGCTTTCGGTGTGCTGACGTCGAACCGTCTTTCTGAAGCTTTGGATTTGCAGCGTGAAGATAAACGCACCATCGAACGCTATGGCCAAGGCGATCCGAAGCCGCATGGCGACGCGGCCCCGATGCTGATGGAACAATTCCTCATGGCGCGGCGGCTGGTCGAGGCCGGGGCGCGCTGCGTGACCGTGGCTTTCGGTTTCTGGGATTACCATGGACAGAATCACAAGAACGCCAGGGCCGACTTGCCTCTGCTCGATCAAGGGGTCGTTGCTTTGGTGGAGGACCTGCACGAGCGCGGTCTGGACAAAGATGTCTCCGTGGTGGTCTGGGGTGAATTCGGCCGGACACCGACCCTCAACAAAGACGCCGGGCGCGATCATTGGCCGAGAGTCTCCTGCGCGTTGCTGGCCTGTGGCGGCATGAAAACAGGACAGGTCATCGGCGCCACCGATCGTCTCGGCGGCGAGGCGGTGGAACGCCCCGTTCGGTTTGGGGAAGTGTTCGCCACGCTCTACCACAATCTGGGGATCGACGTGAGCCAAACGACCATCGAAGACTTGTCAGGCCGCCCCCAATATTTGGTGGAGGCCGGCTGTCAGCCGATGCGAGAATTGATCTGATGTCCCCGACGAAGGTAAGAGATTGAAACCAAAGCCCATGCGCACTTCCGTGAGTCGAACCACTATTGCTGCTTTGTGCAAGGCACTCCTGGCCTTTGCTTTGTTCGGCCAATTCCATGGCTTGGCCAACGAGGTCGGCGGGACACGCGAAGCCAGACTGGTGAAGAGTCTGCATCTTCATGTTCCAACTCCAGTTGGCGGCGGAGAAAAAGCGTCGCTGCTCTTGCGCGGCCGCGATGCGCGCCAGCAATTGTTGGTCACCGGCAACTTGGACACTGGCGGACTGCTGGATTTGACTCATCGGGTCAGCTATGAATCCTCGCCAACCGGCGTCGTGCAGATTGATCGAAAAGGGATGGTCACTCCGCTGGCGGACGGCACGGCTGTCATCACCGCTAAAAACGCGGAAGGTTTGACGGCTACTCTGCCGGTCCAAGTGGCGCGCTTTGACGAAGTCACTCCGGTCAATTTCGCCAATCAAATCGTTCCCTTTTTTACCAAGACCGGGTGCAACGCCGGCGCTTGCCATGGAAAGGCGAGCGGACAAAACGGGTTCAGGCTCTCCTTGCTCGGCTTTGAACCCGCCGACGATTACGAGTATCTCGTGAAGGAAGCGCGGGGCCGGCGGATTTTCCCGGCGGCGCCGGACCGGAGCCTGCTGTTGCTCAAGGCCACCGCGACTCTGCCGCACGGCGGCGGCAAGCGCCTGGAATCGGATTCCAACGATTACAGGCTTTTGGTGCGCTGGATTTCTCAGGGGATGCCGTACGGTAAAGCTTCGGACCCGGCGGTGGATCGGATCGTAGTTTTTCCAAAAGAGCGCACCCTGTCGCTGGGAAGCGAACAGCAACTGGTCGTGATGGCTCATTACACGGACGGCTCGGCGGAGGATGTGACCCGCAGCGCTCTCTACGAACCCAACGAAAAAGAGATGGCCAAGGTCGATGCCGCCGGGCTGGTGACGCTGTTCGAGCAGCCGGGTGATGTCGCCGTCATGATTCGGTATCAGGCGAAAGTGGCGGTTTTCCGCGCGACCATTCCGCTGGGCGCGCCCGTGGCGGATTTGCCGCCGCCCAGGAACTTCATTGATGAACTGGTCTTCAACAAATTGAAAGCCATGGGCCTGCCGCCTTCGGAGATTTGTGATGATGCCACGTTCTTGCGGCGGTCCGGCTTGGACATTGCCGGACGGCTGCCGACGCCTGAAGAAACAGGAAAATTCCTGGCTGATTCCGATCCGGCCAAACGCGACCAATGGATCGAGACGCTCTTGGACAGCCACGGCTACGCGGATTATTTTGCGAACAAATGGAGCGCACTGTTGCGCAACAAACGCGGCGCGCCCACGCATGCCCGCGGCACCTACACGTTCCATGCCTGGATTCGGGACAGCTTGATGGCCAACAAGCCTTTCGACCAGTTCGTGCGCGAAATTCTGGTTGCGTCCGGCGAGATGGGCGACAACCCGCCCGTGGCCTGGTACCGCCAGGTGAACACGCCCAATACCGAGCTTGAGGATAGCGCGCAACTGTTCCTGGGCCTGCGCCTCCAGTGTGCCCAATGTCATCATCATCCCTTCGAGAAATGGAGCCAACAGGATTACTACCAGTTGGCCGCCTTCTTCTCGCGGGTGGGCCGCAAGGCGGGATCGCAACCCGGCGAGGAAGTGATTTTCCACAAACGCGGCCTCGCGCAAGCGACACATAAAAAGACGAAGCAAGCGGTCAAACCCGCCGGCCTGGACGCGGCGTCTTTGGAGCTGTCGCCTGACGACGATCCGCGGCAGGCTTTGGCCGATTGGATGACCAGCAAGGACAACAAATTCTTCGCGCGCTCCGTCGTGAACCGCTATTGGAAGCACTTTTTCAATCGCGGCCTTGTTGACCCTGAAGATGATATGCGGGAAACAAATCCGCCTGCCAACCCGCAACTGCTGGAGGCCTTGGCAAAGTATTTCATCGAAAGCGGCTTTGACCTGAAAAACCTGGCGCGCGCCATTGCCCGGTCGCGCGTTTACCAGTTCAGTTCCGTGCCGAATAAGTTCAACGCGCTCGACAAGCAGAATTTTTCCCGTTACTACCCCAAGCGCCTGACGGCCGAAGTCTTGTTTGATGCCGTCAATGAGGTGACCAAATCCGAAAGCCATTTCGATGGACTGCCCGCCGGCGCCCGCGCGGTACAACTGCCGGACAACAGCTTTAACGCCAACTCCTATTTCCTCACGGTGTTTGGGCGTCCGGAAATGTCGAGCTCGTGCGAATGCGAACGCTCCGGCGATGCCAGCCTGGCTCAGAGCCTCCACTTGCTGAACGCGAAAGAGATTCAGGAGAAATTGGCCGGCGATCAAGGCCGCGCCGCCTTGCTGGCCGCCGACCATCAAAGGTCCGACGACGAAAAAGTGCGGGAGCTGTACCTGCGAGTTTATTCGCGCGAGCCGGAGAGCAAAGAAATGGAATTCGCCCGGGATTATCTAGCCAAGAAGACGAAAGATAAAGAGGCGAAAGAGGCCGCCACGGCCAAGCGTCAGGCTTACGAAGACATTATCTGGGCTTTGATCAACACGAAGGAGTTTCTCTTTAACCATTAGTTGATTTTGAAGCTGCCCTTTCTCCTGCCCGTGATTCCCGTTGCAGCCGACGTCAGGAGGCTCAATGCAATTTCAGGCATTATTCGACACCTTGCCCTGGCAGGCGTGCTCGTACTGTTTCTAGCTGCAGGTCCTGCCGAACTCGCCGCCCAATTGCCCATCGTCCGCTTGTCCACGATCTTTCCGCCGGGCGGGCAACTCGGAACCACCTTTGAAATGAGTGCGACGGGCGCGGATTTGGATGAGGCCCTGCAAATCCACTTTTCTCATGCCGGCCTGGCCGCGAAACCGAAAGTGGCTGCCTCCACAGGCCAGGCCGATCCAAACAAGTTCCTGGTAACCATTTCCTCAAACACGCCGCCGGGGATTTATGATGTGCGGCTTGTGGGCCGGTTTGGCATCTCGAACCCGCGCGCGTTCGCAGTGGGCATCCTGCCTGAAACCGCGGCGAAGCAGCCAAACCACACTCCGGAAACGGCAGCCGAGATTTCACTTGAATCGACGGTAAATGCGCATGCCGAAGCCAACGCCGTGGATTTTTTCAAGTTCACGGCGAAGAAGGAGCAGCGCGTGTTAATCGAGTGCCAGGCCAAGGACATCGATTCGCGGATGGACCCGGTCCTGGTATTGCTCGATGCCAGCGGCAAGGAACTCGAACGTAACCGCCGCGGCGGCCTGCTGGATTTCACGGCCGTTGCGGACGGTCCGTTCCTGCTTAAAGTCCACGATCATCTTTATCGCGGCGGCGAGGATTATTTCTACCGGCTTTCCCTGAGCATGGGACCGCATATTGACTTCATCTTTCCTCCGGCGGGGCTTCCGGGAACCAAAAGCCAGTACGTTCTGTATGGGCACAATCTGCCGGGTGGCGCTCCTGCTCAGCAGTGGATGATGGATGGCAAGCCGTTGGATCAGCTTACAGTCGAGATCGAACTGCCAGATGAACCATTGGCCAAACAGCGCCTCGCGTCATTGGCCAAACCCGTCAGTTCAGTCTTGGATGGAATCGAGTACCGTTTGCAGGCCGGGCCAAGAGTGTCGAATCCTGTCTTGCTCAGCTTCGCCGCGGCCCCGGTCGTGCCCGAACAAGAGCCAAATGGCAAACCGTCCGAAGCGCAAAAGATTGCCTTGCCGTGCGAGTATGCCGGCCATTTTTTTCCGCCAGGAGATCAGGACTGGGTGGCATTCGATGCCAAAAAAGGAGAGGTCTATTGGCTGGAAGTCCTTTCGCAACGACTAGGCTGGCCCACAGACCCATTTGTCCTCGTGCAGCGCGTCGCAAAGAATTCCGAAGGTGCGGAACAGGTTTCCGATGTGAAGGAACTCTACGATGCCGACGCCAACATTGGCGGCGTGGAATTTAACACTGCCACGCGCGACCCGGTTTGGCGCTTCGAAGTGAATGACGACGGCGCCTACCGTGTGCAAATCCGCGACCTCTTCCAGCATGCCAGCCGCAATCCTCCTGGCCTTTACCGCCTGTCCATTCGCAAGGCAACGCCCGATTTCCGCCTCGTCGCCCTGCCGCTGCCGCCTCCACCCATCAACAAGGACGCCAAGGTGGCCACAGTCTGGACTCCGTTCTTGCGCTGGGGAGAAACGCTGCCCATCAAGGTCATTGCCTTCCGCCGTGATGATTTCAGCGGCGAAATCCGTCTCTCAATTGAAGGTTTGCCACTTGGCGTCATCTGCAGCGATGGCAGAATTGAAACCGGCCAGAACGCCGGTGTGCTGTTGCTGACCGCTGCGGAAACTGCCGCGCCTTGGACCGGCGCGGTCAAGGTGGTTGGCAAAGCCAGGATCGGTGGGACGGAAGTCGCGCGCGAAGCCAGAGGCGGAACGGTGACGTGGAACGTCGCCGATTACACGGTGGAACCGATTCAATCGCGGCTGACCAGCGAATTTGTTCTCGGTGTGAGCGGCCATGAAAGCGCGCCTCTCCTCATCGCACCGGGCGAAAGCAAGGTTTGGGAAACATCGCTCGCCGGCAAATTGCCGGTTCCCGTGAAACTGGTTCGCCGAGGCGATTTTAATGCCGGTGTGAAGTTGAAGCCCGCCGGCTTGGCTGCTCTCGAGTCGATGAAGGAAATCGACGTGGACGGCAAGGCGACCAACGCCACCCTGGAATTTGACCTGACGCAACTGAAGATTCCCGTGGGTCTTCACAGCTTCTTCTTGCAGGCCGAGACACAAGGCAAATATCGAAACAATCCTGAAGCAGCCCAAGCAACCGAGGACGCCGCCAAGCAGGCCGAAAAAGCCGCCAGTGAACTGGCTGCCGAGGCCAAGAAAGCTGCCGACGCCCTGGCCACCGCCGCCAAAGCAGCCGGCGAAGCCGAGGCGCTGGCCAAGGCTGCCGCAGACAAACTCGCCGCCGCCAAAACAGCGGCTGAGAAAACTTCAGGCAACGCCGAATTAACCGCGGCGCAAACGGCGGCCGAAAAGGAAGCAGGCGCAGCTTTGGAAAAAGCCCAAGCTGCCGCCACCGCCAAAGCCGCTGCTGAAAAAGCTGCCAACGACCTGGCCGCCCAAGCTAAAGAAGCGGAGGCAAGAAAGGCCGCCACGGCACAACTGGCCAAGGAAGCGACCGAAAAAGCCAAGCCGCGAGATGTCGCCATTGTCGCTTACAGCACTCCCTTCCAACTCAAGATCACCCCTGCTCCGATCACACTGGCGGCCAAGGACCCGGCAGGTCCGCTCCATCCGGGAGGCAAAGCCGAAATATCCGTGACCATCAACCGGCTGTACAATTTCAGCGATCCGGTTGAACTGAACCTCATTGTGCCCAATGATGCCAAGGGAATTAGCGCCGCGAAGCTGGTTATTCCCAAAGACCAGACTCAAGCGGCTCTCATCGTTGAAGCGGCGGCTGATGCGACTCTCGGCGAGCACAAAGCGACGTTGCAAGCCGCATTGAAACTGAATAATCAGGATCTTAAAATCGATCAGAGCATCTTGTTGAAAGTGGCGGCAAAAGATGCAGCCAAGAGTCCGTGAACGGCACAGAACAAAAAGGCTTGCCTCTTGTCGGCAGACCAATGACTAATTGCCCGTGACCTTTGGCGAGATGATGCCCAAAGCAAAACCAGCCGGCATCCGACTGGCGGCCTGTTGCATCGCCAAATGGTTCAGATGTTGACCAAGTCGTGTCGGGAGTAATCGATGCAGCGTCAATTCTAAACCTACCATTGCCTATGAATGCAGAAATCCGTGTCGTCGAACTCAAACTCGAGCTTCCGCCCGCCCCCAAGCCGGTGGGCGTTTATAAACCGATGGTCATCGCCGGCCATCTGGCTTACGTGTCCGGCCACGGTCCCTTGAAGCCGGACAAAAGCCTCATCCTGGGACGTGTCGGCGCCGATCTCGATCTGGAGGCCGGCAAAATGGCGGCTCGCCAGGTTGGTCTGGCCATTCTCGCCACGTTGCGCTCTGAGTTGGGCAGCCTGGACCGGGTCAAACGCGTCATCAAAGTGCTCGGCATGGTCAATGCCACGCCTGAATTCCGCGAGCATCCGGCCGTCATCAACGGTTGCAGCGAGCTGTTTGCCGATGTTTTCGGCAGGGAAAACGGCATCGGCGCTCGCAGCGCGGTCGGCCTGGCTTCGCTGCCGGGCAACATCGCCGTGGAAATCGAGGCGATTTTTGAGATCGAATAGGAGCCTGTCGGACATGGGCAGATGGCGCAACGACTGTCCAAATTGCCTCTGGCAGACTCCAACCTGAATAATTTCCAGCGCAGCGGAGTCGCAGCCAAAGTAGCGCAGACTTCTGGTCTATGAGTATCGCTCAAGAACGTCGCAGGCCGCGCGAATTCCCCCGGCGGGCAGAGAACCGCAGAGACGCGATGAACGCAGAGGGGGATTCTCGGATTGCTTTCTCTGCGTCTATCGCGTCTCTGCGGTTTACTCGGCTTCTGCCTGTGGTTGCGGCGTTGCCGCGCTGCGCCGTATCGCCGACTTCCAGTCGGCAGGCCGTTCGACCGTCGCGAGGGCTGCGGATTGGAAATCCGCGATACAGCAGGTTGGAAACCTGCGCTACGAGAGGGCGCAGCCGGTGGAAATCTTCATGGATAGTAGTATGGCCTGCACCTGTTTCAATCGGCGGGTGGAATAAGTTCACAATGAATGTTGGACGGACAAGCTTCTGATGCAATTGAACTGGCATTCCATCACCAACGTGGACGAAGTGGCCTCTCCCGCTTTGCTAATTTATCCGGGCCGCATCGAAGAAAACATCCGCCGCATGATCGCCCTGGCGGGCCAGGCCGCCCGGCTGCGCCCGCATGTCAAGACGCACAAGATGCCGGAGATTGTCCGCATGCAAATGGCGCTGGGCATCCGGAAATTCAAGTGCGCCACGATCGCGGAAACGGAGATGGCGGCCAGTTGCGGCGCGCCCGACGTGCTGCTGGCTTATCAACCCGTGGGACCGGCCGTGCGGAGGTTGCTCCAGCTCGCGCAGGCCTTTCGCAGCACTCGATTCTCCACCATTGCCGATGATGCGGAAGCGATTCGCAGGCTGTCAAAAGAGCTGGCCGAAGCCGGTGTGACGATGGAAGTGCTCCTCGATGTTGATTGCGGCATGCATCGGTGCGGCATTGTTCCAGGGCCGGCCGCGGTCGAGCTGTACCGTTTGATCGCTTCACTGCCGGGGTTGAAGCCGGGTGGACTGCACGCTTATGATGGACACATCCACGATTCCGATCTGGCCGAACGAACGAATAAGTGCGAAGAAGCTTTTGCTCCCGTCGAGGCGCTTCGGGAAGAGTTGGTCAAGGACGGTTTGTCTGTGCCCGGAATTGTGGCGGGCGGAACGCCGACATTCCCAATTCATGCCCGCCGGCAAGATGTGGAGTGCAGCCCGGGCACCTGTATTCTGTGGGATTTTGGCTACGGCACAAAACTGCCGGATTTGGATTTCCTGCCGGCGGCGCTGGTCTTGACGCGCGTGATCAGCAAACCAGGCGCGAATCGCCTCTGTCTCGACTTGGGCCACAAAGCCATTGCCTCCGAGAATCCACATCCGCGCGTGCAGTTCCTCGATCTCCCGGACGCCCAGGCCGTCAGCCACAGCGAAGAGCACCTCGTGGTGCAAACGGAGTGCGCGGCTGAATTTGCCGTGGGCGATTGTTTTTACGGCGTCCCATGGCATATCTGTCCGACCGTGGCGTTGCACGCGCAAGCGGTCGTGGTTCAAGGCGGCCGTGTGCAAGCGCGCTGGAAGGTGGTGGCGCGGGATCGCGTGCTGACGTTTTAAGCCGCAAGTATGCAATTGAACTGCAGCAGCCGACGTCAGGAGACTCTGGCACCAGAATGCAAAATTGAAGTGAGCCTCCTAACGTCGGCTGCTACCAGGTTCATCGAAAGCCGCCGGCAAAGCTCCAGCCAATCTGACTTCTGCCCTGTGCTGCGACGCAACTCATGACCACTTTCGACTTAAGCCATGACGCCGGCCTGTTGCTCTACGCACTGATGGGCGTAGTGGGGCTGATTATTCTGATTTCCCGGTTCAAGGTGAATTCCTTCGTGGCCTTGATCATGGCTTCGCTTTTCGTGGGATGCTGCTCCGGCATGCCGTTGGCCGATATCGGCAAGGCGTTTCAGGATGGAGTGGGAGCCGTGCTTGGGTCGATTGCGGTGGTCATCGGTTTGGGCACGATTCTAGGGAAGATGCTGGCTGAATCGGGAGGAGCCGGCTGCATCGCTGCCGTCTTGATCCGGACGATGGGGGAAAAGCGCATTCACTGGGCCATGATGATCATTGCTTTCCTCATTGGCATCCCTGTCTTCTTCGCCGTCGGCCTCGTCCTGTTGATCCCGATTCTTTTCACCATGGCGCGCGCCACCAGGATGCCGTTGCTTCATCTGGGCATTCCGCTGCTGGCCGGGTTGTCGGTGGCGCATGGCTTGCTGCCGCCGCATCCCGGTCCCATGGCTGCCATCGGAGTGTTTAACAACCTGGCGGGCAAAGTGGATGTCGGCCGGATTATTCTCTATTCTCTGTTGATCGGCTTTCCTACCGCCATCATTGCCGGGCCGGTTTTCGGAACGTTCCTGGCCAGGCGCGTGCGCGTCGAACTGGGAGGCGTCGGCGAGCAGTTGACCCGCGAATCTGCCCGGACGAATTCACCCGGTTTTTTGCCGGCTTTGTTCACCATCTTGCTGCCCGTTTTGCTGATGCTGCTGCCGACCCTGGCCGACGTGGCCTTGGCCAGACAGAATCCCTGGCGCACCGGCATGGATTTTGCCGGACATCCCGTGGTGGCCATGTTGGTTTCAGTTTTGTTTGCGTTTTATTCCTTTGGATTTACCTGTGGATTCAGCCGGGAGCAAATCCTCAAGTTCAGCAACGATTGCCTGGGGCCGGTGGCGATCGTGTTGCTGGTGGTCGGAGCGGGAGGTGGTTTCAGCAAGGTCCTGGATCAGAGCGGCGTCGGCCAAGCGGTGGCCGGGCTGGCCGCCGGCGTAGCCGTCTCACCGCTTTTGCTGGGCTGGCTGATCACGGCCTTGATTCGCGTGGCCACCGGCTCTGCCACCGTCGCCATCACGATGGCTGCGGGGATTATTGCGCCGATCGCCGCTGCCAGGCAGGGCACGAACCTCGAGTTGCTTCTGGTCGCCATGGGAGCCGGATCGCTGATTCTTTCCCACGTCAACGACGGCGGCTTTTGGTTGGTGAAGGAATATTTCAACCTGACCGTCGCGCAAACGTTGAAAACCTGGACCGTCATGGAAACCATTATTTCCGTGACCGCGCTGCTCTTGGTGTTGTTGCTTGATTTCATGCTTTGACGTTTACTCACTGCAAAATGCTTGTCTTCGACGCCCATCTTGACCTCAGCATGAACGCGCTGGAATGGAACCGCGACTTGACCCGGCCGGTCGGCGAGATTCGACAACGCGAGCAGGGCTTAACCGACAAACCGGATCGCGGCCGAGGCACTGTTTCGCTGCCGGAAATGCGGCGTGGCGGCATCGGTCTCTGCGTAGCGACGCAGATCGCGCGCTATGTCAAGCCACGCAATCCTCTGCCGGGTTGGCACAGTCCGGAACAAGCCTGGGCACAAACTCAGGGGCAGCTCGCCTGGTACCGCGCCATGGAAGAAGCAGGACAGATGGTGCAAATCAAGGACAAAGCCGGCCTCGAAGGGCACGTGAAATTGTGGGAAAATGCGCTCAAGATGAGCGTGTGTCCAGTAAGTGAGCTTGGGACCGATGAGATGACAGACCGCGCTCTCACGAGCGCAGCCACAGGTTCGCCAGCCACCAGGCTGCCAATCGGCTACATTTTGAGCCTCGAAGGAGCAGATTCCATTCTGACTCCGGCTCACCTGGAACGAGCTTATGCGCAAGGTTTGCGCGCCGTGGGCCCCGCGCATTACGGCCCCGGCACGTACGCGCAGGGCACCGACGCCAGCGGCGGCCTTGGTTGGCGCGGGCGCGAGTTGCTGTCGGAAATGGAGCGCCTGGGAATCGTTTTGGATGTGACCCATCTCTGCGATGAAAGTTTTTGGGAAGCGCTGGATTGTTTTCATGGCCCGCTTTGGGCCAGCCATTCCAATTGCCGGTCTTTAGTGCCCCACAACCGCCAATTCAGCGATGAACAAATCAAAGCCCTCCTCGAGCGCGGCGCAGTCCTGGGCGGCGCCCTGGACGCCTGGATGCTGGCGCCAGGCTGGGTGCGCGGCCAGACCACGCCGGAAATGGCCGGCGTCAAATTGGAGACTCTGCTCGGCCATGTTGATCACGTCTGCCAACTGGCCGGCAGTGCGCGGCATTCCGGCATCGGCTCGGATTTGGATGGCGCTTTCGGACGCGAACAATCGCCGGCCGATCTGGACACGATTGCGGATCTCTCCCGTTTGCCAGCCATGTTTGCGGCGCGCGGGTATGCCGAGGCAGACGTGCAATTGATCATGCACGGGAATTTCATCCGCTTTTTGAGCGAGGCCTGGAGCTGAAGGGTTGGTGGCCGGCCGCGCCGACTGTGCATCACGAATTGAACTGCCAGGGAACCTCTTGGACGCACTCCCGGCCAGCCCTGTCTATTCGCCAAAGAAGGGAAAGAGCTTTTTCAGTTCGGCTTTGTCGGGACGCCGGCCGTACTCACAAACCTCAAAGGCTTCGGCATACTGGACATTGCCGGCTTTTTCCTTGCCATACCAATCGGCCAGCTCAACGCGGAATCGTCGGGCAATGGACTTGCAACGGTTGGCGAACCCCTCGCGCACCTGGCGGCGGCGGTCCTTAAGCTTGGCTGGATCGCTCGGAATCAAGTCAGCCGAGCCGTTTGCGCCGCCCTCGAGAAACTGGGATTCAATGACGTCGAGCGCGTCCAGCTTCTTCTCAATCACTGAATCAAGCGCCACCACGACATCCGGCTTGAATGGATTCGGCTTCTGGAAGCGGTCGGGGTAGTAGAAAAAAACCGGGTTGTGTTGCAGATAGGGAATGTCGGGGCAGAAGAACGGCACGGTCACCATGTAAGCCGCATCCTGCACCAGGATGCCTGTGTAGCGATGGTCCGGGTGATAATCGTTCGGGCGCGGGCCCATGACGATGTCGGCTTTCCATTCGCGGATCAGGCGGGTGATCAGCCGGCGATTCTCCAGGGTGGGCAGCAACTCGCCATCGTGGATATCCAGCACTTCGGTCGTGATGCCAAGTATCTTGGCCGCGGCCAGCACCTCGGCAGTCCGGCGCCGGGCCAACGGGCCGCCGGCCTCCCGCCAATGGCCGATATCCCCGTTGGTGACCGAGACGAATTTGACATGATGCCCTTTGGCAGCCCAAAGCATGGCCGACCCGCTGGCTTGGATTTCACAATCATCGGGATGCGCCCCAAAGCAAATGATCCGCAGCTTGCCATCAGCAGGAGGGACAGCCGCCGGCGCGGCCTGAGCGGACGGCCGCCCGGCCAGGAGCAGGCCGGTCATGATCACCGATTGAATTCCCCAAAGGGTTAACGTCCGGATTCTGGAATGGTTCATAAGATCTTTCGTTTTTTAGATTCTGCGCGCACTGGAGCCGGTTCATGGCTTTGGCTCCGATGCAGTAAAGACAGTTTATGGCCCACCCGGTCAGAATTTCAAAGGCTTTTTATGCGCCCCCAAGGAACTCGATTCAATAGGAGCGCGGGCATCCATGCCTGCGCGTGCCGTGAGCGCCTCACAGCAGCCGAGCTTTGAGAAAACGTCCCACTTGAATCGTCCCTCACGTTTGAGTGATCTGTTTCGCCGATGTGAAATCGACTCGAAGGGGCGCAATGACCGGGCTCTCACCAACGCGCAGGCTTGGAGGCCCGCGCATCCTATTGTAAGGATGCGGCTGAGCGAAGCCGTTTCGCCCCTCGGCTGAATATGCGCCTGCCTGGCGGCGGGCAGGGAGCCGACTCTACATCGCCCACAACTCGGACGTGCGCAACTTTTGAAAGCAGCGCGGACAAAAAGCTTGTGCATGTGCTTTGGTTAGTGGCATAGAAGCGGGCCATGGAATCCTCTGAAGCAGGGCCGAAAGGCTTGACGGCAACACAGTGGCTGATTTGTGTCATCGCCGCCATTGGGTTTGCCTTCGACATTTACGAACTGCTCATGCTGCCGCTGATTGTGGCGCCGGCCCTGTCAGAATTGGTCGGCGCGGCGCCCGGCTCGGCCGAGTTTGGGGCGTGGGTGGGACGCCTCTTTTATATCCCGGCTTTTGCGGGCGGGATTTTTGGTTTGCTGGGAGGATATCTGACCGACCGTTTTGGGCGGCGGCGGGTTCTGACCTACAGTATTCTGCTGTATGCGTTTTCCGCGTTTGCGGCGGGTTTTTCGACCAGCATTTACATGTTGCTGGTTCTGCGCTGCACCACGTTCATCGGCGTGTGCGTTGAGTTTGTGGCCGCGGTGGCCTGGCTGGCGGAGCTCTTTGCGGAACCGCATCGCCGCGAGCGGGTGCTCGGTTATACCCAGGCCTTTTCCTCGGTCGGCGGATTGCTGGTAGCGGTGGCCAACGGTCTTTGCGTCGCCTACGCGGCCAAATTCCCCATGATCAACCTGCCGGACTGGTTGAACTTTTTCGGCGGCGCAATCAAGGAACCTCATGCCGCCTGGCGTTATACGTTGATGTCAGGCCTGATCCCCGCCCTGCCGCTGATCATCATCCGGCCCTTTCTGCCGGAATCGCCGGCCTGGGAGAAAAAGCGCATCGAAGGAACGTTAAGGCGGCCAAGCCTCGCCGAACTGTTCACGCCTGAATTGCGGCGCACCACCCTTGTGACCACGATTATGTTTGCTCTGTCCTATGGCGCGGCCTTTGGGGCCATCCAACATCTGCCGCGCATGGTGCCCGGTCTGCCCGAAGTGAAAGCGCAAACCGCCGGGAAACCTGTTCCGCAGCAAAAGAAAATCGAACAAGCGGCGGCGGCCAACTACACGAAAGTGCAGGAAGTGGGCGGCTTGGCGGGGCGTTGTTTGCTCGCGTTGCTGGTGGTGCGCATTGTCAGCCGGCGCAAGCTCATCCGGGTGTTTCTGGCGCCCGGCCTTTTGCTCGTGCCTTTGGTGTTCGCCTACACGGCCATCCACAACCATGCGCTTTTCACGCTGGATCTTTCCTGGCTGAAATTGGGCCAGGCCCATGTGACCCTGCTGCACGCCGGCATCTTTTTCGCCGGTTTGCTCACGGTGGGCCAATTCAGTTTTTGGGGGAATTACTTGCCGAGAGTCTATCCGATTCACCTGCGTGGCACCGGCGAAAGTTTCGCCGCCAATATTGGCGGGCGGATGATCGGCACCTCGTTTGCCTGGGTGACGAGTTCGTTGGCGGTGCAAGGATTCATTCCCGGCGGCACCGCGCCGGCCAAGCTCGCTTATACCGCCGCCGCCGTGGCCTTGTTCGTTTATGCCGCAGGCTACGCGGCCTCTTTTTGGCTGCCCGAGCCGAAACAAGAGGCCCTGCCCGATTAGCTTTCGCCTGGCTTTGCGATTGTCTTCCGCCGGGTTCGACCCTATTTTCCGGCTTATGAAATCGTTTCTGAGACAAACATGCTGTGGAGTTTTATCGGCGGGATTGCTTGTGATGCCGGGTGTCGCGGCGCAGCCGCTCTCACCGGTCCAGGAGCGCGCCAATCGCTTCCTGGAATTGGTCAACGCCGCCTTTCAAGCGCTTTATCGTGTGGAGAGCGAGGCGCAATGGGCCGCCGCGACGGATGTCACACCCGCGCACGATGCTGCCTCCGAGATTGCCGGCAAAGCCAGGGCCGCCTTCACCGGCAACCCCGCGCTCATCCGGGAGGCCAAAGCGTTGCTGCAGCAGCGTGATCAACTCGCTCCGGTCACGGTGCGGCAATTGGAGCGGGCGCTCCTAAATGCGGCCGAAGGTCCCATGACGAATCCCGATCTGGTCGCCGCTCGCATTGCCGCCGAGACTCAACAGGCGTCCACGCTGAATTCCTTCACCTTCCGCCTGAATGACAAGCCGATTACGGCCAATGAGATTGATAATCTTCTCCAATCCAGCACCAATCTCACAGAGCGCCGGGCGGTCTGGGAAGCTTCCAAGCAGTCGGGTCCGGCGCTCAAACCCGGCTTGGTGAAGCTGCAAGGCTTGCGCAACGGAGTGGCTCGAGAGCTGGGCCATGCCGATTACTTTGCCCTGCAAGTGGCTGGTTATGGCATGAGCACCGACGAAATGCTGCAATTGCAGGAAGACTTCATGCGGCAGTTAAAACCGCTCTACGTTCAGCTTCACACCTGGGTGAAGCACGAGCTGGCCAGGAAATACGGCCAGCCTGTCCCAAAGCGTATCCCGGCCCATTGGCTGAACAACCGTTGGAGCCAAAACTGGGTGGGCATCGTGGAAGCGGCCAACCTGGACAGTCGTTTCAAAGACAAGTCCCCGGAGTGGATTGTGAAAACGGCGGAGCAATTTTACACGGGCCTCGGCTTCGCCCGGTTGCCGGCCACCTTCTGGAGCTTGTCGGACCTCTATCCGGTGAAGGCGGGCGAGACGCGGAAGAAGAACACGCATGCCTCCTGCTGGCACGTGGACCTGAATGAGGACATCCGCTCGTTAATGAGCGTCGAATCCAACAGCCAGTGGTTTGAAACCTCGCACCACGAACTGGGGCACGGCTATTACTTTATCAGCTATACGCGCCCCGAGGTCCCGCCGCTCCTGCGCATCGGCGCGAATCCGGCCTTTCACGAAGGCATGGGCGAGTTGATTTCACTGGCTTCCGGCCAGGTTCCATACCTCAAGTCGCTGGGAGTTCTGCCGGCCGATTATCAGGCTGACGACACCGCCTTTCTCTTGAATGATGCCTTGGCCAATTCCGTGCCGTTTATTTTTTGGAGTTCGGGCACCATGACGCACTGGGAAGCGGATGTGTATGCCAAGAACTTGAGCCCCGACCGGTGGAATGCCCGCTGGTGGCAGTACGTCAAGGAACTCCAAGGCGTCGAACCGCCCGGCGAACGCGGTGAAGAGTTCTGCGACCCCGCCACCAAAACCCACATCAACGACACGCCGGCTTATTACTATTCCTACGCCATTGCCACGGTGCTGAAATTTCAATTCCACGATCATACTGCCCGGAAGATTCTTCAGCAGCCTCCGCAAAACTGCAATTACGCGAACAACCAGGCAGCCGGCGCCTTTCTTAAAAGGATCATGGAAAAGGGGGGCACGGAAGACTGGAGCAAAGTGCTGCGGGAGGCGACCGGCGAAGACCTTTCCACGCGCGCCATGGTGGACTATTTCAAGCCGCTGATGGCCTGGCTGCAGGAACAAAACAAAGGCCGCAAGATAGGATGGGATTGAGGCCGTTTTCGCTTGGCGCGCCTGCCCGCTCGGCCCGGTTTTGACAATCTGGCACGACCCAACCGCTGAGTTTGGAAGCGAGAATAACCCTTAAATCCTGAATTTAAACCGCGAAACACACGAAACACACGAAAACAGAACTGATCGTCTTGGCAAGCTGGTGCTGGCTGGCTTCAGCCATAGTCAACCCAACCATCGCCGAGGACCAGAAAGCGCTGGGACTGCTCCAGCAGGCGAAAGTGGCCTGGCACAAGGGTCTGATCAAAAAGGCCCAAGACCTGGCCGACAAAGCCGTCGAAGCCGATCCGAAGAATCGCGAGAGTTATTTCTTCCGTGGCGCCATGCACGAAAGCCTCCTCCAGCATGATAAGGCGATCCCGGATTACGACCAGGTTTTGAAGCTCGATCCCAAGGCGGCTGATATTTACCAACGGCGCGGCTGCGCGCATTTCAAGCTCGGCCACATCAAGGAATCCATGGCCGACTTCGACAAGTTCATCGAGTTAAAGCCGGACCGGGCGCCGTATCATTGGCAGCGGGGCATTTCCTGCTATTACGCGGGCCGCTTCGAGGAGGGCCGCCGGCAATTCGAGAGGCATCAAACCGTCAACCCCGAAGATGTGGAGAATGCGGTCTGGCATTTTCTTTGTGTGACTCGGAGCGCCGGTCTGGAAAAAGCGCGCGCCTTCCTGATGCTGATCAAAGAGGACCGCCGAGTGCCGATGATGCAGGTTTACGCGCTCTTTGCGGGCAAGGGTGCCGCTGACGAGGTGCTGGCTGCCGCTCCAGCAGGCAAACCGTCGCCGGAGGAGCTTAAGAATCGGCTGTTCTACGCCCATTTTTATCTGGCGCTTTACTGTGACATTACCGGAGACACGAAACTGGCCTGGGGCCACATCAGCAAGGCCGTGCAAGAATATGGCATGGACCATTACATGGGCGACGTGGCGCGAGTGCATGCCATGCAACTCAGTCCATCGTTGAAAAGGTGATGAATTGCATGAGGCCGAGACTCAGATCGCAGACAGATTCCGGCGGCCGGAGACGGGGTGCCTCGTTCACCCTGATTGAGCTGCTGGTCGTGATTGGCATTATTGCCATTTTGGCCGGCTTGCTCCTCCCATCCCTGGCGCGGGCCAAACAACAGGCGCTGTCCACTCAGTGCAAAAGCAACCTGAAGCAGATCGGCCTCGCGACGTCTCTGTATGCCGACGATAACAACGACCAACTGCCGTTCGCCTGGTGGTACTACGCTCCGTTCGACAGCGCGGACTCGAACAACTTCCAGACTCTACTGATCAAGTATGTCCAGTTGAACAGTTTCCGGTCGGGCACGGTCACGACGAACAGCGATTTTGCCAGAAACGTCTTTCGTTGCCCTGTGCGTCTCAAGGAAAACCACTGGCGCAATATCAAGGAGTTCAAACCGGGCCTGCCGGGCAATCCGTGGAAAATCAGCTATGCCATGAGCCAATACACGCTGCGCGGCTTTCCTCCCCTGGTCACGAGTCCCAAGACCGCCAAGCTGGCCAGTCTCCCCAATCCCGCACAGACTTTGGGCACGGAGGATGTGTCGTACGAGCTCAATCACCCGGCCGTAATCCGGCTGGACAAGAACAGCGACGGCAACTGGGACATCGGTTACAAACATGGCCACAGGCACCCTCTGGGCCGGGCGAACGCGGTCTTCTTCGACGGCCACGTGGGCGCGTTTTCAGCCAAGGCAACAAACGGCATCATCATGGACTTTAAGAGATAGTCCCGCCGCGCGGCTCTCCCGGCCTCACATCGCGCGGTCTGCGCCGGCAGAAGAGGCGCTTTTGGCGAACGAGCGCCCGCCTCGCATGAATCGACGCACCCGATAAACCTCCGAGTTGTTGGAGAGCCGACTTGCAGTCGGCCTTGGATCTTCGGGACGACGGGTGGTCAATAGGGCCCAAAGCCGGCTGCAAGCCGCCGCTCCGGAGCAACGGGATCAACCCACGCCCACAACTCGGAGATGCACGGCGACGCGCTTTGCGCTTTGGCTGGCGCAACTTTGGTCTTGACAGCGCCAGCCCAATTGCGGACGAATTACGGCAATTCCTTAGATCAGGTGGGCCGCGCGCTGGCTCGCGCGGCGCATCGTCGTTTGTCAGACAACCGTCAACTCAAATGTACCGCTTATGAAAAACAATTCCTTACCCCCGCTGTTTCTGGCGCTGGCTGGCTTGGCTGTGGCCACCCAGCCAATCCTGGCCGCGGACAGTTTCGTCAAGAACCCCAGCTTCGAGAGCAACTACAACGAGACCTGGCCGCACTACAGCGCTGTGGACGCGTGGCCCGGTGCCAGCGGTATCAACGAAAGTGGCGGCCCATTCCACAACGGGGGCACGCCGATCCCCGATCAAACACGCGTCGCGTTCAAACAGGGTAGCGGTGACGTCAGCCAAGACATCGTCGGCTTGACCCCTGGCAAGCAATACTGGATCCAAGTCTTTTACGACGCCCGCAATTGCTGCGGGGGCACGATTGACCTGATCACCAAATTCAACGGCGTCGAGCTGGACAAGGTCGCCAACGTAAAGCCCTCCACCGACGGCAACCCCTACAAATTCCGCAACGTGCCCTTCAAGCCGGACGTTGAAACCGGCACGCTCACCTTTACCACCGTCTCCGTGGGAGACGCTACCATGGTGCTGGACGCCGTGACCATCGTGCAACGCGACGAGGCGCAAGCGAACATAGGCAACTTAGCGGTGATGAATCCGAGCTTCGAGGCCAGCGGCGTGGTGGCGGACCCGGGCATCCTCGCCCCGGATGGCCTTGCTGGCTGGACCGGCGAAGGCCAGTATGGCGTCGCGTCGCTGGGCACGAGCAACGCGGACAACGGCGCGGCGCCCGACCAGGACAACGTTGCCTTTATTGGAGGTGCCGGCTCCTTAAGCCAGGTCGTTCCCAATCTCGTGGCGGGGGCCGATTACACCGTGACGGTGGCCTACAACGCCAAGTCGGGAACCAAACCCCACCTCCAGCTCAAGGTGGGCGGTGCGGTGCTCTTCGAGGAAGACGTGACGCCCGTGGGCGGCACGAATTCTTACCGCACCAAAAGCGTGAAGTTCACCGCGACGGACATCCAGGCCGCCATCACTTTCGCCCAGACCAAGGATGGTTCCGATGTCCTGCTCCTGGATGAGGTGCGGGTGGCCGGCCAAGTCTCCGCAGTCATACCGCCTCTGGGGGTGAATCCGACCAAGGCCGAACTGGGTCCGGGCCAAAAGGGAACGATTACGTTGACGGTCCCGACTCAAGTGCTGGCCGTCAAAGCGGTCGATATCAAGCTGCGCATTGGCAACGTCAATGTCGCCACCCTTGTCGGCGCGGACGCGGACGGGATGCTCACCCTCCACTATGACAAAGGCGGAGCGAATACGAAGACCTTCGAGGTGGAAGGGGTCGGGCGCGGCACGGTGCGCGTCGAGTTCGTGGAGACCGCGGGGATTAACGTGGTGAACGACGTCGGTGTCGATGTGGTGAGTTCGTTCGTTCGCAACTCGAGTTTCGAGACCACTGAGGCCCCGGGTGGCGTCGGTTATGGCGCGATCCTGGCTTGGAATGGTGGCTCGGGCCTCAACACGGCCGCCGGACCGTTCCACGACAACGGCGTCATTCCGGATCGCGATCAGATTGCTTTCCTTCAGGCCGCCACGACCTTGTCGCAGCAGCTCAGCGGCCTTAGCCCGGGGCAGAACTACTGGCTGCAATTCTATTACAACATCCGCAACTGCTGCCCTCCCAACACCACCGACTTCAGCATGGATCTGGCAGTGAGATTCGCTGGCAAGGAGATCGCGAAGATCGAGAAGATCGCGCCGGTGGGCGAGCAAAACCCCTATTACTTCAAGAACCTCGAGTTCAAACCCGACAGTTCGTCAGGTTTGCTGGAGTTTGTCACCACCCCGACGGGCGATGCGACATTCCTGCTCGATGGCGTCAACATTGTCCAGCGTGATCCCGGTCAGATCGTGGTTCAAAACCCCAGCTTTGAAGGCACCGGCAGCCCGGTGGGCGTGGGGTACATTCAGCCACGCAGACTGGGTGGCTGGGAGATCACCGGCGGTGGCTACGGCATCAACATCACGGGCGTCGGACCTTTTACTAGCAACGGCTCTGCGCCGGACCAGGACCGTGTGCTCTTCCTGCAAGGCGCTGTTAACGCCAGTCAGAACATCACCGGACTGACCGCCGGTCAGAAATACACGGTGATTTACGCGGTCAACTCCCGCAATGGCAACCTGGCCTATGGGGTCTTTTTCGACGAGCAGCCTCTGCTTGAGGAAGAGATTACACCGGTGGGCGGCACCGAGCCTTACCCTTGGCGGGCCGTCGTCTTCACGCCTGCCGCCAGTGAGGGCGTGCTGCGGTTTTCGTCCGTGCCCGAAGCCGGCGCCGACCGGACGCTGCTGCTCGACGACATCCGCATCGTCCGGGGCGAGGTCCCGCCCCCTGCGCCCAAGGTTCACATCCTGGCGGCGCTGACGGCGGAGGGCAATCTTCGCATCAGTTGGAGCGCCAACGCCACCGGTTTCGTGCTCGAATCGACCACCAACCTGCCCGGCGGCTGGGCCAACGACAATTCGCCGGTGACCGTCGAGGGTAACGAGAACGTCGTTACCGTGACTGCCGGCGCAAAAGCCAGGTATTATCGGCTTACTAAGTAAAATGTGAGCCGACTCTGCGGGAACACACCCGAAGGGGCGTCGCTGCGCGGCGTCCCTTCCTTGCCATGAGGGATCGCAAAAAAGCTTGCGCCTCGGTCGGGGGGTTTACGCTGATCGAACTGCTGGTGGTCATCGCGATCATCGCTATCTTGGCCGGCCTGCTGTTACCGGCCTTGGCCAAGGCGAAGGCCAAAGCCCAATCCACGCTCTGCCAGAGCAACCTGAAACAGCAGGGCCTGGCCGTGTTCCTGTACGCCGATGATCACGATGACCAACTCCCGTTTGCCTGGTGGTACAACGCCAACTGGGACGACGCCAACAGCAACAACTATCAGACGCTCATCGTGCCGTACGTCCTGCGCGCCAAGTTCAAAGCCGGCACCACCACGGCGAGCAGCGACTTTGCCCAAAGCGTTTTCCGGTGTCCGACCCGCCTGCAGGAAAACCACTGGGGCAAGTATAAGAATTTCCCCGGCTTCGGCAACCCGTGGCAGATCAGCTACGGGATGAACCAGTACGTGCTGCTGAGCTTCCCGCGGTCGGTGACGAGTCCGAAGACGGCCCAGCTCACGGCGGTGCCCAATCCGGCGCAGACTTTCTTGATCGCCGATGGGTCGAAGGACTTGAACCATCCGGCCATCACTTTCCTTGGTCAGGCGCCCGATGGCCGATATGACGAGGGCTACCGCCACGGCCAGCGCTATCCGCTGGGCCGGGCGAACCTCGTGTATGTGGACGGCCATGTGAGTGCTTTTTCCGCGCGGCAAACCAACGGCATCATCATGGAGTTCAAGAAGTGAAGTCTTGCGGGTCTGAAATGAAATCGCTGGAGGCGCCCACCCGGGGTCAACGCGAAGGATGGTCAGAAAATATACGGGGGTCGAACGCCCGCCAAACCCACGGAACCTCATCACTTCCACTCTCGCCGCTCGTGAGTTTTTTGCTGGCTTTCGTTGGCAGCGCCCACGCGCAGACCCTCCCCGCATTCGACTTCACCCAACCCGCCGGCAACTTGGGTTGGATTGCCGCACACGACATTTCTCGACTCGACGCAACGACCAACGGCTTGGTTGTCACCCTCTCCGGTCCTGACCCCTACCTGACCGGGCCGCCGCGTGATTATCCGGTCAACCAGCCGCTCTGGCTGCGGCTGCGCCTCAAATCGGATCAGGCGGGCACCTGCCAAGGGTTTTACTACCGCTCCACGCCGACCGAGCCAGCGTCCGTTCGTTTCACCGTGCCGGCGGGCCGGTGGGTTGAGGGACGCGTGCCGATGTCGGCGCTCGGCCCGAACTATCGAATGCGCATTGATCCGCCAGGCACGGGTGGTCAAGTGACGCTCGCGTCGCTCCGCTTCGAGGCACGCGGAAGTTTGCCGGATTTCGACTTCGCGACCCTTCCCGACGCGAACCAATGGGGATCGCCCCACGACCTGCAAATCCAAACGCCCATCCTCGAAGGTCTGCCCCTCGTCATCACCGGCGGCGATCCATACTTCTTTGGTCCGCCGCGTGACTATCCGGGCGGACAGTTGCTGTGGATGCGGCTGCGCTTGAAGTCCGGCCAGTCCGGCCTGGCGCAACTGTTCTATTTCCAAACCGGTCCCACCGAGGAGAACTCGGTCAGGTTTTATGTACCCGGCGGCGACTGGGTGGACCTCCGGGTTCCCGTGCCCGCGCTTTGGCCGGCGACGCGATTGCGCCTCGATCCACCAGGCACCAGCGGCACGTGTCTGCTGGGCCGTCTGAACTTTGACCTGCGGCCAGTGATTCAGGAACCCGTCTGGCCCAAGCCGGAGCCGCCCGTGATCGCTGCGGACGCCCTCGGCGTTGCTTCCGGTGAACTTTCGCTGGTCCACAACCGCAATGCGCTCGGCGCATTCGACGTGCGCGTGAGCGGCCAAGGGGTCGCCGCGGGCCACACGCGCTCGCTGCTCGGCTACACCAGCGGCCATTCGCTGCGCTGGCTCACGCTGACGAATCCGGCGGCGGTGGAACTCGCGGGCGAATCGCTGCGCGTGCGTTCCGACTTCCCTGACCCCGACGGCGGCCAATGGCAGATCGAGCAAACGTTTTCCCCCAGCGCGCAGCCGGGCGGCATCGAGGTCGAAACACGCGTGACCGTAGGCCAGGATCGCTCGGCCGTATTCCTCCCCATGCTCACGCTGTTGCCGGGGCTTGGAACATTTGGCACGAACAAGACCCAGGCCCTGCTGGCCGGTGTCGAATACCTCGAAAACGAGCCCAGCAGTTCGGAGGCGGACGTGATCGGGGCCGCGTCGCGACGGCAGGTGCCGGATTCGCTGAAACTCACGTTTCCGTTGATGACGCTGGCGGCGAACGGTCGCTACGTCGGCCTGATGTGGGAACCGCAACCGCACTTCGCCGCGTTGCACGATTCGCCGGACCGCATCTTCAATTCAGGCGGACACGTCATGGCGTTGGTGTTCCCCGGCTCCGATCCATCGATGCGCGACGATGGCCGGGTGCTGCCTTACGCCGGCCAGACCCTGCGCGCCGGCCAATCGCTGGTGTTCCGAGCGACGATTCTCGGCGGGAGCGGCGACACCGTCGTTCCCGCAGTGCAACAGTTCGTGGCGCGCCGCGGCTGGCCCGCATGGCCGGACACCGGTTACACGGCCACTGATTATTTCACACTGGCCGCTCACGGCTGGCTGGATTCGCAAATCCGTGACGGCTTCAAGTTTCGCCACGCCGTCGGCGCAAATTTCGGCAGCGCAGCCGTGGCGGACGCGCCCCGGTTCATGGATTGGCTCGCGGGAAAGGTGGCCGACGCCACTCTGGCCAGCCGGTTGACGAACGTTGCGCGCAGCGCGTTGGCTCTGGTCGCGCCGCAGAACTACAACTCCGCCGCGGTCGGGCATATCCGTCATCCGGTGGAAGCCCTCGTTTATGGAGCCGTGGCGGAGAACGCGGCGACGGCGCTCGCGGAAGGCCGCGCGCAACTCGGAGTTTTTCAGCCTGATGGTTCGGTTCTTTACCAACCCCCGGCCAGCGGCACCGACCTCGGCCGGACGCATTGGGCGCGCGACGCCAGTGGCCTCACGGCGACACACGTGGTGATCGTGCTCGAACGCGGGGTCTTCTCGGGCGACCGCGCGCTGATGGGCGAAGGTCTCCGCCTGCTCCGCGCGTTAAATAAGTTTCGCCACACGGTCCCGCGGGGCGCGCAAACGTGGGAGGTGCCGCTGCACACGCCGGACATTCTCGCCAGCGCCCGGCTCGTGCGCGCCTACACACTCGGCTATGAGCTGACCGGCGAAACGGACTTCCTCGAACAAGCGCGTTATTGGGCGTGGACCGGTGTGCCGTTCGTTTATCTTGCGCCGCCGAACGACCAGCCGGTCGGCGCTTACAGCGCGATTCCCGTCTTTGGCGCGACCCAGTTTGTGGCTCCTGTCTGGATGGGTTTGCCCGTGCAGTGGTGCGGGTTGGTTTACGGCGACGCCATTCGGCGCCTGGGGCGATACGACCTTGACGGCCCGTGGCGGCAACTCGCCAATGGCATTGCCGCTGCGGGCGTGCAACACACTCACACGGCCGCCGAGCCGAAATACCAGGGGCTGCTGCCCGACAGTTTCGATCTGCGCGTCCAGGCGCGGAACCCGGTGCCGATCAATCCCGCCACGCTCCTCTCCGAAGCGCTTCAACTCTTTGGCGAACCGCCGGTCTATGATGGGCGCGCGTTCTTGCATCATGGGTTGATGGCCCATTCGCCAGGCCCTATCACCGAGGTCAAGGAAGGCAGCGACCGAGTGAGCTTCCGCGTGAACGGTTGGCCGCGACCGCCGTGGCGCGTGCTGGTGAACGGATTCACGCAGAGGCCGCGGGTCAGGCTTGAGGGCGTGGAGGTGTCATTGACATCACCGCATCAATTCCAGAACGCCGAGGGCCGATTGATCCTCCAACTCAGAGCGCCCGCCACCGTGGAGCTCGTGGTGCCGGCGAAGGATGCGGTCCGAATACGGAGGTCCGCAACGGACGCGAACCTGAGAATCAGTTGGCCGCTTGCCACGACTGATTACGTGCTCGAACGCGCGCCGGCGCTTTCCGAGGCCCCGGTTTGGCAGCAGGTCAGTGGCCAGATCGGTATCGAGGGTTCGGAGCGGACTCTTTCCACGACACCAGCCCAAGCCTCTGAATTCTTTCGACTGCGCCGGCAGCCATAGAGCTTTGGCGGCTGAACGGAACGCAATGCCCGGCCACGCGAAAACTCAAATTCGCAGAAGGTTGATAACAGAGGTTCGTTGACGTCAGGGCCGCCTCACCGGTGAGCCGGTGACACGCCTTCCAGCGGCAGCCGCGAAGGCATTGGCACTCTTGTCCAGAGTTTTGGCGCGTCGGTGAAGGCGCGTTCACTGCGGGTGTGATTACGTTTCAATGAAAACTCAGGATTTGAAGCTTGGCGCGGCGCCTACGGGAACACACAGTGGACCGGGATGGCTTTGTGCTATCCCGGTCGCACATCCGTATGCCAGACCATCGCTGGATTCAACCAAGTAAAGAAGATTCTATGTTTCCTCTCGTTGATGCCTCTTCGCGCCGGGAATTCCTCGCGCGGCTGGCGAAAATCGGCGTGGTGTGTTCCGTCAGCAGCAGCCGAGTAACGTTCGGCGGGGCAAACGCCGACCACGCGCTCCCCGATCCCGCGCTGACCTTTCCCGGCCCGTGGACCTTCACGTTGCCCAAGGGCGGCATCATCCTCGTCAGCGACCCACAGCTCGAAGACCTCACCGACGCGGACAAGGAAGTGGACTTGAGCCTCAGCGCGACCCCCAATCGTACCACGCTCCGCAAGCTCTGCGAACAGCAGCGCGCCGCCGGCGCCAAGACGATCATCCTCGCCTTCGACGAGTTCTGGAGCCAATACCGCGCCGGCCAGGGCGGCCAGCCGCGCGCGCTCACGCCCGATCTCGACGAATACCTCCGCCGGGTGGTGAAGATTAGCGAGACGCTCAAGAGTTACGGCCTCGGCCTCGAACTCAGTCTGCTCAGCCCGCTCGAAATCGGCCGCGGCTACGCGAAGAAGACCGGCGAATCCGGCCGCTGGGTCCACTACCGCGAGGGTTGGCGCGACCCGCGCACGGGCCGCTTCCGCGTGTCGCTCTGGGAACAACTGCGCTGGACGAACAACAAAGGCACCATCGAACTCACGCGCTCGGGCATGCGTGTCTTCGCCTTCCGCGAGCGCCGCGTCGGGCGCACGAGCTTCTACGCCGTCAACTCCGCCGAGATTGTCGAGTTGCAGCAGCCGGTCGAGATCGAGGCCGCCGAGCCGGACACCCCGCGCGCCAAGGAGCGTCGCCTCACGATCAGCGGCAGCGGCGACACGCAGGTCGGGCCGCTGAACCGCGTGCTGGTCGTCGTGAGTTACGCGGTGCCGGAGATGGATTACTTCAGCCCGCAGGCTCTGCCGTTCCTCGAAGACCTCGTGCGCCGCTACCATCAGGCGGGCGTGCCGCTCCACGGCCTTTACGCCGACGAGATGCACATCCAGCAGGACTGGGGCTACGCGAGCCACCACGAGGAAGGCCAGTTCGCGTTGCGCTACCTTACGAAGCATCTGGAGCGGCGCTTCGCCGAACTGCACGGCGCGGAGTTTGCCGATCTGGAGAAGCACCTCGTCTATTTCTGCTACGGCCAGCACGGCTTTTACCCGAACCTCGAAGCCCGCCTCGCCGCGCAACATGTCTTCGGCGACAGCCCCGAGGACATCCAGCGCACGTTCCTGCTCCGTCGCCGTTACTTCGACCTGCTGGAGAAAACCGTCGTGGACCTTTTCGCCCGCGCGAAGGAATCCGCCGAGAAACTTTACGGCCACGAGCTCGAAGCGCGCGCGCACGCGACGTGGGCGCAAAGCCCGACGATCGACTTCTGGCGCACCGGCAACGCGCCCCACGCCCCGCGGCAATACGATTACACGCCCGACTTTCTCTGGTCGAACACGGTCCAGCAGGCGGCATCAGCGTGCAGCGATTATTTTCGCTGGAACGCCTTTCTCACCGGCGGCGGCAACGATCACGCCGAGGGCGGCTGGTCGGATCGCAATTACTACGCGCTCGCGCTCGCCTGCTCGACTGGCATCCTCAATCGCACGCCCAACGCCTACGCCGCCGCGTGGGGCATGCCCGCCTCCGTGCACCGCCGGCATCGCGCGCTCGAAAACGCCTTCGGCTGCGCGCCCGACCCGGCGTTCATGGCGATCCAGGACGGGCAGCACCGCGACGTCGAAGTGCTCATGCTCTACCCGCTGTCGCTCGTCGCGTGTGAAGAACGCTTCGGCTCGTGGATGACGCAGTACGGCTACGCGAACTACGTCACGCCGGAGAAGCTGCTCGAGCGCGGGCGCGTCGCGACGGACGGCTGGATCGAGATGGCGGGGCGGCGCTTCGGGACCATCGCCGTGCTGTTTGAGCCACTGCCGCCGCCGGGTCTGCTGGCGTTCCTCGAGGAATTCGTCGCGAAGGGCGGGAAGCTCATCTGGTCTGGGCCGCCGTCGCGATTCGACCTCAGCGGCGCGCCGGCGCTCGAACGCTGGCAGCGCTTGCTCGGCGTGAAATCGCTGCTCACCGCGCACGAGGGACTGATCGCCGCGGGCAGCCAGGTGGAGTTCGACGGCACGTTCAAGCCCGTGACGCCGCAGATGATCCTCACTGACTTCCTCGTGGACCACATCTATCCCGTGGAACCAGACGCGGGAACGCAAGTCGTCGCGCGTGTGGCTGGCCGCGTCGTCGTCGTGCACCGGCCAGCGGCGAACGGCGGCTCTGCGACTTTCCTCGGCTTCCGTCCGCGCGACGATCAAGCGGCCTCGCTCGGCTACGAAGTGCGGACGTGGTTCGACATCCTGAAAGCGCTCGGTGCGTATCCACCGAGCCGCGCTGGCTTGTCTGCGAACGACAACCCGTCGGTCGTCTCGCGCGAGTCGCCATATCTCGCCACGCGCTTCCCGAACGGCACAGTGACGATCGCGGCGCACTACCGCAGCCACGTCGAGAGCTGGCCGGGCGGATTCCATCGCGACGCCAAGCGCGACGACGAAATCGTCGCGAAGAACCCGCTGCCGCCAGACACGCTCGAACTGCAAACCTTCCGCGTCGCTGGCCACACGGTGGATTATCGCGGCACGCTGCTCGTCGCCTTCCGCCTCGACGCGCAGCAGCGCCTCATTGCCTTCGGTGGCCACGACTGCGCGAGCATCCGCCTCGGCGACCACGAGCACGTCTTCGCCGATCGCGCGGTGCCTTTCATCGCGTGGGCGCCGGTCTCTGCGAACCGCCGTGTGGTGGGCGGCGCGGTGCTGGAAATCTGGCTGAACGGCGAAGCGAAGGTGCGCATTCCGTTCGCCGAGAAGGTAAGCGCGCCCCGGCTGCACTTCGCCGGCGGACGTCCCGGCGCGGTGGGAGAATCGGTGCCCGTGAGAATCAGCGACGGCTTCCTCGAATTCGACGCGAAGGCCGACTGGCCGCCGCAGCATTTGTATCTGCTGGCAGGGTGAGTGCGTTGCTGTGGAGGGAACTCGTAAAGGGGTCCGTTCCTAGTTTCTACAACTTTGACTTCGACAGTGGGGTACTCTCTGTAGATCCTCTGACGCATGGTCCGCATGAACAAGCGACTTTAGGAGCAGCACAGAACCGATGAGAGGGTGCCTTGAACAATCCAGTCAAACCGCCTTCTCCCCGCGCTCATCGGTCCGGATGCGAATGACTTCCTCCACGTTCGTCACAAAGATTTTTCCGTCCCCGATCTTTCCCGTGCGCGCCGACTGCATGATGGCCTCGATCGCGGCGGGGATTTGCGCATCCGGCAGGACAATATCGATCCTGATCTTGGGGAGAAAATCGACGGTGTACTCGCTGCCCCGATAAATCTCGGTGTGCCCTTTTTGCCGGCCGAATCCCTTCACTTCCGAGACGGTCATGCCTTGCAGTCCAATTTCGTTCAAGGCTTCTTTGACTTCGTTCAATTTGAAAGGCTTGATAATCGCTTCGATTTTCTTCATAGCTGCGAATCCTTGGTTTAATCGTTGTACGCTTTTTCGCCGTGCTGCGCCAAATCGAGGCCCTGGCTTTCTTCTTCCTCGGGCGGCCGCAGGCCCACCAGGGCGTCCACGACCTTGAGGATGATGAAGGTGGCGACCACGGCCAGAATAATGGTGAACAAAACGCCTTTCACTTGGTTGATGCTGTGCATCATCGTGGCCAGCACGTTCTTTCGTCGCACCAACCCCCCGTAAAACAGCGCCAAACCCGGTGCGGTCATCATCAGCACCAGAGCGGTACTGGTCAGCATCCAGGCGTTGTCCCCAGTGTTAATCGTTGTCCGGGCCGCCTCCAATCTGGCAATCCGGTCTTCCAACGAGTCGGGCTTTAACTCCGCGGCCGTCAGCGGAGCGGCAAAGCCGGCGATGAGGAGCAGCAGAAACAAAACTCCAGAATGCCGAAGGCTTGTACGAAAGTTTTTCATGGGCGGGCTAGTTAGAGCAAAAGGACCCCTGGCTGTCAAATGGAAGCTAATTGTAAGCATCTCTGCCCCGGGTCTCTCCGAGTGGTTGCTGGTGCGGGAGCGCGGACATTCTTGTCCGCCCGCTGGAGAATACGAGTGCTGCGGGCCGGCAAGAATGTCGGCGCTCCAACAACTTGGAGCGGCACGGGCTCGCTCCGATGATTATGGGACCGCCGCCAGCGTGGATTTGCATGGCCAAGCTGGGAGGAAAAAGTTATTAAACAACGCCGTTAGTTTGAACCGGCGACCGCAAAAGAACATGAGCATTGATCCTGATTTTGGATTTTTCCCAAACCATTGCCGAAACCTGTCTAAAGACGCCGGCCCGTGGCAGCATCTAGCCAATATTCTAAAAGGCAAACACCCTTGGCGAAACGCGCTTGGCATGGTCCTCACCCTGATCGTCTCGCTCCAGATGGCCTCGGCAGCAGAGGCAAGAAAGGCCGGTGTCCGTGGCGCAATTGTGGATGCCGCTGATGGCCGGCCATTGGCAGCGCGCATCTACGTGCAAAGCAGTTCCGGAGAATGGCTTTTTCCAAGCTCAACGTCGCCGGAGGGGTCGGCTCTTCGCTATCAGAAGCAGAACTGGGTGAACACCAACGCGGTCGAAATGCACACGACACTTTCGGCGCATCTGTTCGTCATTGATCTGGAGCCGGGCGCTTACACTGTCTCCGTCGAGCGCGGGAAGGAATATTTTCCGTTTACGCAGGCAATCGAGATCAAAGATCAACCGGTGGCGGTGCAGTTTCCTCTGAAGCGCTGGATCAATCTGGCCGAGCGCGGCTGGTACTCCGGCGACACGCACGTGCATCGGGCGCTCGATGAGTTGCCCAATCTGCTGTCAGCCGAGGATGTCAATGTGGCTTTCCCGCTGGTTTATTGGGTGACCAAAGCCTTCGCCCCGCCCGCCAGGGGAGACAAGAACATCGCGGGAGACATCAGCGCGGATTTGATCAAAGTCGATGCTACGCATGTGATTTATCCCCGGAACACCGAGTATGAGATCTTCACGGTCGATGGAAAAAACCACACGCTGGGCGCGGTTTTTGTTCTGAACCACCGGACCGCGTTTGAGCAAGGCGCGCCGCCGGTCGGTTCTATCGCGGCGCGGGCGCATCAGGAAGGCGCGCTGCTCGACTTGGATAAGCACGATTGGCCCTGGTCAATGATGCTCGTGCCGGTCATGGAGGTGGACCTTTATGAGCTGTCGAACAACCATGTTTGGCGGACGGAATTCGGTTTCACAAAATGGAATGCGCAAGCACCGGATTACCTCGGCTTGCCCAATGAAGGCTGGTCCGGAGCCGAACGGGATTGGATCGAGTATGGTTTGCGCAATTACTATACGCTTTTGAATTGCGGCTTTCGCTTGCGGCCCACCGCCGGCACCGCCAACGGCGTGCATCCGGTCCCGCTCGGTTTCAGCCGGGTGTACGTCCACCTCCCGGACGGATTCAGCTACGACGGCTGGGTGCGCGGGCTGAAGGAGGGGCGAAGTTTCGTCACCACGGGACCGATGTTGTTCGCCAAAATCGACAATCAAGATGCCGGACACACCTTTAAGAGTTCAGCGGCGTTGCCTCTGGAACTCCATTTGAGCGGTTCCGTCGTCAGCGAAATGCCGTTGAGCAGAATTGAAATCGTGGTCAATGGAGATGTGCAGGAGACATTGAGCTTGGACAACCGCCGAACCAAAGCGGGTGCTTTCGAGAACACGCTCAAGGCCAGGCTGGAATTTGATGCCTCCGGTTGGATGGCGGTGCGTTGTTTTGAAGGCAGGGCCGCGGGCCGGGTGCGGTTTGCTCACAGCGGGCCTTTCTATGTTGAAGTCCCCGGAAAACCGTTGCGCCCACGCCGCCAGGAAGTCGAGTTTCTCATCCGGCGAGTTCAGGACCAGATCACGCGGAGCGGCGGTGTTTTGCCCGCCGCCGCCATGGCCGAATATCAAAAGGCTCTAGCGATTTACCAGGAGATCGCCAGGACGGCGCGGTAAAGGTCATTTCCCCAATTCCCTCTTCAATTGGAGCACGGCTTCGACCAAATCTCCTGGGCCGTGGCGCAGCACATCGCAGACCGGTAAGCCCAGTTCGCGGCGAACTTGTTCCTGTTCCCGCGCGACTTCCGCATCCGAGAATCTGCGTCCATTGATGGCGACCCCGATGACTTTGCAGGGGTGCATGACATTGGCCATGGTTTCGTAAAGCTGCTGGAAGACCGGCAGCGGCGCCAGCTTGACGTGGTCCATGCCATACACAGTTTCGCGCCCCATTTCATAGCACAAGATCAAGCCGTCCGGCATGCAGCCATGAAGCAATCCCAGTGTCACCGACGAGTAGCGCGGATGCGTGATGCTGCCCTGGCCCTCGATCAGCAGCATTTCGTGATGCTGGTTGGCCAAAACCATTTTCTCCGCTGCGCCATTGATGAAATCGGCCACGACCGCATCGATGGGGCATCCGTCGCCTTCAATCATGATGCCGGTCTGGCCCGTGGCCACGAACTTGGCATCGTGACCGGCCTTTTGCAGCGCCAGGCTGAGTTCGAGGCTGACGACCATTTTCCCGACGTTGCAGTCATGGCCGACGGTGTGCAGGCGCAGGCATTTTTCGTTGAGCCCCTTCCGCTGCGTGACGTCGCGCTCGGAGTTTTCACGAATATCCTGGAGACAGGCGCCATGCTGTCGCGCCGCCTGGGCGATATCCTGGTCCTTGCCCAAAAACTCGTGCAGACCGGAAACGATGCTCATTTTGCGGGCAATGGCCTCCAAAATGACCGCTTTCATCTCCGCCGGCAGTTTCCCTCCGGCGGGGGCGATGCCAATGATCAGCATGTCGGCCTCGGGCGCCTCGTTCAATGAGCCGATCACCGGGATGTCGCCGCCCATGCCGAACAAGGACTGGCTGGTCTGGCCGCGATGCGACCGGTCAAAAACGGCGCAGACCTCTTCGGGTTTGTAGCGAATCAGATTAATCGCTGTTTTGGCAGTGCCGGGATTCGTCTGCCCGGCCGTCAGCAGTACCATCTTTCTAGGCATGGCGGATCATTAAGACCCAGGGAATCACCGTCAAGAAGAGCCTGCACGGTCGGCTGACCCAATTATCATCCCAAAGGGAGGGACAAGTTCCACCTTGTCCCACTTTAACAGCCAGTGCCTCCGCCAGCGGAATGGCCGTTACAAAAGCAGACAGCCTGGCTGCATTCTGCCCGGTGCAGACTGGTTTGAACCGGTCGCTGACACCAAAAAAAGAGACGGTCCGCCGGCCATGCTAAAGAATCGGATCGAAGCCGTGCGGCAACCGGAGAGTTCTTAAATCATCGGCTCCCTCTACGATAACGCCGATGATTGGAGATGTGTGAGTCTTACGTTGCTTACGATTAGCGTTTTACCCCGGACCAGCACGTTGGTCAGATGAAGAAAACTGTTCACGGGCGATTCAAGGCCTGGAAAGCTAACGGCCTTTGTCGGAAAACCGCACGCCGAAAAAGCACACCGCCTCGCTGGCAGGCGGGATCAACCCAGAAAAAGCATTGAGAACGCCGCAACACGCCACTCACGCGAAACGGAGGGAAAAGCCGAATTCACAAATATCCCTGAACTGATCCTGCTACTCACGTTTCTCCGTTGGTTGGCGGCGTGAGGCGTTTCAGATTTGCGGAGCGCAGCCCCGAAAGCGCTTGCTGGGCAGGTCCGCCGGAGTGAGCTCCTGCCGTCCGCTGCGCGCGAACGCTACGGCACGGCGATGCTGACCGGCTCGCACGCCTTGCTTTCGCTCCCAGCCCCATTGCGTGATGATACCGCCACCTTCACCGTCGCCCCTGCCGGCAGGCCCTGGAGCGCTGCCTCGCTTTCGGATACGATCATCTCTGTGATCTTCGCGCCATCCGCAGCATGGGTCACCGTCAGCCGATAGGAGCCCGCCCGGCGCGCATCGTCCCAGTCGGCAAACACGATCCGGCTCTCGGCCGCGCTGGCGGTGAGCGTGAGATTCTCCACCACCTCCGGCGTGTCCGGGTCGCCGGGCTTGTCGAACCCGAACGCATACCACAACGAGTCATCGTCGCCGAGCCACTGCTCCAGTTCGGCCCGCAGACCTGACAACCGCGCCCGCCCGGCGGCCAGGCCGTCCTCGTAATGCAAGAAAATGCTGCGGGAACGGAAAGGAACCCGCCCGCCGTCTTTTTCGTTGCGCCGCTGGGCCAGCGGGCGTAAACCCAGAGGCGAATGAGCGAGGCGAATTACAGAGTGGAAAATGCGACTGCCGAATTTCAGTGGGTTCGAAACTGGGGATTCGGCATTCGGACCTTGGCTGATTCGGCAATCGAAGCTCGCAATTCGCGTTTCGTATCGTCCGTCACTCGAAATCCGGCATTCGGCATTCCCACGGTCCTCGCCACGGGCAACGGAAACGGCCTGCCTGCGCCGAGGCTTCGGCAGGCAGGCAGCTTGGCCAAAGGCGACCTGAGGTGGCCGTCTGCAAGGACCTTCGGGCAGGAGAGCAATCCTACCACGTGGGTCCTGGCCCGGATGAACCTCGCCAGCTAAATGGACCAAGCCACTCACAACAAAATCGTCTCCTTCATCTGGGGCATCGCCGACGACGTTCTGCGCGACCTGTTCAAGCGCGGCAAATATCCCGACGTGATCCTGCCCATGTGCGTGCTGCGCCGCATGGATGCGGTGCTGGAGCCGACCAAGAAGGCTGTGCGGGAGACGAAGGAGATGCTCGACAAGGCCGGCATCACCGAGCAACGCGCCGCCTTGAGCAACGCCGCCGGCCAGGCGTTCTACAACACGTCCAAGTTCACCCTGCGCGACCTGAAATCCCGCGGCAGCCAGCAGCAGCTTCGACAGGACTTTGAAGCCTACCTCGACGGCTTCTCGCCGAATGTTCAGGACATCCTGGAGAACTTCAAATTCCGCAACCAGCTCTCCACGCTCTCCAAGTCCGACTCTATTGGCACACTCATTGGCAAGTTCTTCGACCCCGAGATCAATCTCAGCCCCAACCCCGTCCTCAACGCCGACGGCTCGGTCCGCCAGCCCGCGATGGACAACCACGCCATGGGCACCGTCTTCGAGGAACTCGTCCGCAAGTTCAACGAGGAAAACAACGAGGAGGCCGGCGAACACTGGACGCCCCGCGATGCCGTCCGTTTAATAACGATGCTCATCTTCCTCCCCATCGCCGACGCCATCCGGTCCGGCTCCTATCTGCTCTACGACGGCGCCGCCGGCACGGGTGGCATGCTCACCGTCGCGGAGGAGACGCTCCTCAAACTCGCCAGCGAACGCGGTCAACAAATCATCACCCACCTCTACGGCCAGGAAATCAATCCCGAGACCTGCGCCATCTGCAAGGCCGACATGCTCCTCAAAGGCGAGGGCGAAAACGCCGACCACATCATCGGCGGCGCGGAGTGGTCCACGCTCTCGCACGACGCCTTTGCCGCGCAGGAATTCGACTTCATGATGTCGAACCCGCCCTACGGCAAGAGCTGGAAAAAAGACCTCGAAGCGATGGGCGGCAAGGACGGCATGCGTGACCCGCGCTTCAAGGTCATGCACCAGGGCGAGGAACTCTCCCTCGTCACCCGCTCCCGCGACGGCCAGATGCTCTTCCTCGCCAACATGGCGGCGAAGATGAACCACGACACGCCCCTCGGCAGCCGCATCGCCGAGGTCCACAACGGCTCGTCCCTCTTCACCGGCGACGCCGGCCAGGGCGAGAGCAACCTCCGCCGCTGGATCATCGAAAACGACTGGCTCGAAGCCATCGTCGCCCTGCCGCTCAACATGT